>JBIOYC010000135.1:0-49379 GCA_044869955.1 Thermoanaerobaculia bacterium | reverse complement strand
TGATCGCCCTGGCGCTCTCGATCCTGTGCCTCGGCGCAGCGTTCGAGATCCACCCGGCGAGCGAGTCGGTCGGCCACGGCGGCCCGCTCGAGCACGCCGCCGCCGGCTCCTGCCATCCCGGCCTCGCCGAACATTTCGAGCCCACCCCGGACCAGCATCGGTCTTTCTGTCCAGTCTGCCTCCTGCGCGTTGCGGCCGTCGGCCTCGAGACCGCGCCGTCCCGGCTGGGGCAGACCCCGGTCGAAATCGGGCGTATCTCGTCTCACGTTGGCCTGCCCGCCTCGGCGCCCGAAGTCGCCACCGCCCCCTCCCGCGGCCCGCCCCGCGCCTGATCCTCCCGTTCCTCGATCGAGCCTGACGCCGAGCCCGGCCCTGCCGGCGACCTCGGCCAACCCTTGAATCGCTCGCCGATCCGCGCGCGGACCGGCGGAGGAGGATCCGAAAGATGAGAACCCGACTCTCCATCGGTCTGGCCTTGGGCCTGACCGTGCTGATGCTCGCCGGGCCCCTGCCGGCCCATGGCCAGGAAACCGCGACGGTCACCGGCAAGGTGGTCACCTCGACCGGCGATCCGGTCACGGATGCCGTGGTCACCGTCGTCGACTCGAAGCGGCGGATCAGGGCCGGACGCGACGGCTCTTTCCGCCTCGAAGGGCTGCGGCCGGGCCGCTACCTGGTCGAGACCGAGAGCCCCACCTTCGGCCGGGGCGCCCAGGTGCTCGAGCTCGCCGCCGGCGACAACGCAGTCACCGTCACCCTCGACGTCGAGATGCTGCATGACGAGATCGTGGTCAGCGCCGGCGGGCCGCGCCTCCAGCTGGAAGTGGCTCAGCCCACCACCGTGCTGTCGGACGAGGAGCTCGACCAGCGCCGTGACCTCACTCTCGGGGAGACCCTCGCCCATCAACCCGGGGTCTCCTCGACCTTCTTTGGCCCGGGCGCCAGCCGGCCGGTGATCCGTGGCCTCGGCGGCGACCGCGTGCGCATGCTCTCGGACGGCATCGGCTCCTCGGACGCCTCGAACCTGAGCCCGGACCATGCGGTCAGCCTGGATCCGCTTTCGGCGGACCGCATCGAGGTGCTGCGCGGACCCTCGACCCTGCTCTACGGCTCGACGGCGATCGGCGGGGTGGTCAACGTCCTCGATGAGCGCATCCCCAGCTTTCCGGCGACGGCCGCCGTCGCGGGCTCGGTCGAGGCCTCGGCCGGCTCCGCGGCGGACGAGCGCACGGGTGGCGTGAAGCTCGGCGGAGGCGGCGGGAGCTTCGCCTGGCACCTCGACTACAGCCAACGCGAGACCGACGACTACGAGATTCCCGGCTTCGCCGAGGTCGACCCCGACGAAGGCGAAGAGGCCGGCCGGGTCGAGAACAGTGCCGTCGAGGCCGAGTCGGGGAGTCTGGGTCTGTCGTGGATCGGCGACGCCGCTCTGGTGGGCCTCTCGGTCTCCGGGTTCGACACGCTGTACGGCGTGCCGGGGCACGCTCATGAGGGCGAAGACGCGGAGGAGCCGCCCGAGGAGGAAGAGGAAGCGGCCGTGCGCATCGACCTCGAGCAGCGCCGGGTCGACCTCAAGGCCGAGGTCCAGCGCCCCTTCGGCCCGTTCCGCGGCGCCAAGCTGCGCCTGGGCCGGACCGATTACGAGCACCGGGAGCTCGAGGGCGAGGAGATCGGCACCCTCTTCACCAACGAAGGCTGGGAGGGCCGCTTCGAGCTGATCCAGGAGCAGCGTGGCCCCTGGAGCGGCTCGGTCGGCGTGCAGCTCGCCACCAGCGACTTCGCGGCGATCGGCGAGGAGGCCTTCGTGCCGCCGTCGCAGACTGACAGCCTGGCGGTCTTCGCTTTCGAGGAGGTGGCCTTGCCGGGCGACCGAGCCCGCCTCCAGCTCGGTGGCCGCTACGAGCGCCAGGAGCTCGCGCCGGAGGGCGAGGGAGTCCCGGATCGGAGCTTCGACGGCTTCTCGGGCTCCCTCGGCCTGGTCTGGGAGCCCAACGCGGACTGGTCCGCGAGCCTCTCGCTGGCCCGCTCCGAGCGCCTGCCCACGGCGACCGAGCTCTACGCCGACGGCCCCCACGTCGCCACCCGGGCCTTCGAGATCGGGGACCCGGACCTCGACTCCGAGGTGAGCCTCGGTCTCGACGCCTCGGTCTCCAAGCGGACCGGCTGGCTCACCACCACCCTGAGCGTCTTCGCCAACCGCTTCGACGGCTACGTCTTCGAGCGCCCGACCGGCGAGGAGGAGGACGGCTTGGCGGTCTTCGAGCTCTCCCAGGAGGGCGCCGAGTTCTACGGTGCCGAGCTCGAGGGGCTGCTGCACCTCTACGAGGGGACGGACTCGCATCTGCACCTTCAAGTGGGGGCGGACTTCGTGCGCGCCGAGCTCCGGGACTCCGGAGATCCCTTGCCGCGGATCCCGCCGCGCCGGTTCACGTTGGGGGTGAACTACCACTGGCATCGGTTCCGGACCTGGGCCGAGGCCGTGCGTGCCGAGGAGCAGGACCGCGTGGCCGCCAACGAGGCGCCCACCGACGGTTACACGCTGGTCAATGCCGGGGTCTCCTACCGGTTCTTCGTCGCCGGTCGGGTGCTCGACCTGATGCTGCGAGGCCGCAACCTGACCGACGAGGAGGCGCGCAACCACGTGTCCTTCCTGAAGGACCTGGTGCCGCTGCCCGGCAGAGACGTCAACCTCGGGCTCCGCTTCACCTTCTGAGCTGAAGCCGGCCCGAAGCCGGCCACTGCTCGAGACGAGCTCATGAGCTTCTTCACGGAAGTGCTGTGGGAGTCCGTCGCCCTCGGCGCGGCGGCGGCTCCCTTCTTGCTTTTCGGATTGCTGATCGCCGGCCTGATGCACGTGCTCCTGCCGGAGAGCCTGCTGCTGTCCTGGATGGGCCGGCGCGGGCTCTCCGGCGCCGTGCGTGCGGCCCTCATCGGCATTCCCCTGCCGATCTGCAGCTGCGGCGTGGTGCCGGTGGCGGTTGAGCTGCGCCGCAAGGGGGCGAGCCAGCCGGCGAGCCTGTCGTTCCTGACGACCACCCCGGAGTCGAGCATCGACTCGATCCTGCTGACCTGGGGGACGATGGGGCCGGTGATGGCGATCGCGCGGCCGATCGCGGCCTTCCTGACCGCGATGATCGGCGGCGTCCTTGCCATCGCCTACCTTCCCGAGCGGCGCGACGGGCGCGATCACGCGTGCGCTCACGACCAGGGCCCGGACTGCCACCATGACCATGGCCCGGTCGTGGGGGGCTCCGCCACGGCCTGGCGGGACCTGGCCGAGGCCGGTCGCACGCTGTTTCGCTGGCCGTCGGCCGAGGAAGGGCCAGGTCCCTGGCGAAAGCTCTGGGAGGGAAGTCTGCGCCCGGCCTTGCGCTACGGCTTCGTCGAACTGCTCCACGACCTGGCCTTCTGGCTGCTCCTCGGCCTCTTGATCGCCGGTCTGCTCTCGGCGTTGCTGCCGGGAGACCTCGCCGAGCTGGGTCTAGGCAGCGGCTTCGCCACCATGCTGGTGATGCTGGTGGTGGGCATTCCGCTCTACATGTGCGCCTCGGCCTCGACGCCGATCGCTGCGGTGCTCCTCGCCAAGGGCCTCTCCCCCGGTGCCGTGCTGGTCTTCCTGCTCGCGGGGCCGGCCACCAACGCCGCAACCCTGCTCTTGCTCGGCCGCACCTTCGGCCGTCGCTTCGTCAAGGTCTACCTGGTCGCGATCGTTGCTGGCGCTCTGCTTTCGGGGGTCGCCCTCGACGCCCTCGCGGCTCCGCTCGGACTCTCGGTCGCGGTCAGCTCGGCGATCGACCCTTCGGCCCGGATCGGAGCGGGGGATTGGCTGCTGTTCGCTCTGCTCTTCGGCCTGGTCGGCTGGCGCTTGGCGCGCGGAGCGGCGGCGAGCGGCTGGCGGGAGCTCTCCACCCACTTCCTGCCGACTCCGGTCCGCGCTCTCCTCGGCCGTCTCGGCCGAGTGGCCGCAGGGCTGGCGGTGCTGCTCTACCTGTTCTCGGGCTGGAAGGTCGTGCCCGCCGACGGTCAGGGCTTCCGCTTCCTCTTCGGTCGGCTGACCGCGAGCCGTCTGCCACCGGGACTGCACGGTGCCTGGCCCCGGCCTTTCGGTCGCATCGAGGTGTGGCGAGTCTCCTATCCGCGCAAAGCCGACATCGGCTTCAAGGCAGACCTGGCGATGATCGCCGACCGCCGACGGATCACCCTGTCCGCGAACCCCACCGAGTGGCACAGCCCGCTGGCGGCGATGAACACCGACCCCGAGGTGGCGACCTATCTGACAGCCGACGAGAACCTGGTCGAGATGAGCTTCACGGTTCACTACCGGGTGGCCGACCCCGAGGCCTTCTTCTACCGTCTCGACCATCGGGTGGACGTGATCGCTCTCTACGCCTCGGCAGTCGCGCGCGGCCTGGTGGCTTCGTGGGCTCTGGAGCCGCTGCTGACCACCGATCGCCGGCTGCTCGAAGAAGCCATCGACACCCGACTCGCCGAGCGCGCCGAGCGGGTGGGCTTGGGGGTGGAGATCCGCGGAGTGCGCCTCGTCGACCTGCATCCACCCAACGAGGTGGTGGACGCCTTCCGCGACGTGGCGAGCGCCCGGGAGGATCGTGAGACACGGGTGCATCGGGCGTGGGAGACCCTGGCCGGGGGAGTGCCGCGGGCCCGTGGCGAGGCGGCCCGGCTGTTGGCTGAGGCCGAGGCCCGGGCGGCCGGCCGGGAGGTCGAGGCGCGGGGGAAGTCCGAGGCCTTCGTCGACCGGGCGCGGGCACTCACCGCCGCCCGGGGCTTGCTCTCGGACCTGCTCTGGCGCGAGAGCGTCGAGCGCAGCCTGCCGAGACGAGACAAGGTGATCTTGCCCAAAGGCAAGGCCGGGCGTGGCATCACGCTCTGGCGAGACGCTCCGGCCCCGAGCCGCGAGGGAGGGAGACCATGAACGGATCCTGGCGCTGGTTCTCCGGCGCGCTCCTGGTGGCCCTGGCCACCACCTGGTTGACGACCATTCTGGTGGTGGTCCACGAGACCGAAATCGGGCTAGTCACCCGCTTCGGACGGCCGCTGGCCAACCTGGCCGAGCCGGGTCTGTCCTGGAAGCTGCCCTGGCCGATCGACTCGGTGGTCAAGCTCGACCGGCGGCTGCTGGTCTTCGACAACGAGCCGACCGAGATGCTGACCAAGGACAAGAAGAACGTCCTGATCGACAGCTTCGTCGCCTGGCGCATCGCCGACCCGCTGCGCTTCGTGCAGACGGTGAAGACCCGGCCCGAAGCCGAGGCGCGCCTGCTCGACCTCGCGACCTCCGAGCTCGGTGCACTCGTCGGTTCGCGGCCGATGGAGACCTTCGTCAACGCCGATCCGAGCAAGGTCGACCTCGAGGGACTGTCCTCGCGGGCGGTGGCGGCGATCGACGGCCAGGCCCGGACGAACTTCGGTATCGAGGTGGTGGACGTGGCGATCAACGGCTTCTCGTTGCCCCGCCAGAACCGCGCGAGCGTCATCGAGCGGATGCGGGCGGAGCGGGCGCGCATCGCCACCGCCTACCGCAGCGAGGGAGAGGAGGAGGCGCTCAAGATCGAGGCGCAGGCCGCCGCCGAGCAGGAGCGCATCCTGGCCGAGGCCCGCTCACGGGCGGAGGTCATCCGTGGTGGCGGCGAGGCCCAGGCCATGCGCCTGCTGGCCGAGGCCTACCGCCGCGACCCGGAGTTCTACCGCTTCCTGCGTGGGCTCGAGACCGCCGAGAGGGTGCTCGACGAGAACACCACGATCTTCATCGAGGCCGACTCGAAGCTCTTGGAGGGACTCCGTGGCCCGTAGCGAGCTGCCGCCTTCGGTGCGTTGGATCCGTCGCGCCCGTCGTTGGGTCCACCGCCGACAGCCACGTCTGCTCCTCGCCGGCGCCGCCGCGACCTTGGCGCTGGCGGTGGCCACCAGCGGCCTCTTCACCGTGGCCAATGGCGAGTCGGCGGCGCGGGTGCGCTTCGGGCGTCTGGTCGACGACGCTGTCGGACCGGGCCTCCACGTCCGTCTGCCCTTCGGCATCGAGAGGGTGGAGACGGCGCGCACGGCCGACGTGTTCCGGCTCGAGATCGCGGGTGAAGGCTGGGGTCGCCTGGACCTGGTGACCGGCGACGAGAACCTCGTCGACGCCTCGCTGGTCGTGCAGTTCCGCGTCAGTCGTCTGGGCACCTTCCTGTTCGCCGGCGAGAGCCCCGAGGAGCTGATCGCCCAGGCCGTGCGCTCGGCGCTGGTGGCGGCGGTGGCGACCAGCCCCGTCGAGGAGTTGCTCACCTCTGGCAAGGCCGAGGTGCAGAACCGCGTGCGACGCGAGGCTCAGGCCCGCCTCGACCGATACGGCGTGGGGGTGGCCTTGGTGTCCGTGGCCCTGCAGTCGTTGCAGCCGCCGGGGGAGGCGGCCCAGGCCTTCCGCGACGTCTCCGACGCCCGTGCCCAGGCGGTGGAGGCCACCCATCGGGCCGAGGCCGAGCGGGAGCGTTCCTTGGGCCTCGCCCGTGGTCAGGCCGGCCAGCTCGTCTCCGCCGCGGAAGCCGCGGCGTCCTCGCGGACCCTCGAGGCGGGAGGGACCGCCGAGCGTTTCAGGCGCCTGCTGGCCGAGAAACAGCGCTCGCCCGGGCTGATGCGAGAGGACCTCCGAACCGAGACCCTCGCCAGGGTGTTGCCGCGGGTGAGGCTCATCGTGCTCGCGCCTGGCGAGAAGCCCCGCCTGGACGTGCACGTCCTGGAGCGTCGAGGCGGCGGTCCGGTCGCGGTGGTTCCACCTCGAACACCTCCCACCGACGGGGCCGACGGAGGACACGATTGAGCCACTATCATGCAGTCACCATGGAGTCTTCCCTCCGAGCCGCGGCGAGCGTCTGCCTGGCGACGGTCCTGGCGCTCGTCCTCGGCGCCTGCCAGCCCGAGCAAGAAGGCCCGCCGGTTCAGCCGCAAGCGGCCAGGCCCGGTCTCTCGGTGATCGCCAGCTTCGAGCCGTTGGCCTTCCTCGTCCGCGAGATGGCGCCGGAGGGGACCTCCGTCGCCTGTCTCACTCCGGCGGGGGCCGAGCCCCACGACCTCGAGCTGACCCCCGGCGACGTCACGGCCCTCCTCGAGGCTGACCTGGTGGTCTACCTCCGGGGGCTCCAACCGGCGGTCGATCGGGTGCTGGCCCGCCGCCTGGCCCCGACCTTCGACGTCCTCGCCGTCCCCGGACTGGAGCTGCTCTCATCGAGCCCCGGGGTCCTCGACCCTCATGTCTGGCTCGACCCGCTGCGCTTCGCCCGCGTGGCCTGGGCCCTCGCTCCCTTGCTCGGTTCGGGGGCGGATCCGCAGGCCACGTATTCCCGGCTCGAGGCCCTCGACCGGGAGCTGGAGGCCGCCCTCGCCACCTGCGAGCACCGGCGCCTGGTCACCGCCCATGCCGCGTTCGGTTACCTGTGCGACCGCTACGGCTTCGAGCAGGTGGCCCTCGCCGGCTTCGACCCGGAGGGAGAGCCGACCCCGCGGGACCTGGCTCGCCTGGTGGCGGAGGCCAGGAGCAGCAGCGCCGGCGTGGTCTTCGGCGATCGCCAGACGCCTTCGTCGGTGATCGAGACCCTGGCGCGGGAGGCGGGGGCGAAGACCGTGCTGCTCCATCCCCTGGAGAGCCTCTCGGCCGAAGAGATCGCCGCCGGCAAGGACTATTACGCCGTGATGCGAGAGAATCTCGCCGTTCTCGTGGAGGCTCTCGAATGCCGGCAGCCGTCGAGCTGATCGACGTTTCGTTTTCGTACCCAGGCCACGTCCCGACCCTCACCGCCGTCGATCTGCTGGTGACCGAAGGGGAATTCCTGGCCGTCGCCGGACCCAACGGCGGCGGCAAGAGCACCCTCTTGCGGCTGATGCTCGGGCTCGAGAGGCCGACCACCGGTACGGCCCTGCTCTACGGAGAGCCGGCTCATCGAGCTTCGGTGCGCCCGCGGGTGGGCTATCTGCCGCAGCGGGCCAAGGTCGGCATCGGCGCGCCGGTGACCGTGCACGAGCTGGTGACCGCCGGGAGGGCGGCGGTGGAGCGGCCCTTCGGACCTCTTTCCGCCGCGGGCCGGGAGAGGGTCGAGGCGGCGATCGAGGAGGTGGGCCTGACCTCGGTGGCCCGGCGGCCGGTGGCGCAGCTTTCCGGCGGCCAGCAACAGCGGTCCTTCCTCGCCAAGCTGCTCGCGGCCGACCCGCGCCTGATCGCCCTCGACGAGCCGACCACCGGAGTGGACGTCGATGCGCAGGAGCGGCTGGCCGAGCTGCTCTGCGACCTGCACAGCCGCCATGGCGTCACCATCCTCTACGTCTCCCACGAGTTCGGCGCGATCGAAGGGCACGTGCAGCGGCTGGTGCTGGTGCGCGGCGGCATCGTTTTCGACGGGCCGATCGGCCAGCTGCCCCAGGTCTGGCACGACCCGTCCCACCATCACGGCCGCGAGGGGAGCCACCCGTGCCCGAGTTCATGAAGCTCGCCTTCGCGGCGGGCCTGGTAGTCGGGGTGGTGGCGCCGGCGGTGGGCTTCTTCCTGGTCGAGCGCCGGATGAGCCTGATCGGCGACGGCATCGGCCACACCGCCTTCGCCGGCGTGGCCCTGGCCCAGCTCCTGGGTCTCGACCCGGTGGCGACGGCGCTGGCGGTCTCGGTGGCCGGAGCCCTGGTGATGGAGCTGCTGCACTCTCGGGGAGGGGCGGTCGGGGACCAGGCCCTGGCCTTCCTGCTCTACGCCAGCATGGCCGCCGCGGTGGTGCTGGCGAGCGCGGCGCGAGCGGTCAACGCCGGCCTCTTCGCCTACCTCTTCGGCTCGATCCTGACCGTCGAGCCGGCCACGGTGCTCAAGATGGCCGCCGCGGGAGCGCTGGTGCTCGCCGTGCTCGCCGCCCTCTACCGCCGGCTGCTGGCGGTGGCTCTCGACGAGGAGGCCGCGCGCGCCTGCGGCTTGCCGGTGCTGGGCCTGAATCTGCTGGTGGCGGTGCTCGCAGCGCTGACCGTCTCGCTTTCGATGCGCACGGTGGGCCTGCTGCTGGTGGCCGCCCTGATGGTGCTGCCGGTGCTCGCCGCCGGGAGGCTGGCCCGGAGCGTGCGGTCGACCCTGCTGATCGCCATGGCCCTGGGCGTGCTGAGCGCCTTGGGCGGCCTGTCCCTGTCCTGGGCCGGAGACCTCGCCCCCGGCGGCACCATCGTGCTGGTGGCGGCGGGGCTCTACCTGCTGTCGCTGGCGGCCGACTGGGTCCGGCGACGCGTCAAGGTCTGAGGCACCGTGCGCCAGGCCGCGAGGATCCGCTCGCGGTCCTCGTCCGTGAGGCTCGAGCCACTGGGCAGGCAGAGGCCCTGCTCGAACAGCTCCGCCGCCACCGCCCCCCCCCGCACCCGGCACTCGGCGAAGACCGGCTGCAGGTGCATCGGCTTCCACACCGGCCGGGCCTCGATGTTCTGGCTTTCGAGGTGCACGCGGATGGCCTCTCGATCGGCACCGAAGGCCTCGGGCTCGATGGTCACCGCCGTCAACCAGAACGACGAGCGCCCGCCTTCGATCTCGGGCATGAAGGCGATCCCGGGGTCGCCGCCGAGGGCCTTTCGGTAGAAGCGATGGTTCGCCCGGCGGGCCTCCACCTTGGCGGCCAGGCCCCGGAGCTGGGCGCGGCCGAGGGCGGCGAGTAGGTTGGAGAGCCGGTAGTTGTAGCCGATCTCCGAGTGCTGGTAGTGCGGTGCGGGGTCGCGAGCCTGGGTGGAGAGGAAGCGAGCGCGGCGGATCCAATCCTCCCGGGCGGCGAGCAGCATGCCGCCGCCGCTGGTGGTGATGACCTTGTTGCCGTTGAAAGAGAAGGCCGCGAGGGCCCCGAAGCTGCCGGCCGGCCGGCCCTCGAAGGTGGCGCCGAGGGCCTCGGCGGCGTCCTCCACCAGCGGCACTCCCCAGCGCTCGCAGAGGGGGAGGATGCGCCGGTAGTTGCAGCACTGGCCGTAGAGGTCGACGGTGATCACCGCCTTGGGCAGCTTGCCGCGCCGGGCGGCCGCCTCGAGCTCCTCCTCCAGGAGATTGGGGTCGAGGTTCCAGCTCGAGGGCTCGGAGTCGAGGAAGACCGGCGTGGCCCCCACGTAGCGCACGGGGTTGACGGTGGCCGCGAAGGTGAGGGTGGGGGCGATCACCTCGTCCCCGGGGCCGACCTCGAGCAGCAACAGGGCCAGATGGAGAGCCGCCGAGCCACTCGACAGGGCCGCGGCGTGGGGCAGTCCAACTACCGTCGCAAGCTCGCGCTCGAAGGCGTCGACGTGGGGCCCGAGGGGGGCGATCCAGTTGGAGTCGAAGGCCTCGAGCAGGAGGGCCCTCTCCTCCGGCCCGACGTGAGGAGGCGAGAGGTAGATGCGCTTCATGCGGGTTGGTGGGAGAGAGGCCGGGCGGGCACGCCGTAGGCGACCACCCCGGATTCGATCGGCTCGACGACGGCAGCGCCGACGCCGATCAGCGTCCAGGCGCCGATGGTGAGGTTGTTGCGCACCGAAGCCCCCACGCCCAGGTGGGCGCCTTCGCCCACCTCGACGGTGCCGCCCAGGTGGACCCCGGGAGACAGGTGGGCATGGCTGCCGATGGTGCAGTCGTGGTCGACCGAGCAGGCAGTATTGAGGATCACGTTTTCACCGATCTGGGCTCCCGGGTGGACTACCACGCCGGCGAAGACCACCGTGCCGCGGCCGAGGCTGGCCGTGGGGGAGATCACGGCCTGTGGGCGCACGATCGTCGCGATCTCGGCGCCGTGGCCGAGCAGCTCGTCGAAGACCCGGCGGCGGATCCGGTTGTCGCCGATCCCCACCACCACCTGCCAGCCCTCCGTGAGGGCGACGCGGGCCGCCTCCTCGGTGCCCGTCACCCGCACGGGGATGCCGTCGATCTCCCGGTCGAGGCGTGTGGGGTCGTCATCCCCCCAGCCGACGACCCGCCAGCCGGCGGCGACCGCCGTCTCGGCGATCACTCGCGCGTGGCCGCTCGAGCCGTAGATCAGGAGATCGCCGCTCATCGTCGTGTGCTCTCCGAATCGGGGTTGGAGCCCAGGAACTCGGGCATGGTGGCCTCGTCACCGTGGCGGATGCCCTGAGGACGGAAGATCCGGCCGATGGTAGCAGCCAGGATCGCGAGGTCCAAGCGCAGGGAGCGGTGGTCGACGTACCAGACGTCGAGCTCGAACTTCTTCTCCCAGCTGAGGGAATTGCGGCCGTTGACCTGGGCCCAGCCGGTGATGCCGGGCTTGACCTCGTGCCGGCGCGCCTGCTCGGGCGTGTAGAGGGGGAGGTACTGCATCAGCAGGGGCCGCGGGCCGACCAGGCTCATCTCGCCCCGGAGCACGTTCCACAGCGTCGGCAGCTCGTCGAGGCTCGACGCGCGGAGGAAGCGACCGAAGCGGCCGAGACGCTCCGAATCAGGCAGAAGCGCGCCAGCGGCGTCGCGGACGTCGCGCATCGAGCGCAGCTTGACCAGGGAGAAAGGCCTGGCGTGGCGCCCGGGGCGCTGCTGGCGGAAGAGCACCGGGCGGCCTAGGGCGATGCGCACCAGGACGGCGAGGATCAGCAACAGGGGCGAGAGCAGGACCAAGCCGAGGCCGGCGCCCACCAGGTCGAGGGTGCGCTTGGCGGTCTCCGCCCGAGGAGCCTCGGAGGCGCCCATGGCTAACGGACCAACTGGACCTCGGCAGGGAGATCCAAGTCTGCCCAGGCGCGGTCGGTGGTGAGGGCCGGCACACCCATCTTCGTGGCGAGGGCCAGGCAGGCTCGGTCTCCCAGGGAGAGGCCAGCTGAGCGGGTGGTCTGCCAGAGCTCCCCGGCCGTTTCTGCCTCCTCCTTGCTGAAGGAGACCAGGGTCAAGCCGAGCGCCTCGACCTCGCAGCGCATGCCTGCGGTCTCGACGCCCCTGGCGAGCGACTTCTGCACCACCTCGGACCAGTTGACCGTCGACATCACGGAGCACTCGAGGACCAGCCTCACGAGCTCGCCACCTGCTTCGCTCTGGAGGACGGCGAGGAGGGCCGATGCGTCGAGCACGTAGGCCCTCGAGCGCTCGCGCACCTCGGAGATCAGGCGGTCGACCGGGAGGATGGAGTAGGTCACCTCGCGGAGGCTCACGCTTCTCGGCTCCCCTCCAGCCGACGTTCGGCGATCAGCTCGGCGGCGAGGTCAGTGCCGGCGGGCAGCGCGGCGAAGCGAGCGCGCAGCCGGCGTACGATCGCGTCTGGCTTCTCGATCACCAGGCGGTCGTCCTCGATCCTCGCGATCAGGGTGTCACCGGGTGCGAGCCCCAGCTGGCGGCGGATGTCGGCCGGGATGACGATCCGCCCTTGGGGCCCAAGTTGCAGTTGGCCCGCATGGCCCACTTGTGGTTTCATGCGGCCGATTCTGCCACAGAGCTTAGATCGTGCCAAGTCAACCCATTTATGGCACGCTCTCTCAGCCGCCGAAGACGTAGCCTTCGCGAGTGCGCACCTGGAACTCTGGGTTGCGGGTCTTGACCCGCACCTTCTGGTAGCCGGTGGCGCCCACCGGGTGCTCGGCCTGGTAGGAGAGCAGGTAGTAGCCGCTGTTCTCGGTGCTGATCTGGCCGAGCGGGGTCTCGAAACTGGCGAAGCTGCCGAAGTACTTGCCGCCGGTCTCGTGAGCCAGCTGATGCAGGCTCTCCTCGAGCGGGTAGGAGGAGACGTCGCTCGGGATCAGGTCGATGGTGTAGACGGCGACGTTGTTGTCGTTCAACGCCTGGATCATCCCTGGGTAGTAGCGCGGGTCCGGCTTATAGAGGCCGAAGCCGGTGAGCTCGCCGAAGCCGAGCCCGAAGTAGATCAGGTTCTTGCGGCCGACGATGCCGGAGCTGGCCTGAGCGATCACGCGCAGGGCGTCGTAGGGCTTGGTGGTCTGCGCGTCGAGCTCCTTGCCGCGTGGCAGGCCCGTGCGCAGGGAGATCTCACCGGCCTCGGGCAGGCGGGAGGGCCAGTTGGAGCCCGGGTCCTCACCCTTGGTGAAGCCGTCGATGGCCTTGAGCACGTTGCCCCGGTCCTGGGTGAAGTCCTGGTGGACCTTGAGCTTGACGTCGTAGCTCACCACCGCCACGTAGTCGTCGAGCAGCACCTCTTCGCGCATCCACTCCTTGGCTTCGCGCACGGCCTCGAGCTGGCGCTGGAGCAACCGCAGGGCCGGGTTGTCGGCCGCGGCGCGGCGCTGGTCTTCGAAGTAGAGGATGAAGTAGCGGCTGCGGGGGGTGGTGTCGATGCTGCCGCCGGCGGCCACGGCGGGTTGGCTGGAGCCGAGGAGGCGGCGGTTGCTGTAGAAGGTGGCAGTCGCAACATCGCGGGACTTGCCGTTCTCCTCGACCAGGAAATCATCCGGGGCGAGGCCGACGATCACGTTGCCTTGCTTGTCGGTCACCACCACGTCGAGCAGGACCTCGGAAACGGTGACCTGTTCGCCGAAACGCTGGTCGGCGGGCTGCTGGGCTTCGAGCTGAGCGAGGGGTGGGAGAAGAGTGAGAAGGGCTGCGAGGGAAATCCGCCGTGCTGGTCGGAGGGTATTGCGCATTGGTTTCTCCTTACTCCGGTTCTTTGGCTCTCGGAAGTGCTTTGGAGCACTATCCGTGCCAGAGGAGGAACCGGGACCTAGCCAGGCTCGGTCGCTCTAATCGTCCTCGTTCGAGGACGATTTTTGGCCTCACGAAGCTCTCGCGCCGAAGCGTCCGTAGAAGCCACCCCCGCCTGCGGCGGCCCGGAGGGCCTCGGCCGGGTGGAAGCGGGGCCCCACGGTGACGGCCAGGCGCTCGAGCTTCTCGACCACCTGGGGCAGGCCCACCTCGTCCGCCCAGCGGCAGAGACCACCGCGGAACGGCGGGAAACCGGTGCCCATGATCATCGCCAGATCGAGGCTGCCGGCATCGCCCACCACCCCTTCGGCCAGGCAGCGGGCGGCCTCGTTGACCATCGGCAGCACCATGCGCTCGGCCAGGGCCTCGAGGTCCGGGTTGGGGAAGCGGGGTTTCAGGCCGAGCAGGGCGTAGACCTCCGGGTCCGGGGTGGTGCGGCGGCCCTTCTCGTAGCGGTAGAAGCCGGCTCCGGACTTCGCTCCCAGCCGGCCCGAGCCGGCGGTCTTGTCCAACCAGCTCGGCAGGGGCAGCCGATCGGGGAAGGCCTCGCCGATGATGTGGGCCACCTTCACCGCCACGTCCACCCCCACTTCGTCGGTCAGGGCCATGGGTCCCAGGGGCATGCCCCAGCGGTTCATGGCCTGGTCGATGTGCTCGATGGCGAAGCCCTCGTCGAGCAGCCACATGGCCTCGAGCGAGTAGAACATCAGCAGGCGGTTGACCAGGAAGCCCGGGCCGTCCTTCACCATCACGGGCGTCTTGCCCAGCTTGCGGGCGATGTCGAACACCACGGCCACGGCGGTCGGGCCGGTCTTCTCCCCGGCGATGACCTCGATCAGGGGCATCTTGTCGACCGGGTTGAAGAAGTGCATACCCACCACACGCTCACGCCCCGGGGTCAGCTCGCCGATCTTGTCGATCGAGAGGGAGGAGGTGTTCGAGGCCAGGATCGCCTCGTCGCGCGTCTGGCCGGCGACCTCGGCGAAGACCTTCTGCTTGACGCCGAGGTTCTCGACCACCGCCTCGATCATCAGGTCGGCCCCGGCGTAGCCGGTGTCGGCGAGGGTGGGCCGCAGCAGGGTCAGTCGCCGCCTGGCCTCGGACCTCGACAGCCGGCGCCGCTTGACCTGCTTGGCAAAGAGGCCGGCGGCGTGGGCCATACCGCTCTCGAGGGCCTTGGCGTTGATGTCCTTGAGCCGCACCGGGATGCCCACCTGGTCGGCCACCAGGTGGGCGATGCCGCCACCCATCAATCCGGCGCCGAGCACCAGCACCTCGCGCACCGGAGGCAGGGGCCCGTCGACCTTGGGCCCGGCCTTCTTCACCCCCTCCATGAGCTGGAAGACGTGAATCAGGTTCTTCGAGATCGCCCCGGTGGCGAGCCCGGCGGCGGCCTTGGCCTCGGCGTCGAAGCCGGCCTCGCGGCCCTTCTCGATGCCGGTGCGCACGGTCTCGAGGGCGGCGATCGGGGCCGGATACTGGCCCTTGGTCTGGGCTAGGGTCTGCTTGCGGGCCTGGGAGAAGAGGATCGCCCGGCCCAGGGGGTTCTTCTCGAGAAGGAAGTGCTGCAAGCCGCCGGCCTTGCCGCCTCCGGAGCGCTTCCGGTCCCGCTTGGCGAGGGCGAAGTCGCGCACCAGGGCGAGGAAGGAGGCGTCGGGCAGGAGAGCGTCGACCAGCCCCATCTTGAAGGCCCGGTCAGAGGCGACGCTCTTACCGGCCAGGATGATGTCCAGGGCGGCGGCGATGCCGACCAGCCGCGGCAGGCGGGTGCAGCCGCCCCAGGCGGGGAGGATCCCCAGCCGGATCTCGGGCAGGCCGATGCGCACTTCCTTGCGGTCCGAGGCCACGCGGTAGGTGCTGGCGAGGGCGAGCTCGGTGCCGCCACCCATGCAGGTGCCGCGGATCGCGGCGACGGTGGGGAAGGGCAGGCTCTCCCAGGCGGCGAAGACCCGCTGTCCGCCTCGCACGCCCTCCTCGGCCTCGCGAGGATCGGTGACGGCGGCGATCAGGTTGACGTCCGCCCCGGCGATGAAGGTCTCGGCCTTGCCGGACAGCAGCACCAGGCAGCCGATGTCGTTACGCCGGCTGAGGTCGGCGATCAGCGCCTCGAGCTCGGCGAAAACCGCCTGGTCGAAGACGTTGACCTTCTTGTCCGGGGTATCGAAAACCAGGGTCGCGAGACGGTCGGGACCCACCTGGAGATGGAAGAACTTGCCCACGTTCGTCACCCTCTCTGCCAGGCCCACCCTCGGGCCGGCCAATGTCTCAGGGGAAGCCGCACTGCGGCAAGTCTACCTCAGGTGGCTCCGGGCCTACCGCCGCCACCTCACCGAGAACGACCAGGCGTGCTCGAAGCCGCTGTAGCGGCCGCCGGTGACGCCGCCCAAGTCCTCGGGGTTCTCGCTTGCGGTGTCGAAGTCGACGTAGGAGTAGCCGAGGTCGAAGCTGATGCGGGGGAAGTGGTAGCTGGCGCCGAGGGCGTAGACCAGGGCGTCGCCCCGGGGGTAGCCGGGCTCGCGGGTGGCGTCCGGTACCGGCGAGGGCTCGAGGGCGATGCCACCCATCAGGCTGAGCTGCTCGCTCAAGTCCCCCTCGAGGCCGAGGCGCAGGGAGATCGTGTCGTCCCAGTCCCGCGAGCGGTCGACCACCACGGGCGACGCGGTGGCGCCGGAATCGGGGAAGACCACCACGTCGCCGTCGTCCAGGCTGGACCAGCCCTGGAAGGAGGCGTCCAGCTCGATGCGCAGCTCGGGGTAGGGCGCCACCCAGACGCCCCCCCGCAGCTCCGCCGGCATCTCGAAGCTCTGCTCGGCGCGGTCGTAGGGGAAGCGAGTGAGGATGAAGTCCGTGGACTGGGGGAAGTTGATGTCACGCACCGAGAGATCGAAGTCCCCCGTGCCCTCGAGCTTCGCCGCACTGCGGTAGACCGCGCCGAAGCCCCAGACGTTGGCGTCGTAGGCGACGCCCAAGTCGAAGGCGAGGGCGTCCACGTCGGCCTCGGTCGTGGCCTCCAGCTCCGCCACCACCCGCTGGTCGATCGCCGGGTCGAAATCCTGGCCGATGACGTTGAAGCCGTACTCCAGGGTGCCAGTGAGGTAGCGCACGCCGGCGCCGACGCTCCAGCGTTCGTCCAGCTGGTAGGCCGCGGCCGGGTGCAGCTCGAAGAAGCGGACCTCCTGGAGGCGGGTGGTGTAGCGACCGGGGAAGAGGGCGGTGTTCCACTCCACGCGGTACCAGGCGGGGGTGTCGAGGCCCAGCCCAAGGGCCCAGGCCGAGGTCTCCGCGGGCTTCCAGGTGAGGTAGAAGGCCGGCGGGAACTGGATGGTGTGGTTGGCCCGGTGCTGGCCGGCGTCGCTTTCGAAGTCGTCACTGGCGTTGCGGAAGTCCAGCCCGCCGAGGATCTGCAAGCCGTCCAGACGGACGATGCCGGCTGGGTTGTAGGTCAGGGCGGAAGGGTCGTCGGCGCGGGCGGTGAAGGCGCCGACCTGGGCGGTGGCCCGCCCTCCGTGCTGGAAGCTCTCCACCCCGGCGGCCGAGGCCGCGAAGGGGGCGAGCAGGGTGAGGGCGGCGAGCAGGTTCAGGCAGGGGCGTGGGCTCATGTCGTCTCCATCTCGAAGCGGGGTCGAGCGCGAGGATAGCCGGGCTCGAGGGGAGATGGAAGCACGTCCCAGCTCATCGGAGGTCCGAGGACAGAGGCCGCCCGGCGGCCAGGACCTCGAAGGGACCCTCGATCCGCCGGGTCTCTCGAGTCCGTCCTCGTACCTCGAGCAGCCACTCCGAGGCGACGTAGTGGCGCCCCCGCTTCTCACCCTTCGGGACCAGCATGCCCTGGTCGGTGAGGTTCTTGAGGTCTCGGCTGGCGACCTGATCCGAGACTTCGGCGATCGGGCGATAGGTGGCGTTGCGCACTCGCATTCCCAGGGCGGCGTCGGCGAGCGCGAAGATCACGCGTTCCGGCAAGGTTCGTATGTGGATCTCGGCCTCCAGAGCATCCCACAAGCGGGCGGTCTCGCGAGCCCGTAGCAGCAGCGTGGTGGCCTGGCGGTAATGGGCTGTAAGGCAGAAGCGGATCCAGGGCCGAGCATCGCTGGCTGGTTGGTAGGAGCCGCCACCGACTTCGGCGAGGACGTCGTAGTAGGCGCGGGAGTTTCGCCCGAGGTACTCCTCGATGCTGGAGAACGGGGGGGCCAGGGTACCGGTTCGCGCGAGCACCAGAGTCTGAAGGCAACGGGCCATCCGACCGTTGCCGTCCGCGAAGGGATGGATCATCACCAGGTTGAGATGGGCCATGGCGGCCTGGACGACGTTGGAGCCGGCGGCAGGCATCCCCTGATTCAGCTCGGCCACCAGTTCGTCGACCAGGCCCGGCACCTGGACCGGGGGGGGGCCGACGTAGACGATCTCCCTCGCTTCGTCGTCCTGAACCTGCACCGGCGTCAGACGCCAGCGCCCGGGTTGCTTGGCCAGGTTGTAGTTCATCATCATGAAATGCAGGCCCTTGAGCAGCTCCGTCGAGTAGGTGAAGTGGGGGTCGTCGGCTAGCTGGAGCACCCAGGTCATGGCCGAGCGATAGCCAGTGACGGCGGCCCACGCCTCCGTCTTGGGGTCCAAGGGCTCCTCGCCTTCCGCAGCTGCGATCGCGTCATCGAGGGCCACGTCATAGCCCTCGATGGTGTTCGAACCTTGTACGGCACGAGCGAAGGCCGTGCGACGGAGGGTGCCGTACCAGCGTCGCGGTGTGACGGCCACGCGAAGGCCGAGACGCTCCTTCAGCGCCTCGATTGCTTCGAGAACTCTTGCCTCTTCGGCGGACAGGGGGGGGGTGGCGAAAAGCATGATGGTTATGCGGTTACTATCTGTATCTGGACAGATATTATCTGTCTTCGGCTGCCGCCAGCAAGCTCTCTGTCCGATCCTCCCCTCTGCTACACTCCCGCCGTCCCCATGTTCCTCGAAAAGCGCCAGCTGCCCGGGACGACCTTGCTGGTCGTCGGCGGCATGATCAAGCTCGGCGAAAGCGCCGCTTTCTTCGCCCAGACCCTCGAGCGGACCCTCGCAGAGGAGATGGGGCACGTGGTGCTCGACCTCGCCCAGATCAACTACATCGATTCGACCGGTCTCGGCGAGCTGGTGGGCTACCTCGGCCGTTTCGGCGAGCGCAAGCGCAAGGTCATCCTGGTGAAGCCTGCCGAGCGCGTGCGCCGCCTGCTCGAGGTGGCCGGGCTGCTCTCCCTCTTCCCGATCTACGAGTCGGTCGAAGAGGCCATAGCGGCGGAAGGCTGAGGCCGCCCGACAGCCGCCGGAGGGCGCACGGCCGTGCGTCCCTACTTCGCGACCAGAGCCACCAGTTCCCCGACGTTGCGGGCCTTCGGCGCCGGTAGCTCGGCCAGCCTCTCGGGGGCGGTGAAGCCCCACTCGACCAGGATGGCCCGGCTGCCCGCGGCCTGCGCGGTGGCGAAATCGATCGGGCTGTCGCCGACCAGCACCAGGCTCGCCGGCGGACAGCCGAGCAGCTCGGCCAGCCAGAGCAGCCCCTGGGGGTCGGGCTTTTTGACCGTAAGGGTGTCGCCTCCCACCACGGCCTGGAAGGCCGGGGCGAGACCGAGTCCCTTCAAGACCTTGAGCGACAGGGCCTCGGGCTTGTTGGTGAGCACGGCGAGGGGCAGCCGAGGGGCCAGCCCGGCGAGCAGCGCCTCGATCCCGGGATAGGGTCGGGTGACGTCCAGACAGACCTGGTCGTAGTGGACCAGGAAGCGCGCCAGGGCAGCAGAGAGCACCTCGTCGGTCGTGGCCGGGGGCAGGCTGCGGCGTACCAGCTCGCGGGCTCCGCCACCCACCTTGGCGACCACCTCGGGCAGCGGCAACGTTGGCAAATCGAGGTCGCGGCGGAGCCGGTTGACCGCGGTGGCGAGGTCCTCGCGAGAGTCGACCAAGGTGCCGTCGAGGTCGAAGACGACCCCCGTCACGGGGGCGGCGCCCGGCGTGCTCAAGCCTCGACGAACTCGGCCTTCACCGGGTTCGGCAGGATGCCGGCCTCGGCGGCGCGGTCGAGCAGGAGCTGGACGGCACGCCGCCCGGCCTCGCCATAGCTCCGGGTCCACTCGTTGACGTACATACCCACGAAGCGGTCCGAGCGCACCGGGTCGTCTTCCAGGTCCCGGGCGTAGCGGATGGCGTACGAGAGGGCCTCGCCGCGGTGAGAGAGGGCGTAGTCGATGCTCTCGGTGAGCAGCCGGCAGAGCCGCTGCTGGAGCTCCTCGGGCAGGTCGCGACGGATGCCGTTGCCGCCCAAGGGCAGGGGACCACCGGTCTCGGTCTTCCACCAGGCACCAAGGTCCACCACGGCTTGCAGGCCGTGCTCCTGGAAGGTCAGCTGGCCCTCGTGGATCACCACCCCGGCCTCGAACTCTCCCGAGGCCACTGCGGGCAGGATCTGGTCGAAGGGCACCACGGCGGTCTCCACCTGCGGCTGCCAGAGGCGCAGGGTGAGGGCGGCGGTGGTCAAGCGGCCCGGGATCGCCACCCGCCGGCCGGCGAGCCCGGCGCGATCGAAGGTCTGGCGGGCGACCACCACCGGGCCATAGCCGTCGCCGAAGCTCGCGCCGGAGGGCATCAGGCGGTAACGGTCGGCGAGGTAGGCGTAGCCGTGGAAGGAGAGGGCGGTGATCTCGTAGCGACCTTCGAAGGCTGCCTGGTTCAAGGTCTCGATGTCGGCGAGCTGGTGCTCGATGGTCAGCCCCGAGGTGTCCAGGAGGCTCTGGGTCAGGGCGTAGAACATGAAGGCGTCGTCCGAGTCCGGACTGTGGGCGATGCGGATCAGGGTGTTCTCGCTCATGGCGGCGGCGAGGGTATCACCTCGGCCAGACGAAGGGATCTGGGAGCAGGGCTCGGAGGCTGGTCTCGTGGCGCTCGCCCTGGAGGTTGAAAAGCAGGATCGGCAGATCCTCGGTGAGCTCGACCAGGGTGCCCAGGCAGAGGGCGCAGGGACGGGCCGGGGGCGAGGCGTCGGCGACCACCGCGATGGCCACCGGTTTGTCGGCCCCCGCCGCCACCGAGGAGACCACCGCCGTGCGCTCGGCGCAGATGGTCATCCCGAAAGAGCGGTTCTCGACGTTGCAGCCGCCGAAGATTCGGCCGTCCCCGGTGAGCAGAGCGGCGCCGACCTGGAAGTGGCTGTAGGGAGCGTGGGCGCGCTGGCGGGTGGCGAGCGCCGCCTCGACGAGAGGTTGCCAGTTCATGGCGGGACTCTACCCGGCCGGCCGGGCCTTGTCACATCGAGGCCATAAGATGTCCGGCCGGGGGACGCCGAGGATGGCCGAGGCCGGGCGACGGTCGTATCGAGTGCGCGACGAGGGGGAGGCGGAGCGCCTGCTCGAGGCCCTGGCGGGTAGCTATGCCCTCGGGCCAAGGCGCAGGCTGGTGCGCCGGCGCCGCTTTTTCGACACCTACGATCGCCGCCTGCTCGCCGGAGGCCGCCTGCTCTTCCGAGAGGAGGGAGCCGGCCGAGGCTCCCTCGAGCTCACCACCGAAGAGGGCCGCAGCGAGGCGCGCCTCGGGGAGGCGGCCGAGCCCGGGCTCGTCGCCGAGATGGCTCCCGGCCGCCTGCGCGAGGCGCTGGCGTCGAGCGTGGCGGATCGCCGCCTGCTGCCGTTGGTGGCGATCGAGGAGCGCGGAATCGCCGTCTCGCTGCTCGATGAGCGAGGTAAGACGGTGGCCCGTGTCGCGGTGGTCGGCCGGCGCGCCGAAGCGGAGGACGGCAAGCCGGCGCGGCTCGGCCGCCGGGCCGTGATCGAGCCCCTGCGCGGCTACGAGGCGGAGAGCGAGCCGGCCGCGAGCGCCCTGACCGCGGCGACCGGCGCATCCGCGGAGGGCCTCCGCGCCGAGATCGAGGAGGCCCTGGTCGCCACCGGGCGGCCCCTGGTGCCCCTCTCGCCCAAGGTGGAGGTCTCCCTCGACCCCGCCGAGCCCGTGGTGGCCGCCGCCGGACGCCTGGTCGGTGAGCTGACGCGCGTGCTGGTGGCCCTCGAGCCAGGCACGCGCCAAGCCCTCGACCCGGAGTTCCTGCACGACTTCCGGGTCGCCCTGCGACGGCTGCGCTCGCTGCTGCGCGAGGTGGAGCGGGTAGCCCCCGGCCACGGGGTGAAGCGACTGCGCTCCGAGCTCGGCGCGATCGCCAGCCGCACGGGTCCCTGCCGGGACTTCGACGTGCTCGTCGCCGACCTCGCCGGACACGCCGCCGAGATGCCGGCCTGGGCGGAGGAGGGCATGACCCTGCTCGGGCACCACGTTTCGAAACGGCGCGCCGAGGCGCAGCGAGTGGTGGCGCTGGCGCTGGCTTCGGGGCGCTGGCGGGCATTGCTGGCAGCCCTGGGGCAATTCGCCCGCCGCGCCGGGGACCGTGCCGTGCCCGAGGCCGAGCCGATCGGCGAGGTCGCCAGCCGCCGGCTGGCGAAGGCCGCGCGCCGCTTCACGCGGCAGGCCGAATCCCTGGGCAGCCACCCGACGCCCGAGGCCCTCCACGCCCTGCGCATCACCGGCAAGCGCTACCGCTACTTGCTGGAGTTGTTCGCCCCCCTCTACCCGCGCGCGTCGCTGGCGCCCATCGTCACCGAGCTCAAGCAGATCCAGGACCTGCTCGGTCGCGCCAACGACTTCGCCGTGCAGGGTGAGAAGCTGCGCCACCTGGCGGCGGAGGTCGGGCGGCAGGCGCCGCGCGCGCTCGCGGTTGGGATGGCGGTAGGCTACCTGCTCGCCCGGCTCGAGGCCGCCCGGGCCGACCTGGCCCGGCCTCTCGAACGGGCCCTCGAGCGCTTCGGCAAGCCGGCCCAGCACCGCCGGGTCGAGCGGCTGTTCGGTGGAACCGGGTGAAGATCGTCGCCGTCTACAACTTCAAAGGAGGCGTCGGGAAGACCTCGACGGTGGTTCACCTCGCCGCCCTGGCCGCCCGCGACGGCCTTCGCACCCTGCTGTGGGACCTCGACCCGCAGGGCGCGGCCAGTTACGTCTACCGCATGGAGACCCGGCAGAAGGTCGGTGCGAAGAAGCTGATCGGCGGGCAGAGGGAGCTCGCCGAGCTGGTTCGAGAGACCGACTGGGAGAACCTCACCCTGCTGCCCGCGGACTTTTCGTACCGAAAGCTGGACGTCGCCCTCGCCGAGATCAAGCGGCCGAGCGAGCGCCTGGCGGGGCTGATCCGGCCCCTGATCCGCGAGATCGACCTGCTCTTCTTCGACTGCCCGCCCAGTCTCTCGCTGATGGCCGAGGCGGTCTTCGCCCTGGCCGACCTCCTGGTGGTGCCCCTGGTGCCGGCGCCGCTCTCTCTCCGGGCCCTCGCCCAGCTCCATGCCGAGCTGGTCAAGAAGGGGCTCGGTGACCTCGTCGTGGCGCCCTTCCTGTCGATGGTCGATCGCCGCAAGAGCCTGCACCGGGACACCGCCTGGCTCAGCTACCGCTCTCCCTACCCCCTGCTCGAGACCGCCATCCCCTACTCGACCCTGGTGGAGGAGGTGACGGTGCGCCGCCAGCCGGTCTTCAGCTTCGCCCCGGCGAGCCCGACGGCCCTGGCCTACGAGCGGTTGTGGGCGGAGGTGAAGGGGAGGTTGGGGGAGTAGGCGAAGACCCTCACCCCTGCCCCTCTCCCGACCCGCCCTTCCTCCCTCCCGGGAGAGGGGTCGGAGGGGATGGGTTCCCGACTTCGCGGGAACGACGGGAACCACTCTCTGGCCTCCCCCTCTCCCGGGAGGAAGGAAGGGCGGGTCGGGAGAGGGGGATCGAGGGGGTGAGGGCGCCCTACTCCGCCAGCCGCCAGCTGCCGGGGTGGCTGAGCAGCCACTCCTGCGAGTCCAGGGCCGGCTCGCCTTCGGCGGGGACGATGCGTTGGTTGCTGCCGTCGGCGAGGATGCGCCGGGCCTTCTGGTTGTCGTGCAGGTGGAGGAAGAGCACGTCGTCGCGGACCGCCGCGCGCAGGCGTGGGTCCTCGATCGGGAAGAGCACTTCGACGCGGCCGCCGAGGTTGCGCGGCATCAGGTCGGCGCTGCCCGCCAGCAGCTCCTCCTGGCCACCGTTGCGGAAGTAATACATCCGACTGTGCTCGAGGAAGCGGCCGACGATCGAGGTCACGTCGACGTGGTCGGAGATCCCCGGGATCCCGGGCCGCAGGCAGCAGATGCCCCGCACCTGGAGGTCGACTTTCACTCCCGCCTGCGAGGCCCGGTAGAGGGCGCGGATGGTGGCGCGGTCGACCAGGGCGTTCATCTTGAAGGCGATGTAACCGTCGCCGTGGACGAGATGGCTCGCGATCTCCCTCTCGATGCGCGAGATCACGCCCTGGCGCATCTGCCACGGTGCCACCAGCAGCTTGCGGTACTCGCGCTTGTTCGAGTAGCCGGTCAAGGCATTGAACAGGTCCGAGACGTCGTCCGCGATTTGCGGGTCGGTCGTCAGGTAGCCGAGGTCGGTGTAGACCCGCGCCGTCGCCGGGTTGTAGTTGCCGGTCGACAGGTGCACCGTACGCTGGATGCCCTTGGCCTGCCGCCGCACGATGAGGCAGATCTTGGCGTGGGTCTTCAGGCCGAGCACGCCGTAGACCACGTGCACCCCGGCCTGCTCCAGCGCCTTGGCCCAGACGATGTTGTTCTGCTCGTCGAAGCGCGCCTTCAGCTCGACCAGGGCCGAGACCTGCTTGCCCTGCTCCCGGGCCTCCATCAGCGCCTCGACGATCGGTGAGTTGCTGCCCACGCGGTAGAGGGTTTGCTTGATCGCCACCACATCGGGGTCGGTGGCCGCCTGCTGGAGCATCGACACGACGGTGCCGAAGCTGTCGTACGGGTGGTAGAGCAGGACGTGTTGGCGCCGGGCCACCACCTGCAACACCGGCTCCGTCGCGAGGGGCCCCGGCACCACCGGGGCGAAGGCCGGGTATTTCAGGTCCGGCCGCTCGACGGAGGTGAGCTGGGAGAGGTCGGCGAGCCCGATGGGGCGCGCGTTGGTGAAGACCTGGAAGGGTGCCAACCCGAGGTTGCGGGTGAGGATGTCGCGGATGCGCGGCGGCATGTTCTCGTCGATCTCGAGCCGCACGGCCGAGCCGAAGTGCCGCTGGCCGACCACGTCCGCCATCGCCTTCAGCAGGTCGGCGGCCTCGTCCTCCTCGATCTCGAGGTCGGCGTCGCGGGTGACGCGGAAGGGATAGGCCGCTTCGATCTCGAGCCCCGGGAAGAGCAGGTCGAGGTTGGCCGCCACCACCTCCTCCATCCAGATGAAGTACGGCGTCTTGACCTCGGCCAGACCCAGGTGCTCGAAGGCCCCGGCCTTTTCCTCCTCCGGCACCCGCAGCAGGCGCGGGATCGTCTGTGGCACCTTGAGGCGGGCGAACTTCTCGCCATCGACCGGGTCCTTGACCACCACGGCCAGGTTGATCGACAGGTTCGAGATGTGCGGGAAGGGATGGCTCGGGTCGAAGGCGAGAGGCGTCAGAACCGGGAAGATCTCGGCCTTGAAATGCCGGCGCAGGAGCTTCTGCTGGCGGCCCCTCAGCTCCTCGTAGGAGAGGATCTTCACCCCCGCCTCACACAGCTTGGGCTCGAGGTCCTCTTTCCAGCAGGCCACCGAGCGATCGAGCAGCGGCAGCAGCTGCTCGCGGATGGCGGTGAGCTGCTCGGCGGGCTTCATCCCGTCCGGCGGGGCCTCGAGCACGCTCGCCGTGAGCTGGCGGCGCAGGCCCGACACCCGGATCATGAAGAACTCGTCGAGGTTGCTGAAGAAGATCGAGAGGAAGTTCACCCGCTCGAGCAGCGGGCTCGCGGGGTCCAGGGCCTCCTCGAGGACCCGCTCGTTGAACTTGATCCAGGACAGCTCGCGGTTGAAGTAGAGGGCGGGGTCGTTGAGGTTCGGCGCCTGGAGGGGCTCCGGATCGGCAGGTGCGTCGCGGACGGCGGCGAGTCGGGCCATTGCCGCAAGCCTAGCAAATGCGGCGTCGCCACCGGTGGGGCCAAGTGACGAAACGGCAACGAGTTGGCCCTGGCTGCAGCTTGACCCCTGGCGGCGCCGGTGCGAGATTCTCTCCATGCTCACCCTGCTGCTGATGCGTCACGCCAAGTCCGACCGGGAGGCCGGGCCGTGGAGCGACCACGAGCGCCCCCTGGCGAGGCGCGGCGTCGAGGCCGCCCGGCTCATCGGTGAGGTGCTGACGGCGAGCGGCTGCGTCCCGGACCTGGTGCTCAGCTCGTCGGCCGAAAGGGCCCGCCGTACCGCCGAGCTGGCCCGCGAGGCCGGCGGCTGGGGCTGCTCGATGCTCGAGAGCGATGCCCTCTACGCCTCCCGGCCCGAAAGGGTGATCGAGACCGTCCGGGGCTTGAGCGCCGAGCCTTCGAACCTGCTGCTCGTGGGTCACGAGCCGGTGTGGTCGGAGCTGCTCTCTGCGTTGATCGGCGGCGGCAGCTTCCGCTTTCCCACCGCCGCCGTCGCGGCCGTGGAGCTCGCCATCGCCAGCTGGGCCGACCTCGCCCCGGCCAAGGGCCAGCTCCTGTGGTTGGTGACGCCGCGCCTCCTCAGGCCGATTCGATGACCAGCCGGCGGCCGAAGGCGAGCTTGACCAGGGCCTGGTGTTTGGCGGCCTCCCAGGCCTCGACCACCGGCTCCTCGGCCGAGACCAGCCGCAGGCGGATGAACCGCTCCCCGGTCTGGACCTCCACCCTCTCGATGCGCTGGGCCCGCGAACGTTCGAGGGACTCGGCCAGGCGCAAGCAGGCGGTCAGCCGGAGCAGCAGCTCCTTGTCCCCCGGGCGCAGCAGCTGCCGGAAGCGGTCGAGGCGGGGCAGGCCCTTGTGGTGGAGGCGCACCAGCTCGATCAGCAGCGCGTGCTCCCGGTGGCTGAAGCCTGGCAGGCTCTCGGCCTCGAGGATGTAGCTGCCGTGGCGGTGGTGGCGGTAGTAGTCCACCGTGATGCCGATGTCGTGCAGGCTCGCCGCGACGTCGAGCAGGTCCGCCTCGGCCGCCGACAGTCCGTGCAGAGGGGCGAGGCCGTCGAAGAGCTGGCGGGCCAGGCGCCGTACGTGAGCGTTGTGGGGAGTGCCGAGCCCGAAGCGGGCGGTCAGGTTGGCGACGCTGAAACGGCGCACGTCGGCCAACCGGTGGGGCGCGGGCAGGAAGCGCTGGTAGAAGGCCCCTTCCCGCATCCCGTGACCGGAGACCGTGAGCCCCGGGCGGCCGCTCGCCGCGAGCAGCCAGCGATAGACCAGGGCGCCGGCCAGGATCACGTCGGCGCGATCGGGGTTGATGCCGGCCAAGCGGGCCCGCTCGCCGGCCTTCGCCGCCAGCAGCCTCTCGATCAGCGCGTCCAGCTGGTCGCGGCGCAAGAGGTAGCCGTGGAGGAGGCTCAGGGGGTAGGCGGTCGCCTCCTGGGCGGCCTCCGCCAGGTTGCGGATGGTGCCGCCCATGGCGATCCAGGGCAGCTCGTCCTTGGCGAGGGCGCGCGCCACCGGCGCGAGCACCTTGCCGACCCTCTCCTCGAGCTCCTTGACCTGCGAGCGCTTGGGTGGGTCGCTGGTCAGGTAGCTCTCGGTCAGACGCACGGCGCCCAGCGGATAGGCCTCGCCGCGAGCGCAGCGGCGCTTCTCCATGCGCGAGATCTGGGCGCTGCCGCCGCCCAGGTCCATCACCCAGGCGTCCTCGACGGCGAAGCCGTTGGCCACCGCGAGCACGCCCAGCTCCGCCTCCTCCTCGCCCGAGAGCACCCGGATCGTGAAGCCGAGGGGCTCGGCGGCGCGGGTGAAGAGCTCGGCGTTGCCGGCATCGCGCAGGGCGCTGGTGCCAAAGATCAGCAGCTCGTCGAGGCGGGCGGCGGCGGCGTAGTCGGCGAAGAGGTCGAGGGCGGCGAGGCCGCGGGCGATCGCTCCGTGAGTCAGGTGCCCGGTGGTCCCCAGCCCTTCTCCCAGGCGGATCGGCTCCGAGATGTCGTCGACCAGGCGGAACCAGGCCCCGGGCTGGTACTCGTAGACGACCAGGCGGGCGTTGTTCGAGCCGAGGTCCACGAGGCCGAGCTGGGGCATCGAAGCCGCATGATAGCCTACCGGGTCCATCCGTCCCTGCTGGCTCTGGACCACTTCCCTACCTCCGAGAGGAGCTCCTCTTGAGCACGACCTACAACGGTTTGACCCCGCCTGGCGACGGTCAGGAGATTGGTTTCGAGGCGGGCCGCGTCGTCGTTCCTGCTCGTCCCACCATCCCATTCATCGAGGGCGACGGCACCGGCCCCGACATCTGGCGGGCCACCTGCGCGGTGCTCGACGCCGCCGTGGCCAAGAGCTACGGCGGCAGCCGCTCGATCGCCTGGTTCGAGGTCTTCGCCGGCGAAAAAGCCAAAGACGCCTTCGACGACTGGCTCCCGGCCGACACGCTGGCCGCCATCCGCCGCTACCGCGTGGCCATCAAGGGTCCGCTCACCACCCCGGTCGGCGGCGGCATCCGCAGCCTGAACGTCGCCCTGCGCCAGCTCCTCGACCTCTACGCCTGCGTCCGCCCGGTGCGCTACTTCGAGGGAGTGCCCTCGCCGGTGAAGGAGCCGCAGAAGGTCGACATGGTGCTCTACCGTGAGAACACCGAGGACATCTACGCCGGCATCGAGTGGCCGAACGGCTCCGCCGAGGCGAAGCGGGTGATCGAGCTGCTCGCCGAGATGGGCAAGAAGGTGCGGCCGGACTCCGGCATCGGCATCAAGCCGGTTTCCGAGACCGGTTCGAAGCGGTTGGTGAGAAAGGCCCTGGCGTTCGCCATGGCCGAAGGCCGCAAGTCGGTCACCTTGGTGCACAAGGGCAACATCATGAAGTTCACCGAAGGGGCCTTCAAGGACTGGGGCTACGAGGTGGCGGCGCAGGAATACGGTGCCCACACGGTCACCGAGACTCAGCTCTGGGACGAGCTCGGCGGCAAGGTGCCGGCGGGCAAGGTGGTGGTCAAGGACCGCATCACCGACGCCATGTTCCAGCAGATCCTGCTGCGGCCGGACGAGTACGACGTGATCGCCACCACCAACCTGAACGGCGACTACCTCTCGGATGCGCTCGCCGCCCAGGTGGGCGGGCTGGGCATGGCCCCGGGCTCGAACGAGGGTGACGGGTACGCCGTGTTCGAGGCCACCCATGGCACGGCGCCCAAGTACGCCAACCAGGACAAGGTCAACCCCGGCTCGCTGATCCTCTCGGGCGTGATGATGCTCAAGTGGCTGGGTTGGGGCGAGGCCGGCGACGCGATCGAGCGCGCCCTCGCCGCCACCATCGGCCAGAAGCGAGTGACCTACGACCTCGAGCGCCAGACCGCCGGCGCCACGCTGCTCAAGACCTCCGAGTTCGGGGCGGCGATCATCGAGAACCTCTAAGGCATCCGGTCGAAGCCGCGGGATGCCGATTACTTCCTCTCCACCCAATCCTCGAGCTCCAGCCCTGGCACTCGCTGGAACTCGTCGAGGTTGTTGGTCACCAGGACGAGGCCGCTGGCTAGCGCTTGAGCGGCGATCAGACAGTCGAGGTCGCCGATGCGCCGGCCCTCGGCTTCGAGCCTGGCCCGGATGCGGGCTGCGCGCTCGGCGGCTTCGAGCTCGAACGGCAGAATGGTCATCGGGGCCAGGAAGAGATCGAGGCGATGATGGGCCGCGGCGGGGTCGACACTGCGCTCGGCGCCGTGCCGCAACTCGAGCACGGTGATCACCGAGACCGCCACCGCGTCGGGCCCCACTTCGCGCAGCATGGCGAGCACCTCCGGTTGGCGCCGACGAAGAGCGTCTACGCAGAGGTTCGAGTCGAGGAGGTATCTCAAAGGCTCAGATCTTCGGGCTCGGTGTCGACCTGGGGTGGCCGCTCGAATCCCTCCGGCATGCCCTCGAAAGCCAGCCAGAAGGACTCGGGCCACCGCCGGGGCTCGGCGGGCTCCAGGATCAGGGTGCGACCTTCGCGGCGCATCGAAACCTCGCTGACCTCTGGGCCGAACCGCAGCTCTTTGGGAAGACGGATGGCTTGGCTGTTGCCGCTCCAGAAGATCTTGGCAGTCATGGCCATGGTGGCTTCCTCGCAGGGGAGAAAAGTATATACCGTATATACCCGATGAGAGGCGACCTGGGAACAGCAGGCCTCCCAGAAGGTGCCCAGAAGGTGCCAGCCGAGTTGGCAAACCTCTGATTCCAAACGGCTTGCCAACTCGGCTGACGCCCGTTTCCCACGCTCCTAGGACCTACTCCCACTCGACCCGCGACAAGGTTCCGGCTTCGGCCGGGTCCAGCTCGACCCCGAGCATCTCAAGGGTCTTGGCCAGCACCGGGTCTCGGCCAGCCGCGAGGTCCGCTGGCGACGGCAGGAGCAGCAAGTCTGGCGTCACGCCAGCCCCCTCGATGCTCCTACCGTCGGCCATCTTGAGGTCCCCCTTGGAAACTTGGAGTGCGTAGGCCACCACCGTGTCGCCGCCGAGGGTCTCGAGCAACGTCTGGCTGATCATCACCGCCCCGGCGGTTCGATCGCCGACCACCATGCCACGGCCCTCGAGCTGTACCACGCGTGCCAGAACCTCCGCAGCGGAGCCGGAAGCGCTGTCGACGAGCACCATGAGCTTCCCGGAGAAAGCCCTGGCCCCTTTGCCCTTCGCCAAGAGCGGCTCGGTCTCTTTGCGGCGCACGCTATCGCCGAGCTTGAGGTCGCGGTCGAAGAAGTGGGACACGACTTCGAGGAGCATCTTCACGCTACCGCCGCCATTGCCTCGGAGATCGAGGATCACGGCTTCGTGAGCGCGAGCGTCGCCCAGTAGGAGGTCGACCTGAACGTGACTCCGATCGAAGGCGGGCATGCGCCATAGAAGCACCTTCCTGCTGGGTGTCGCCTCTTTCTTGCCTCCCAGAGTCCAGGCACGATGGCTGGGGGAGGCGCTCTGTGCCTCGCGCACCAGGTTCCAGAAGTCGACGCCTTCCGGATCCGTGAAGTCGAGCACTCGGCGTCGCGGCTTGACCTCTGCGGCCAGCTCGAGCTCCCGTCGAGTCCCGTCGATTCCCTCCAAGCTCAGGCGCACCGCGGCTTGCGGCTGGAGCAGGTAGTAGCGGTAGTAGAACATCCGCTGGTTCTCTCGGGTCAGCGGGTAGCCGTCGACGGCGAGCACTCGATCCCCCGGCCTGAGCCCCTTGGCCTCGGCGTCGCTTCCTGGTCGCACTGCCGTGACGTAGCTGTGGCTGCCCACTGCGAGCAGTCTCCACCCATACTCCACGGTCGCCGCGCGCTGAGGCGGGATGAAGGAAGTGTGGGAGTCGTCGAGCTCGAGGACTGCGAGGGCGATGATTCCGAAGAGCTGTCCTTGCGACGTGGCTGTGGCCAGTGCGGCCTCGGCCTGCTCGAAGCGGGCCTTCAAGTCGACTCCGTGGAAGCTCAGGTCGTAGTAGTGCTTTTCGAGCTCGTGCTGAACGTTGCGCAGCATCATCCGAGCTCGTTGACGATCGAATTCGCGGACCCCGTCCGCTCGTGCCGATCCGGATACAACCAGCAAGGTGACGAGGGTGATGAGGGCGCCGAAGCACCTCGGACGGTGGCATCGCAAGGGAGCGGAACACCAAGCCATTGCGCCTCTCCTGGTGGTAGCCGTGAGAACTGCCAAAGCGGCTGGCAACTTTGCCGGACCTCAGCCGTTGCACTCGCCGAAGCTGGCGCGTTGGACGCCGGCCTTGAGGCGCTCGCAGTCGTTGGGGTAGGTCTTGCCGTCGCAGCCGCACACCGGGTTGAGCTCGCGGGTGCAGGCTCCGGGGCGGCTCACGCATTCGCCCTGGAGGTCGGCACCACAGGTCTCGGCGTGGACCTCGCAGACCTCGCCCTCGGCGCAGCGCTTGCCGGCGATGCCACCGCAGACGGTGCCGCACTCGCCGGAGTGGGCGAGGTGGGCGCCGGCTGCCTTGCGTGCACAGTCGTTGGGATAGGTCTTGCCGTCGCAGCCGCACACCGGGTCGAAGTTCTGGGGGCAGATCTCGGGCTTCACCTCACAGCGGCCCTCGGCGTTGAAGCAGGTCCCCGGGGGCAGCTCACAGAACCTCCCGTTGCCGCACGCGGCGTCATCCCGACAGACCTGCAGATCGGGCGCCGTGCACTCCCCTTCGTGGTCTTTCTGCACGCCGGCCCTGAGGCGCTCGCAGTCGTTGGGGTAGGTCTTGCCGTCGCAGCCACACACCGGCTGGAAGATCTCGGCGCAGGCCTGGGGCAGGTCGACGCAGCGGCCGCTCAGGTCGGCGCCCTGGCAGAGGCCCGCCGGCAGGTCGCAGGTCTGACCGCTCGGGCAGCGCACGCCGGCGATGCCGCCGCAAGGCACGTCCGCCTTGACCGACGGCTTGCAAGCGGTGGTGATGACGAGGACAGCGGCGGGGATGAGGAGAAGAGGGAGGGATCGAGACGAGGGAAGGCGCAGCATCGCTCGCATAGGACCTCCTCGGCGACGGGGCGATCAGCCGGACGGATGATCGTCTGAGATCTACCGATTTTCAGAGCATGCTACGCAACGGGCATGCGTAGGTCAATAGCACGATAGTCGTGCTATCCTGCTGTGGTGATTCGGTCCTTCGCCAACGAGGGGACGGAAGACGTTTTCCACGGCCGCAACACCAACCTCGCTCGCGCCGTATGCCCTCGAGAGCTGTGGCGAGTTGCCGCCAGGAAACTCGATCAGGTTGACTCCGCCGAGCTGCTTGCCGATCTGCGACTGCCGCCTGGTAACCGGCTCGAGTCCCTTCGCGGCGATCGGTCGGGCCAGCACAGTATCCAAATCAACGACCAGTTTCGGATCTGCTTCGAATGGACCGAGCTGGGGCCTCGGAACGTCGAAGTCGTGGACTACCACTAGCGACCAGCAGGAGATCCACATGGTTCTCGTACCCACCCACCGCGAGCCCACTCACCCTGGCGAGATGCTGCTCGAAGAGTTCTTGAAGCCCATGGGCCTCTCCCAGCAAACCCTGGCCAAGGCGATCCGGGTCTCTTATCAGCGCGTCAACGAGCTGGTGAACCGTCGGCGAGGCATCACGCCTTCGACGGCTCTGCGCCTGGCCCGCGCGTTCGGCACTTCGCCGGGTTTCTGGATGAACCTGCAACTGCGTTGGGACCTCTACCAGGCCCAGAGCTCGGAGGCCTCCGTACTGGAGCAGATCGAGCCACTTTCCGTGGCGAGCTGAGCGCGGGGCCTCAGAGCAGCTCCTCCACCGCCGCCCTCTCCTCACGCAGCTCGGTCTCGGAGGCTGCCATCTTCTCGTGGCTGAAGGAGGAGAGCTCCAGCCCCTGGACGATCTGGTAGTCGCCGCCCTTGCACGTGCTGGTTTGCCAAAGAGGCTGGCACCTTGTGGCGGGGGCCTCAGCGCCAACCCTCGCAGTCGAGCAGGTCCTTGGTGTTGATCACCCAGGTCTCCTCGTCGGCGCAGAGCTCCACTTCTGCCACCTCGCACTCGTCGCCGTCCTCGTCGACGAGCTTCACGTCATAGACGTCGCAGGGGATGCCGTGAAGCTCGTAGGCGGTGCCGCTCTCGAGCACGTGCTCGCCGAGCTGGTCCGCACCCCACTCCTCGTCTTCGGCCGACGAGATGAACAGGTGGTGAATGTCCCACTTGCTCTTGTTGACGATGGTGACCGTCGAGTCGCCCTTGCCAGCGAGGGCGGACAGAGTCGGCGTTGCGAGCAGAGCCACGGCGAGGGCACTCACCGAAAGCGAAAGAAGGCGCTTCATGTCATCTCCTCCCAAGGGAATGGCAGGAGACTACTCGGTCTCACCTAACGATCTGCGTTACAGCAACTCCTCCACCGCCGCCCTCTCCTCACGCAGCTCGGTCTCGGAGGCTGCCATCTTCTCGCGGCTGAACGAGGAGCGCTCCAGCCCCTGGACGATCTGGTAGTCGCCGCCCTTGCACGTGCAGGGGTAGGAGTAGACCACCCCGGGTGCGACGCCGTAGGAGCCGTCACTCGGCACGGCCATCGACACCCAATCGCCCTCGGGACTGCCAAGGAACCAGTCGCGCACGTGGTCGATGGCCGCCGAGGCCGCCGAGGCTGCCGAGGAGGCGCCGCGGGCCTTGATGATCGCCGCACCCCGCTGCTGCACGGTGGGGATGAAGGTCTCCCGGTACCAGCCCTCCTCGACCCGGCTCATCGCCGGTTGGCCCTCGACGGTGCAGTGGGCGAGGTCCGGGTACTGGGTGGCGGAGTGGTTGCCCCAGATGGTCATGTGCCGGATGGCCGTGGTGTGGCGGCCGGTCTTCTCGGCGAGCTGGGACAGGGCGCGGTTGTGGTCCAGGCGAGTCATGGCGTGGAACTGGCGCGGGCTGAGGCCCTTGGCGTTGGAAGCGGCGATCAGGGCGTTGGTGTTGGCCGGGTTGCCCACCACCAGCACCCGCACGTCCTTCGCGGCCTGGGCTGCGATCGACTTGCCCTGGGGGCCGAAGATGCCGCCGTTGGCGGTCAGCAGGTCCTTCCTCTCCATCCCCGCCGTGCGCGGCCGGGCCCCGACCAGGAAGGCCGCATGGGCGCCGTCGAAGCCCTCGGCCAGCTCGGTGGTGGCGACGATCCCGGCGAGCCGGGGGAAGGCACAGTCGGAGAGCTCCATCACCACGCCCTTCAAGACGTCGAGGGCGGGAGGGATCTCGATCAGTTGCAGGATCACGGGTTGGTCGGGGCCGAAGAGGTCTCCGGCGGCGATGCGGAAGGTGAGCGCGTAGCCGATGTTGCCGGCGGCTCCGGTGACGGCCACTCGCAGGGGCTGTTTCATGGGGGCTCCTCCTCGTCTCGGGCGCAGAAGAGTATCTCAAGGTCGCCGTCGGCGCGGAACCTCCCGGTGCGCCACCTCGGGGCTCGACCCCACATAGGCGGCTATGGCAAACTCCACAATTGCATCCAGCTGACTGAAATCCTTCGACCCATCCGGCCCGAGAGGGACCTGACCCGCTGCGGGCCTTATCCGAGGTGTGTGGAGAGGAGAAGACATGAAGGGAATCTCGCTCGGTTCGGCGTTTCTGTTGAGCTTCGGCTGGTTCGTGGCGGCGGCCACGGCCCAGGAAGCGAGTCTCGCGGTGGCCAGCGGCGACCTCGAGGTCGATGCCGCGTCCTACGCGCGGCACTACGGAGTGGACTTCAAGGAGGCGTTGCGGCGGCTCGAGCTGCAGGCGGAGATCGGCGCGCTGGACGCCTTGCTCGAGAAGCAAGGGCCGCCGAGCTTTGCTGGTCTGTGGATCGAGAACGGTCCGGAGTACGAGGTGCGAGTGCGCTTCACCAAGCCCGCCCAGGGCCGTGAGTTCCTCGCCGAGCGCCAATCGGAGGAGGTCGCCTCGCTGGTCCGCATCCTGCCCGCCCGCTGGTCGCTCGCCGAGCTGCAGGCGGCTCTCGAGCAGACGGCCCTCGACCTCAGGGCCGAGGGGATCGATGCCGACTTGCACATCAACGTGCGGGAGAATCGGGTCGAGCTGTTCACCGTGCAGCCGGAGTCCGTGGAAAGGGCCTTCGCCTTGAGCGACAAGCGCCTCGCCGAGAACGTGACCGTGATCGGCGTGGCGCAGCTGGTGCAGCCCGACATGGTGGTTCAGGGAGGCAGGCCGATTGCGGACTTCGGTGCCGGCACTCTCTGCAGCTCGGCGTTCGTCGTGCGCAGCAGTGGGGGAGAGCTGGGGGTCACCACGGCCGGCCACTGCCACAACAACCAGACCAACGAGGATGACTTCACGCCCTTGACCTTCCGCGCCGAGGACTTCGAGGGCAACCAGGACGTCCAATGGCATTCGGGCGGCTGCGGCGTGGACTTCCGCAACGAGTTCGACTCCGGCTCGGGCATCCGCAACGTCACCGGCAGCCTCGGGCGCAGCGGCCAGTCGGTCGGCTCCTGGGTGTGCAAGCACGGCCGGTCCACGGGCGGCACTTGCGGCTCGATCGGCAGCAAGAGCTACTGCCCCAGCTACGTGCCGAACGGCAAGAGCACCTTCGTCTGTGTCAACCCGGGCGACGTCCCGCTCTCTCAGCCAGGCGACAGCGGCGGGCCCTGGTTCTCGGGCAACACGGCCTACGGGGTCCACAGCGGTGGCGACGGCGCGGGCAACCTGGCCATCTACATGCCGATCGACTACATCTCGAGCCTCGGCTTGACCGTGCTCAACTACAACGCCGGCACCAATCCGCCCTCGGCCACCGTGACCTGCACCGGCGGCTGGGCCGGCAGCCAGAACATCAGCTGCTACGCCCAGGGCTACGCCGGCAACCCTCCCTACACCTTCACGGGGTGGAGCTACTACGGCTCCTCGCCGGCTTCGTCCTTCTCCTGGAGCGGTAGCTCGGCCTCGGCCCAGTACTCCTCCGGCTGCGCCGCCAACTCCTACCAGTCCTTCTCGGTCACCGTCGTCGACAGCTGCGGCCGGGTCGGCTACGGCCAGAGCTGGTTCCTCTGCCAGCCCTACTACTGAGGCTCGTACCTCGGCGCTGCCGTTGCCTTCGCGGCGGCGGCGCCGAGAGGTCGCCCGGCCTGGGATCGCGATAGGATCCCGCCCACGCCATGAAGACCAAGCACCTCCTGGCCTGGTTGCTCCTGGGTGCGGCCGGTCTGGCGGCCTTCGTGTGGGCTTACCGTCGCGCCTACCCGACCATCCCCTACGAGACCTGGACGATCAACCGCGCTGAGGCGATCGAGATCGCCCTCGAGCGGCTGCGCGATCTGGGGGAGCCCGTGGCGGATCCCTACGTCGAGGCCACCCTGTCCAAGGACGCCAACCTGGAGCGGCGCCTGCGGCTGGCGGCGACGCCGGAGAGCAGCGAGCCGGGCGGCAGCCGGATCTGCGAGGCTTCCTTCGCCTGGGAGGTCAAGCTCTTCGCCTCGGGTGCTCGTCCTGCCCAATGGACCTACCGCGTCAAGGTCTCGCCGGAGGGGAGGATCACCACCCTCTCGATGCAGCTGCCTCCCGAGGAGGAGCTTCCAGACATCGACGCGGCCGAAGCCCGCAGACGAGCCGAGGAGCTGCTGATCGCCCAGGGCTTCGACCTCGCCCGCTTCGGCGAGCCGCAGCTCAGGGTGCGCAAGACCCAGGTCGCGCGCACCGACCGGTACCTGCACTTCCGGGAGAAGGGCACCCTGCTGGGCGACGGCGTGGCTTATGGCATCGACGTGGACTTCGCGGGGGATCGGATCACCGGCTTCACCACCTGGGTCGAAGACGGTGAGGCGGAGGCGTTCGGCAAGACCGTCCAGCCGGTGATCCTCGGCAACTTCGTCTGGCGCGTGATCCCGATCCTGCTCTTCCCCTTCATCGCCATCTTCTTCGTGCGTCGCTACCACGCCGGGGAGATCGGAGTGCGGCGCGGGGTCCAGATCCTCGTGTTGATGATGGCCGCGAGCCTGGTGGCTTCGTTGCTTTGCGCCGTCGCGATGTCGGCGGGCTCCCCGATCGGGTCGTTGTCGCGCCAGCAGGTGACCTGGGGAGTCTTCCTGCAGATCGTGGTCTTCTTCTTCTTTCCCATGGCCGCCCTGTCGATGGTCTCGTGGTCGGTGGGGGAGGTGCTCTGTCGCGAGAGGTACGCCTGGCGCCTGGCCGGCTTCGACGCCTTCTGCCGTGGCCAGTGGGCCAATGCGACCGTGGCCCGCGAGACCCTGCGGGGGGTGGTGGCCGGGGTGGCGACCCTCGGCTCCTCGCTGCTGGTTCTGACCGCCCTCGAGCCCCGTGGGGTCTGGAGCCCGATCGCTTTGACGCTCGGACCGTGGGGGGACGGCTCCTCCTGGCCGGGGCTCGCCGAGCTGCTCTTCGCCATCGCCTTCGCCCTCTACGGCGAGCTCTTCGGCCGCCTGTTGCTGGTCTCGGCCCTGGTGCGTCGGCTCGGCACCTGGGGAGGCGGGGCCGTGGCGGTGCTCCTTTCGATGCTGCTGCTCTTCCCCAGCTTCTTCGTCCTACCCCTCTCCTGGTGGGTGCTCTTCTCGATCGGCCTGATCTCGGTCCAGGTCTTCCTCTTCCTGCGCTACGGCCTCTTGACCTCCCTGTCTGCCAACCTGGTCTCGACGACGCTCGTCTTCGCCTACCCCTTCCTGGTCTCGGCGGACCCCTGGCAGCAGGGGCAGGGGGCTCTCGTCGCCTTCCTGCCGCTGGTGCCGATGGTGATCTCGCTGCGCCACCTGCAATCGGGCAAGGAGCTGGTCTACCGCTACGAGGACGTGCCGCCCCACGTGCGGCGCATCGCCGAGCGGGAGCGCCAGCGCGTGGAGCTGGAGATGGCGCGGCGCATCCAGAGCTCGATCCTCCCCGACCTGCCGCCCCAGCTCAACGGCGTGGAGCTGGCGCATTCCTACCTGCCCGCCACCGAAGTGGGGGGCGACTTCTACGACGTGCTGGCCCTCGAGGACGGCCGGCTCGCCGTGGCCGTGGGTGACGTTGCCGGCCATGGCGTGTCGAGCGGTCTGGTGATGTCGATGGCCCGCTCGGCCCTGGCCGTCCAGGTGACCTTCGACCCGGCCGTGGCCTCGGTCTTCGCCACCTTGAACCGGGTGGTTTTCCAGAGCGCCAGGAAGCGCCTGCTCGCCACTCTCTGCTACGCCGTGCTCGACCCCAGGCGGCGCGAGCTGCATTACGCGAGCGCCGGCCACCTCTATCCCTACGTGATCTCGAAGCACGGCGCCGTCCACCCCCTCGAGTTCGATGCCTACCCGCTCGGCGTGCGCTCGTCGCTGGCAGTCGAGGCGCGGCTGGCACGCCTGGAAGAAGGGGACAGCCTCTTCCTGCTCTCGGACGGCGTGGTCGAGGCCCGCGCCGAGGGCTCGGACGACCTCTTCGGCTTCGCCCGGCTGGAGCAGAGCCTCAAGGCACACGCCCATCTGCCGGTCGCCAAGCTGCGCGACGCCGTGCTCGCCGACGTCGCCCGCCACACCCGCGACGCCCCGCGCGAGGACGATCAGACCGTCCTGGTCCTGCGCCTTCCCTAGCTCCCGGCCGATTCTCCGGTAACGGATCCACCCCCACTACGGCCCGATCCAGGTGCGCCGTGGTCCCGGTGTGTCCGGGGTCACGGCGGCTCGATCCGATCGGAGGCGGGTCGGCCTCCCGGCGGCCGTGAAAGGAGCTCCATGCGGTTCAAGACGAAAGACCTGTTGGTCACCGTGCTTCCCCAGGCCGAGAAGCTCGACCCCGAGCTGGCCAAACGATGTCTGCTGAACACCCGTATCTGTACCAGCCCCACCCTCTGCCACGCGCCGACACTCTGCATCCAGCCGACCTGCGCGGCACCCTCCCTGCAATGCCATCCAGCGATCAGCCAGTGTGTCCGCTGCTCGCTCCTGGTCAGCTGCGGGCACTGCACGCAGCTCCAGTCGATCCCCTGCGACTGCTCGCTGATCGCCTCGATCCCCTGTGGCGGCATCAGCTGTGGCGGCTTCTCCCGCTGCGATCCGACCTTGGCCTGCGGCATCACCGACATCTTGATCGAGGACCTCGAAGACCTGGTCACGATCAAGAACGAGCTGCGCGAGACCTTGAAGGCCCTCGAGCAGATGGAGACCGCCGGCCTGCCCAGCGCGTTCTCCTCTCGTGAGCAGGCGGAAGCCGTCGAGAAGGGCCTCGAAGAAGCCCTGGCGCAAGTCCGCGCTCAGAAGAAGAACCTCAAGTAACCATCGATCGCTGCCGAGGAACCGACCCCTCCGAGAGGCTCGACCCCATGAACGTCGCCACCCTGGATCCACCCCTCATCTCTCCAAACTCCGAATTCGCCTGGGCGACCCGGCGTCACCGTCTCGCCTCGGCCTTCGAGCTGGTGGTTTTCGACCGCCTGGCCCTCGAGGAGCAGGCGGCCCTCTCGGAGCTGTTCACCGATCCGGACCTCTACGGTGCCCTGCGCCCCCGGCCGGGGAGCGGCGGCACCTGGAAGGCCGTCGACCGCGACCTCGCCCTCCTCCTGTTGACGTTGAAAGACGCCGGCCCGGTGCCCTTCTTCGCCCTCCGCCCCGACCTGGACGCCGCCCGGCGGGCGATCGAGACCCTGGTGCTCGACGGCGTGCTCGAGGTCGAGACCGAGGCCGGTTTCGTCGGCGGGCCCTCGGCGCTCGATGCCCTCTTCCCGCGCGGGGAGCAGCAGCCGTCCGGCCGCCTGGCCCGGATTTCGATCGAGGCCCTGAGCTACGGCTCGGCGCTGGGAGACCTGCCCCTCGAAGAGCTGGCGGCCCGCCTCTACGGCTACCACCGCGAGCCCCTCACGCCGGAGCGCGCCCGCGAGCTCGAGGGCCGAGAGGCCGTGCGGGCCTTCCTGGGCGCGGCTCCCGGCACGGAGCTGGCGGCGCAGCTGGAGTCCTCGTGGCAGCTCGCCGAGGGCGACGGCGCCTGGATCCAATGGCAGTCCCGGGCTGCGGCGCCCTCCGGCCGCAGCCGCGGCACCTGGAAGCTCTACGTCAGCCCCACGATGGCGGCCCTGCCCCGGGCCTTCGCCGTGGTCGCAGAACGCCTGGCGGGTGGCCGCGCCCGGGCCTTCAAGGTGGGATCCGACGCCGCCGGGCTCGCGCGGCCGGACAAGCTGGTGGCCTACTTCGACAGTCTGGAAGCCCTGGAGGCGGCGTCGGCCGACCTGGCCCCGCGGCTCGAGGGGCTGCCAGCCCAGGGCGTGCCCTTCTCGGCCGAGATCGCCCTCGACGGCCTGCTGTCCTGGGGAGTCGACCCGCCCCGGGACGTCCGCACCCTGTCCTGGATGGGCGTCGAGAGCTGGCGGCTGTGGGTGGTGCGCCGGCTCGCGGCGGCCCTGCTGACCGCCCGTGAGGCCGGGGAAAGCGCTGCTCCCTGGCGCTACGCCCTCGAGCGCATGCGCCTCGACGGCGTGGACGTCGATCGTTGGGTCCCCACCGCCGGCCTGTTCAAGGCGGCCTGAGCGTCGATCCTCTCGGAGGTGCCCCTGTCATGAGCTACAACGTCCCCTTCACCCTCTCCCCGGACTCCCTGCTGATGCCGGTGGCTGCGCTGGCGGAGGACACCCGCTCCCGGCTCGACTGCGAGGAGGGGGACTTCGCCCTGTCCCGCCCGAGCGCCCGCACCGGCTCGAAGATCCTCGACCCGGACAGCGCCTCCCTGGTGCGTCACTTCGAGGCGCCCCGGACCCTCGTCGAGGCGGTGATCCTCTTCGGCCGGGAGCAGGGCGCCGACCCGGAGGAGATCCTGGAGGAGGCCTTTCCCCTGCTCAAGGGGCTGGTCGACGCCGGGTTCCTGATCCGGGCCGACGCCGCGGACAAGGCCGGCTCGACCTCGCTGCAGGCGGGGGCGGAGGTGCCGGGGGGGCGCGTCCAGCGGCTCCTGCAGAGGCTCGAGGACACCGAGGTCTACCTGGTCGAGCGAGAGGACGGCGGGTCGGTGCTCAAGGTGGCCCGCGAGCTCGCGTCCGGGCGGCCGGCCGGAGTCGAGCGGCGGCTGGAGCGGGAGGCCCGCCTGCTCGCCTACCTCGAGGGCGCCCCCGTGCCGCGGCTCCTGGCTCGAGGCGAGCTGGGCGGCCGCGCCTACCTCGAGCTCTCCTTCTGTCCGGGAGTGGACGCCGCCACGGCGGCGGTCGAGGCGCGCGAACGCGGAGATCGGCGGTCTCTGCTCGTCCTGCTGCACGCCGTCTCCGTGGCCTACGCCGAGCTGCATCGGCGAGGCGTGATCCACGGTGACGTGCATCCCCGCAACCTCCTGGTGGACGGGGAGGGGCGCGTGACCGTGCTCGACTTTGGCCTCGCCCGGGCCGTGGAGGAGGGTGCCGACCTTCCCACCCAGGCGGAGCGGGGTGGCATCCCCTTCTTCTTCGAGCCCGAGCTGGCCCGGGCCTTCCTCACCGGAACCCCGGTGCCGTCGGCCTCCTTCGCCGGAGAGCAGCACGCCCTGGGGGTACTGCTCTATCACCTCGCCACCGGCTCCTTCCCCCGCGACTACAGTCTGGGCCGTGAGGCCATGCTCGGCGAGATCGCCGAGTCGGCACCGCTGCCCTTCGCCGAGCGCGGAGTGGCCCCCTGGCCAGAGCTCGAGGCGGCCCTGGCGCCGGCCCTGGCCAAGCGGCCGGAGGAGCGCTACCCGTCCCTCGAGCCGCTGGTCGCCGCCTTCGAGCGCCTGGACCGGGCGGCGGAGGCCTCTTCCACCGGCAGCCGAAGCGCCACCTCGGCGGGCCTGGACCGGCTCCTCGAGCGCTGCCTGGGCGCCGCTGCGCTGGACGGTCCGTGGCTCGCGCCGGGAGCCTTGCCAGCGCCCAGCGCTTCGATCAACTACGGCGCCGCCGGCATCGCCCTTGGCCTGCTGTCGATCGCCGAGCGGCGCCGAGACGCCGGGCTCCTCGCCCTGGCGGACGTCTGGGCCGAGCGAGCGGCGGCGGTGGGAGAGGCGGACGAGGGCTTCTATCAGCCCACCATCCAGATCAGCCGGGAGGTAGTCGGTGAGGCTTCGCCCTACCACTCGCCGAGTGGCGTGGCGGCGGCGCGGGCCCTGGTGGCTTCGGCCGCCGGGGATCCCCATCGCTTCGACCGCTCCATCGAGCGCTATCTGGAAGTGGCGGCTCGCCCCGCCAACGGCCTCGACCTGACCCTCGGCCGGGCGAGCACGCTGCTGGGCGCGGCCCTGCTCCTCGACCGTGCACCGAAGGCCACCGGCACCGCCGGCCTCCTCGAGCACGGCGACCGGGAGCTCGAGGCCCTCTGGCAGAAGCTCGACGGGGAGCCGCCGATCGCCGAGAGCGGCATCGACTACCTGGGCATGGCCCACGGCTGGGCCGGCTTCCTGTTCGCGAGCCTCGAGTGGTGCCGGGCTTCGGGAGCCGCCCTGCCCGCCGGACTCGAAGGCCGGCTGGTCGAGCTGTCGCGCCTGGCCCAGCCCTCGGGCCGGGGCTTGGCCTGGCCCTGGCAGTGGCGGCGGACCGGCGCCGAGCCCAGCTTCATGGCCGGCTGGTGCAATGGCAGCTGCGGCTACGTCTTCCTCTGGACCCTCGCCGAGCGCACCTTCGAGGACGGGCGCTTCCTCCCCTTGGCCCGGGGCGCCGCCTGGGACAGCTGGGACGCGCCGGACCGTATCTCTCAGCTCTGCTGCGGCCTCGCCGGACGGGCCTACGCGCTGCTGAACCTGTGGCGCCTGACGGCCGAGCCCCAGTGGCTGACCCGGGCGCGTGAGCTGGCCTGGCGCGGCGCGAACGAAGGGCAGGCCCCGGGCGAGCATCCGCACAGCCTGTACAAGGGAGATCTCGGCCTCGCCGTGTTGGCGGCCGATCTCGAGCGCCCGTTCGAGGCAGCCCAGCCCTTCTTCGAAGGCAGTCCCCGGTTCGCACCGAAGCGCGCCGGCTAACACAGCTTCGTCGGGGCTTGGGGGTTGCTTCGGGTGGGAGGCTGATGGTATGGTGAAAGAGAGGCGTAAGTATCCCTCATCACCAACGGCCGGGCTCGCCCCGGCCTCCTCAGCCCAGGAGACCAGCATGTCGATCAGTCAGAGCTTCCTCCTCGAGATCGATCAAGAGATGGCCAAGACCCGTACGAGCCTCGAGCGAGTGCCCAAGGATCGGGCCGATTTTGCCCCGCACGAGAAGTCGATGACCCTGGGCAAGCTCGCCATGCACCTCGCCGAGATGGTCGGCTGGGGCGCCGACACCCTGACCAGCACCGAGTTCGACGTGAGCCCCCCGGACGGGCCGGCCTATCAGTCGCCCACCTTCACCACCAGGGAAGAGTTGCTTGCGATCTTCGACGCCAACCTGGAGCGCCTGCGCTCCGGGGTGGCGAAGCTGGAGGACGATGCCTGGGCCGAGATCTGGACCCTGAAGGGCGGGGATCAGGTCTACTTCTCGATGCCGCGTGGCGCGGTGATGCGCGTCATGATCCTCAACCACCTCATTCACCACCGGGCACAGCTGGGCGTCTACCTCCGCCTGCTGGGCGTCCCCGTCCCGGCTATCTACGGCCCCACAGCCGACGAGCAGTAGAGCGGCCCGAGCCCGGCCGGCGGTGCTTACGGTGCCGGCCGGGCTCGGTAGCCCAGCGCCCAAGAGGCCAGCAGGTCCCGGCAGCCGGCTTCGAAGCTGCCGGTGAAGTCGACGAACTGGTCCTGGGACAAGGTCCAGGAGAGCTGCCGATGCTCGCAGCTCTGGTAGAGCACCGGGATGATGTGCTCCTGGTAGCGCTCATCATCGAGAGCGTAGACCAGTTCCCGCTTCACCCACTTCGACTGGACCGAGGCTGGCGAAAGCACAACCAGGAACCAATCGCAGCGGGCGAGCGCCGCGCCGATCTCGTCGTGCCACTGCTGGCCGCCCCGGAGGTTGCTGCGGCTGTACCAATAAGGGACTCCGTGCCGGTCGAGAATCTCCGCCAAGCGACCGGCGAACTCTCGATCTTTGTCGGAGTGGGAGAGGAAGAGCTCGTTAGGAACCGGCATGCGCCAGGGCGGGCTCGTTGGTAGACGCTTTGAGGGCCTCCGCGATCTGGTCCGCCACCGCAGCCGGGTCGTCCGCCGGCGCCCGCAGCCAGGAGAGGTCTCGCAGCACCCAGGGCACGGAGCTGGCCGCGACCGAGCCCAGGGCTACCGGAAACAGGCGCCCCTGAAAGCGTTCGGAACCCAGGGCATACTGCAGCTCGCTCCGGAACCACTCCGAGCTCAGAGAAGCCGTCGACAGGATCGACACCATAGCATCCGACTTCTCGAGCGCCTTGCCAATGGCCAGAGACCAGTTGTCCCCGGGGAAGAGATTCCACTTGTCTATCCAAGTCTTGATCCCTGCTCGGGTCAAGCGCTCGCTGATCGCCAGGGCGACCTCTTGGTCCGCATGCGTATAGCTGATGTACACCTGCATAGTGATCAGTGTACCAGCGCAGAAGAGGCCGGGGTAGACCGCTCGGCCCTTCACCCCGCCCGCCCTCCACTGCTAGACTCCCGCTTCCCACGATGCTCGGGCCCTGGGTCCGGCTCCCCCTCATGCAGCAGTCAAGGAGGCGTTCGTGAAGATCCACGAATTTCAGGCCAAGGAGATCCTGCGCCGGTTCGGGGTGGCGACCCCGCGCGGACGGGTGACGGACTCGGCTGCCGAGGCGCGCGCGATCTGCACCGAGCTCGGCGGCCGGGCGGTGGTCAAGGCGCAGATCCACGCCGGTGGCCGGGGCAAGGGCGGCGGCGTCAAGCTGGCCCACTCGCCGGAGGAGGCCGAGCAGGTGGCCGGGCGGATCCTCGGCATGCAGCTGATCACGCCCCAGACCGGCGCCGAGGGACAGAAGGTCCGGCGTGTCCTGGTCGAAGAGGCCCTCGACATCGCCCAGGAGCTGTACGTCTCGATGACCCTCGACCGGACCCTGGGCAAGCCGCTGATCATGGCCTCGGCGGCCGGCGGCATGGACATCGAGGAGGTGGCCGCCACGCACCCCGAGAAGATCATCCGCCAAGCCGTGGACCCGCACCTCGGCCTGCTGCCCTTCGAGGGCCGCCGCCTCGCTCGCGGCCTCGGCCTCTCCGGGGCGACGGCGAGGAAGGCGGTGGACCTGCTCGCCGCTCTCTCCCGCGCCTACCTCGAGACCGACGCCTCCCTGGTCGAGATCAACCCGATGCTGATCACCGGCCAGGGCGACGTCCTCGCCCTCGACGCCAAGCTCAACTTCGACGACAACGCCCTCTTCCGCCGACCGGACGTGCTCGCCCTGCGCGATCTCGACGAGGAGGACCCGGCCGAGGTCGAGGCGGGCAAGTACAACCTCAACTTCATCAAGCTGGACGGCTCCATCGGCTGCATGGTCAACGGCGCGGGCCTGGCCATGGCGACCATGGACATCATCAAGCTCTACGGCGGCGAGCCGGCGAACTTCCTGGACGTCGGCGGCTCGGCCAGCCAGGAAGCCGTGGCCGCGGCCTTCCGCATCCTGGTCGCGGACCCCGGCTGCAAGGCCGTGCTGATCAACATCTTCGGGGGCATCGCCCGCACCGACCGCATCGCCAACGGGGTGGTGGGTGCCATCCGGGAGCTCGGCGGCGTGCCCGTGCCGGTGGTGGTGCGTCTGGAAGGAACCAACGTGGAGCAGGGCCGGGCGATCCTGCGCGACGCCGGCTTCGGGTTCATCGTGGCCGAGCACATGGCCGACGCCGCCGAGAAGGTCGTCGCCGCGGCCGGGGGGAGGTAAGAGATGGCCATCTGGGTGAACGACGAGACGCGCCTCCTGGTGCAGGGCATCACCGGCAAGGAGGGCACCTTCCACGCCCTCGGCTGCCGCGACTACGGCACCCAGGTGGTGGCCGGCGTGACCCCCGGCAAGGGAGGGACGACGGTCGAAGGCATCCCGGTCTTCGACTCGGTGGAGGAGGCCCGGGCAGCCACCGGCGCCAACGCCTCGATGATCTTCGTGCCCCCGCCCTTCGCCGCGGACGCGATCATGGAGGCCGCCGGGGCCGGCGTCGAGCTGGTGGTGGCGATCACCGAGGGCATCCCGGTCGCCGACATGCTCAAGGTCAAGGCCTTCCTGCGCGACCACCCCACCCGCCTGATCGGCCCCAATTGCCCGGGGGTGATCTCCCCTGGCATGGCCAAAATCGGCATCATGCCCGGGCACATCCATCGCCCCGGCACCGTGGGAGTGATCAGCCGCTCGGGCACCCTGACCTACGAGGCGGTGTGGCAGCTGTCGAACCTGGGTCTCGGCCAGTCCACCTGCGTGGGCATCGGTGGCGACCCGGTCAACGGCACCAACTTCATCGACGTGCTCTCGGCCTTCAAGGACGACCCCGGCACCGAGGCCGTGATCCTGATCGGCGAGATCGGCGGCAGCGCGGAGGAGTCGGCGGCGGAGTGGATCGCCGCCCACTTCAAGAAGCCGGTGGTCGGCTTCATCGCCGGCCGCACGGCGCCCCCGGGCCGCCGCATGGGCCACGCCGGCGCGATCATCGCCGGCGGCAAGGGTACCGCCGCCGAGAAGATGGCGGCCATGCGCACGGCCGGCCTCCACGTCGTCGAGTCCCCGGCCGAGCTGGGCTCGACCATCCAGAGGGCGCTCGGGCGGTGAACGGGACCCAGGGAGGGCAGGCACGGGGGCCTGCCCCTACGAAGACCGCAGGAGGGGTAGGGGCAACCCCCCGTGGTTGCCCTGGCCCGGTGTCATCGGGTGTCCGTGTAACCCCCCGTGGTTGCCCCCAGGGGGAGGCATGACACCCCTGCCGCTCATCTCGCGCCCTTCCGGCTCGGGCTGGCTGGTCCTACTGGGCGGGGGCGAGTTCAGCTTCGGGGAGACCGAGGAGGCCGATCGGGCCTGGCTGGCCCGGACGCCGGCCGGGCCGGTGGGCTTCCTGCCCACGGCCAGCGGCTCGACGGACTACGGCCAGCATTTCTCGACCTATCTGGTCCAGGTCCACGGCCGCGAGGTGGAGGTCATCCCGGTCTACCGCCACCGCGATGCGGTGCGGGGCAAGAACGCCGAACGGGTGGCCTCGATGAGCGGCCTCTACCTCGGCGGCGGGGTCACCGACCACCTGCTCGAAACCCTGCCCGGCACTCCGGTGGAGGAGGCCCTGCTCGCCCGCCTCGCGGCCGGCGGCACGGTGGTGGCCATGGCCGCCGCCGCCCAGGCCCTCGGCAAGGTGGCGCGCAGCCTACTGACCCGCGCCGTGGTGCCCGGCCTCGCCTGGCTCTCGGACGGGGTCGTGGAGCCGAACTTCGACCCCGGCCACGACCGGCGGCTGCGCCAGCTGATGAACGTGCCCGGGGTGCGCTGGGGCATCGGCCTCCCGGCCGGCTCGGCGCTGCTGGTGGGGCCGGAAGGCAAGCTCGCCGGAGTCGGCCCCTGCTTCCACCTCGGCGACGCCGAGGCCGACCTCGACCTGCTCGGCTCGGAGGAGCTCGAGCCTTGGGAACTGTAGGACTTTCGAGCGCCACCGGCGCTTTCGATCATCGACGGAGAATCGACCGACCATGGAAATGACTCTCGCCATCTTGAAGCCCGACAGCGTCGCCGCCGGCAATGCCGGCAAGATCCTCGCCCACCTCGAGAAGGAGGGCTTCACCCTCCGCGCCCTGCGCATGCTGCGGCTCTCCGAGGCCCAGGCCCAGGCTTTCTACGAGGTGCACAAGGAGCGGCCCTTCTACGGTAGCCTGGTCGCCTTCATGACCGGCGGGCCGGTGATCCCGGTGGCCCTCGAGAGGGAGAACGCCCAGATCCACCTGCGCCAGGTCATGGGCGCCACCGACGTCGCCAAGGCCGAGCCGGGCACCATCCGCGCCCTCTACGGCACCTCGATCGAGGCCAACGCCATCCACGGCAGCGACTCGCCCGAGAACGCCGCCGTCGAGTTGGCTTTCTTCTTCTCGAAGACCGAGCTGATCGGAGGAAGGTAGCCATGTACCGAGGACCGGAAGCAGCGCCTCAAAGCCGCATCCCCTCGGAGCGCCGCGGCCGGGTCCTCGGCCGTTTCTGCTCGAGCTGCGGCTCGGTTTACTCGCTCCACGCCGGGCGCCACGCCGGCAAGCCCATCCACGGCAAGGACCACGTCTCCGCCCCCTGCGCCCACGAGGGCGAGCCGTTCGAAGAGGGAGCGACCTGGTGGGAGCCGGCCGTGGAGGTCCTGCCGGGTGCGCAGGCGTCGTAAGACCCTCACCCCTGCCCCTCCCTTCGGCTTCGCTCAGGGTGACGACAGCGAGGGGGATTCCCTTCCGGCTTCCCCCTCTCCCGGAGGGATGGAGTGGGCGGGCTGGGAGAGGGGGACTGAGGGGGTGAGGGAGGCGACGGACCGAGGTCACCCCGGCAACCGGCGGTCCACTTCGGCCCAGAGGTGGAGCAGGTCAAGCTCGAGCTCGGGCAGGCGGGGGGAGCGGTAGTCCTTGCCGGTGGGCAGGGTGACCACGAAGCGTCCGTCCTCGTTGACCAGGAGCTCCACCTGCCGCTCGGCCGGGTCCACCAGCCACAGCTCCCCGACGCCCGTCTCGGCATAGAGGCGCAGCTTCTCGCCCCGGTCCCGGCGCGCCGTGCCTGGAGAGATCACCTCCACCGCCAGGTCCGGTGGCCCCTCGATCCACCGTTTCGCAACGCCTAGACGTTCCTGAGAGAGGTAGAGCAGGTCGGGCTGTACGACCGAGTGGAAGGCCAGATGCACGTCCAGCGGAGCGAAGAGTGCGAGCCCTCGATGGGCCAGCGCGATGTTGTCGAGTTGGCGGTAGAGGACGGCGATGACGATCTGGTGCAGCAGGCTCGGGCTCGGGCTCACGTACAGCCTCCCGTAGATCAGCTCGCAGTGGGGCTCGTCCGGCAGGCGCTCGTAGTCCGCCCGGGTCAGGGGGCCGATCTCGCTCTCGGCGGCGAGCGGGATCTCTTCGAGGAGGGTAGGGCTCACGGTCCGGCCAGTATAGCGCCGGCCGCGGGTATGCTGCCGCCACCATGGCGACCGTCAGCCCGTTTACGACCGACAAGAAGGGCCGCCCGGCAGGGGTGGCGGAGATCGTCACCGCGGCAGGCACGCGCATCTACTTGCTGCCGGTCGAGACCTTCGGCGGCCACCGCAACAACCTCTACCTGATCGATCACCCCGAGCATCCGCTGCTCTTCGACACCGCCACCGGCACCGCCGAGGCCCAGGCCGAGCTGGTGTTGCGGTTCGAGCAGATCCGCGAGCGCTTCGGCGTCACCACCCGGCCCGAGGGTCTCGCCGAGGTGGTGATCAGCCACGCCCACATCGACCACTTCGGCGGCGCCCACACCTTCCGGCGCCTGGGCATCCCGATCACCGTCCACGAGCTGGACGCCCGCGTGCTCGAGGCCTTCACCGAGCGCTTCCTCCTGGCCGGGCGGGACTTCCACCTCTACCTCCTCCAGA
>JBIOYC010000134.1:0-7584 GCA_044869955.1 Thermoanaerobaculia bacterium | reverse complement strand
GGATGCCGAACAGCGATTCTGGCTCCCGGTTGGTCAGTACGACCTCCAGAACCGGTCGGTAGGCTCCTGGGGGCAGGTTCAAGACGAGCCTGCTCTCCTGGACATCGCTGGCGATTCGCTTCAGGTTGATACTAACTGGTCCTCGTACGTCATAGAACTCGAGCGCCAAGCGGTTGCCGATGGCTCGATTCCATGTGCCTTCGCCGCTCTCCTTGGCCGGAAGGAAACGCCAGGGCTGTGGCTCGCCCAGGACATTGCGGTTGAAATCGAAAGTTCTCAAAGCGCCACCCCACACCACCGCACGCCCTCGTAACTCTTCAGGAAACGAAAATGGGTGATCAGAAAGTGCCTCCGGACGAACGCGATCGTAGTAGGGTGCGATCTCTCTAAGTCGCGGGAGCCACCACAGGCTTTCGAGTTGATCGCGGCGATTCAAATCAGGGCGATGAACGCCTCGTATCGGACGGTCTGCTCTGGGTCCTACGAGTTGTTCCTGCTGGCTTCTGGTCGGAGTCCAGTCGGAGTAGTCGAACGAGGTGGCGTTCGCAGCGCGCAGGTGGAAGCTGATCTCCTCCCGCCTCAGACAGACTAGACCTTCCTCATCGCGACTCCCGATGTCTCGGAAGACCAGGTCGATACGTCGCGTGGTCCTGCGATGCAAATCGGGGAGACTGAACCTCAGAAGCGAGAAGTGTGGACTCCTGAAGATCCGCAAATCCTGTGAGGCTTGAGTGTTGAACTCGGCTCGACCAAGATCGGGGAACAGGACGTTAAGGATCTTTGGTCTGTTCTCGCGATTGGGTTCCCATTGCCCATCCTTGTACAGGAAGAATGGAGTCCTTGGGACGAAGGCGCAGACCCCCTCAAAGATCACCCTGAACGTATACGACACCTAGTCCTCCCTCCTCAGTTCCGCGGTGCCGATGGCGGTCACCCCGCCCCACCCCCAAGGCCGTTCCCTCCAACCCCCCAGCCCCTCTCGAGCCTTGCTCAGGGCCGCCCCAACCTCACCGCTCTCCCAGTACGCCTCGTGCAACAGCGGGAACATCGCCGCAGAATCCGTGTCTTTGATCGGCCACAAGGTTCCGACCACAGCTCCCGCTCCCCGTGCTAGAAACGGCCGCGCCAGGCCTCCCAGACCCTCGCCGCCGCTCGCAGTCGTGGCGCTCTCGCAGGCTGCGAGCACTACCAGACGGGTGTTGGGGAGCGCCGGTAGCTCACGCCACAGCTGCTCGAGGCCTACCGTCTCTTCGGGGAGCGCCAACCAACTCCAGCCGTCCTGCCGTGAGTCGGCGGCTGCGTGCGTGGCGAGGTGGACCACCTCGGCGCGCGGCAGACATCGACGAAGACTCGGCCAGTCCGTGACCTCACAACCAACGTGCAGGGCCAGCCCGTAAACCCTGGCGACCGCTTCGCGCTCCTCCACAGCGCGCGGCAGAGCGTCCAACCCCAGCGCCGAGAAGTCCTCGAAACCCACGCTGAGCACCGGCATCACTGCATCATTCGCTGCGGCTGCTTCCTCCGGCGTAAAGAGGGATCGAACGCTGGGAGCCAAGCTGATCTCGAAGTCTTCGTCGAGATATCGCGCAGTGGAAGGGCACCAGAGGCCTCGGAAGGGCACACCGTAGATCTCCGAGTCAGGGATGATTACGAGACGATGTGTCTCGGTAGGTAGGCTCGCGATCGCCGGGGAGACCAAGTTGTTCCACAGCTCACCGGTAGCGCTTTTCCACAGCTCGAGGTCCTCATGATCGGCAGCCCTTCGCACTGCCTGGAGGGCGACGTCGAGGCCCGGGCCTACTGGCAGGTTTTCGAGGCGAAGCGAGCCCGGAGAGAGCACCCAGGCAGCCGCCATGGGAGTGCCTGTGGCTGAGGAGCTCACGAGGGTGTATTCGATGATCGCTGTCCCAATCGGTATATCCGTCAAGGCACGTTCGAGCTCCCTCCGCGTGAATGGCGCAAACTGCCGGCTCATCCGCGGCGCAAGCCGATCTCGCATCTCCTCGGAGAGCAGAAAGGCCACGTAGGTTGCGGCCTCTCCGCCCTCCGCCAGGTGAAGTGGGATCAGCCGCTCGAAAATCTCGCGCAGCGCCCCGGGCGCACCAATCTCAGCGGCCTCGGGTCGGAATCGCTGGTCTTGATCCCACTGCCGCACGCTAACGAGACCCGCCTCCAGCTCCGCCCGAGCCTCCGGAGCGAGGCCCAGCCGCGTCAGACCAACGGCTCTGGCCAAGCGTGCCTCTGCGACCGTGGCCGGGGAGCCAAGGGCTTCGAGCCCTTCGATGGCTCGACCATAGAGCTGCACGGCCGCTTCGAGATCTGCTTGGGATTGGGCACGTCGGCCGAGAAGTCCCTCGGCCTTCGCGATGGCAACGTCCAGCTCGGTGCGCTTCTTCTCGAGGGAATCTGGCAGGAGACGGAGAGCCTGCTCGGCCTGCTCGATCTCGCCCGCGGCGGCTGCCGGATCGCTCAGCCGCCGCGCCAGCCGGATGCGGCCGTCCACCGGACAGAACGGCCGCTTCGGCATCTCACGACAGGCCTCGGACGCCTCTCGCCACAGCGGAATCGCAGCGGGTGGCGCAGCGACGGCGACGGTGTTCCCCGCTACCCAGTACAAGGAATAGCGGTCCCACGGATCGGCAATGCGAGGGGCAACGGCCAGAGCCGCGACCACCTCGGCCAGCGCCTCCTCCGACTGACCCAGGGCATCGAAGATCTCGGCGCGCATGACCCGGATCACGGCAGCCTTCCCCTCGTCGCCGAGCTTCTCGTACCGCCGTTGCGCATCCGCGTACAGATCGAGCGCCGGCCTGAATCGGCCGTCCAGGCTCGTGCGATAGGCCAGCAGCTTGGCGGCCGAGGCCGCTAGGTCCGGGAGGCCCGACGCACAGGCCTCGGCGAGGAACGCGCGGATGTCCGGCTCCCGAGGTGACGTCCGCTTTCGGAGCTTCTCGAGACGGTCCCCGAGGAAAGCGGCCTGGGACGAGGCGAAGGCCACGCGGCTCGCTTTGGGCACCAGGGCCCCTCGAGTGCCCTGCCTCACAGGGAGGAGGGCCAGCCTCTCGGCAGGAGCCTGGGCTTCATCTGCCCAGGCCGGCCGACGGTAGAGCGAAAAGAAGCCGCGCCAGGCTTCCTCCGCCTGGATTGGCAGGTGGAGAGCCTCGAGCAGCAGAGCGCGGTTGAAGGACGCCTCCGGCAGGCCCGGTGCGAGACAATGGGCTTCCTCGGCCGCCGATAACGCCGCGAAGAAGTGCAGCGGCGGGCCGCCACCAGCCGCCCGCCCAAACCGCACCGCCGCCAAGTCCGAGAGCAGCCCGGCACGGTGCCCGGCATCCCCCGCCTCGCCCAACCGCTCCAACTCCGCCACCAAAGCTCGCTCGGCGGCCTTGAGCTTCTCGGCGTTGGTGGGGTCGAGGCGGAGGGTGAGGAGCCGGCTTTCGAGGCTCGCGTTCCGGCTACGGTCGCCCCGGGTGCCCTCCGAGGTGCCAGCCATTTCGGGAGGGGCCGAGGTGCCAGCCACTTCGGGCGGAGGCAGGGGCCGGGCGATCAAGCGTGCCCCGGTGGGCGGGAGCACGTGAGGAGTCTGCCGGTCCAGCGCTACGAGCTTCTCCTGCTGGGTCGGCCCCAAGGAGTCCAGCAAGACCTCCAGCCACCCCGACCACGCCAGCACCACCACGGCAGGCGCCAGCCCGAGCAGCACGGCCGCTGCGAGGCTCGGAACCCTAGCGACTGGAGCTCGGAGTCGTCCCACACTCCCTCCGCAAGCTTCGGAGAGCTTCCTTGCCGATCTGCGCATGGACTGCGATGCCGCAGAGAGTACCACGCCCCTCTTGGACGGCCACGGATGCGGGCTTTTTGTGGCTTCGGCCCGGCTACTGAAAGCCAAGGACGCCGAGCTGGGGCTCGGCGCTCCCAGGTACAGGACTCAGTGGGGGATGAGGCGAAGATGGATCCCAGCTTGCGCGGGGATGACGAGCACTCACTTTGAAGCGAGAGCGCTGCGGCGCAAGTTCTCCAGGTCTTCGTGGAAGTCCTCCACGTCGTAGTGGATCGGGATCGCCCGCGAGGCCAGGAGATGTTGGAACTGCAGCCGGCTCATTTCTGCCACTCGACTGGCCTGAGCCAGGGTCAGGCGGCCCTTCTGAAACAGGAGGAGCGCCATCTCCGCCCGCAGCTCCGACTCCGGCATGTGCTCGAGCAGGCTTTCGAGGACGGCCATGCTCCGTAGTGTAGCGCGCGAGCGCCCCCCTGAAACGAACCTCCACCCCCCGGCGTAGGTGGGGAAGAACCACATCGAGCCTCTGGGGGGGCCACATCATGAAGGACCTCGGGCAAGACCTCCGCCTCGCCCTGCGCAACCTGACCAAGTACCGCACCACCAACCTGCTCGTGGCCGTCTGCCTGGCCCTGGCCATCGCCTGCAACGCCACCCTCTTCGGCGTCATCGAGGGGCTGCTCTTCCGGCCCTGGCCGTACCACGAGCCGGAACGCATCGCCTACCTCCACCAGGCGGATCGCCGGGTGCCAGACGACGAGAGCGGCGTCTCGCCGGCCAACTTCCTGGACTGGAAGGAGCGGATCAAGGGCGTGGTGGACCTGCAGGGGGTGGCCTTCCGCAGCTTCAACCTGACCGGGGTCGAGCGGCCCGTGCGACTGAGCGGCCAAGCGGCCACACCGGGCTTTTTCAGCATGCTGGGGATCACCGCCGGCGAGGGCCGCACCTTCCTGGCGGACGAGGGAACGGCCGGGCGGGACCAGGTGGCCCTGCTCACCTGGGAAGCCTGGCAGCAGCACTTCGGCGGCCGGGCTGGCCTGGTGGGCACCACTATCCAATTGAACGAGAAACCCTACACCCTGGTGGGCATCCTGCCCGAGCGCTTCGACTTCTTCGCCGAAGGCCAGGTGTGGGTGCCCCTGACGATCGATCTCGTCAACCCCTCGCGCGACAAGCGCGACCTCTTCCTGCTCGGCCGCTTCGCTCCCGGCGTCAGCCCCGCGGCGGCCCAGGCCGAGCTGGACAGCATCGGCAAGGCCCTCGAGGAGCAGTATCCCGAGACCAACCGCGGCTATGACGCCAAGGTGGTGAGCCTGCGCGAGCAGATCCCGGGCAAACAGGATCGCCTGCTCTTCGGCATCATGCAGGGCATCACCCTGGCGGTGCTGCTGATCGCCTGCGTCAACATCGCCAATCTGCTCCTGGTGCGCGGCCAGGACCGCGCCCGCGAGGTGGCCCTGCGCTCCTGCCTGGGCGCCGAGCGGGGCCGCATCGTGCGCCAGCTGGTGGTGGAGAGCCTGCTGCTCGCCTTCGTGGGCGGCGCGGCCGGGCTGGCGCTGGCCGCCGGAACGCTCGAGGTGATGGCCCAGATGCTCGCCGCCGAGCTGCCGAAGATGGTCCGGCCAGAGCTCAACGGCACGGTGGTGCTCTACACCCTGGGCCTCTCCGCCCTGGCCGGTCTCGCCTTCGGCCTGATGCCGGCCCTCGAGACCTCCCGCACCAACGTCGCCGCCACCCTCAAGGAGGGCGGGCGGGGCCTCGCGGCCGGACGGTCGCGGCGCATCACCCGCGCCCTGGTGGTGGTCGAGCTGGCCTTCGCCCTGGTGCTGGTGTCCTTGACCGGGCTGATGGCGCGGAGCATCCAGATCTTCAGCAGCATGGACCCCGGCTTCCGGGTGGAAGGCCTGCTCACCTTCCGCCTCTCCCTGCCCGAGACCCGCTACGAAGGCCCGGCCGGGCCCCGCTTCTACGACCAGCTGGCCGAGCGGCTCGAGCAGGTCCCCGGCGTCAAGGCGGCCGGCGCGGCGAGCAACCTGCCGCGATCTCGCGGCAACGGCGAGGAGGCCTTCACCTTCGACGGCCAGGCCGAGACCAAGGAAGCCCAGACCGCCTCCTGGCTGACCGTGTCCCCCGGCTACTTCGAGACCCTCGGCCTCGCCGTCACGGCGGGCCGCCGGATCGACTCTACCGACCGGGCGGAGGGCGCGCCGGTGGTGATGGTCAGCCAGGAGCTGGCCCGGCGCTACCTGTCGGGCCAGGACCCCCTCGGCAAGCGGCTGATGGTGGACGGCAAGAGCGCGGCGATCGTCGGTGTGGTGGCCGACGTGATGCAGACCCGCATGACGCCGAACGGCCGGCCCGGCCCCCTGATTTACGTGCCCCTGGCCCAGCGGCCCGCGACCTCGATGGCCCTGGTGGTGGCGAGCGGGCGCCAGGACGACGCCTTCACCGAGGAGCTGCGCCAGGCGGTGTGGGCCCTCGACCCCAACCTGCCGATCGACCAGCTGCTGACCATGGAGGAGCAGATGCAGCAGCAGTTCGTGGGCGCGCGGGTGATCAGCCAGATGGTGGCCGTGTTCGGAGTGCTGGCCCTGCTGCTCGCCGGGCTGGGCCTGTACGGCGTGGTGTCCTACTTCGTGTCCCAGCGGCGGGCCGAGATCGGCGTGCGCATGGCGATCGGGGCCGATCGCCGGCAGGTGCTCGCTCAGGTCCTCCGCGAAGGCCTGAAGCTCACGGCGATCGGCCTGGCCCTGGGGGCGCCGGCCCTCTTCGTCGTCGCCAAGCTGACCAACCAGGTCCTACAAGGCACGATCCCGCTGCCGGTCGAGATGATCCCCGCGATGGCGGCGGTGCTGGCGGCGGTGATCGGCCTCGCCACTTGGCTTCCGGCGCACCGGGCCGCCTCGCTGGACCCGGCGATCACGCTGCGGGGGGATTAGGGCTCCAAGCGCTGCTTCAACACCAGGTACACCTCGGCCGTGGCGAGGGCGTCGAAGAGGGCGTGGTGGGCGGGATAGGGAGGCAGGCCGAGCGCCTCGTGGGCCGGGCCGAGCTGGGTGGGCAGCTGGGGGCCGTGCTCGCCCAACCAGCGCACCTTGCGGTTCCAGGCCAGGATCAGATCGATGGTGTCGACCACGGCCGGGCGCTCGAAGGGGCGCCCGGCGGCCCGGAAGGCCGCGGCCAGGAAGGGCAGGTCGACCCCGCGACCATGCAGCAGGAGGCCGTCCGAGCCGGCCAGACGCTCCTCGAGCGCCGCCACCATCGCCACGTTCGAGACCCCCTCGACGGCCTCGTCCGGCAGCAACTGGTGGGTCGCCATCGCCCCCAGGCTGCCGGCCGGCTGGCCGGGCTCGGCGGCGAGGCGGGCGTAGTAGCGGCTCCCCCACTCGATCACCCCCTCGGCGACCCGCAGCAGGCCCACGGAGAGGATGGCGTCGCGCCGAGCGTCGAGCCCGGTGGTCTCGAAGTCGAGGGCCCACAGGCGGCGCGCCGGAGAGCGAGGACGGAACCAGCCGCTCATCCGAGATGGCGGGTGTCGAAGCGCAGGGCCACCTCTTCCTGGGCCTCCGACAGGAAGCGGAAGACGTCCTTCAGGAAGCGCCTCTCCATGGCGTTCAAGCGGGCGAGGCGGACCTTGTTGCTCAGCTCTTCACCACGATCGAGGGCCTCGAGCTGGTGGTCGAGGCGCAGGGCGAGCAGGAAGCGGAAGGCCTCGGTCAGGGTGTCGGCGTCGCGCTCGGCCAGCTGGCCGCCGGCCACCGCGGCCAGGCGCTCGAGGGTGGAGCGGGCCGGCACGCCGGCGGCCAGGG
>JBIOYC010000133.1:0-27973 GCA_044869955.1 Thermoanaerobaculia bacterium | reverse complement strand
CGAAGAGGCTCCGCAGGGCCGCCACCACCTGGCGGCGGTCATCCGGCCGGATGGCCAGGAACTCCTCGATCTTGTCGACTTGGCTTCCCGCCAGGCCGACGCCCTTGATCGGGTCCCCGGACTCGTCCACGTAGCCCACCGTCAGCTCTCGCCGCACCTTCTCCCGCCCGACCTTGTCGAGCTTGTCGAGCACACGAAAGACGTCCGCCCCCCGCTCGGGCGGGACGTCGGCGAAGCTCAGCAGGAGGTTCAAGAGGGCCCGGCTCGAGAAGCGCACCCGGAACGGCCCCACGCCCAAGGCGCGCAGGGTGTCGCACATGCCGGCGAGGATTTCGGTGTCGGCCACCTCCGAAGGGGCCCCCACCGAGTCGAGGTCGAATTGGGTGAACTCGCGGAAGCGCCCGGGGCCGGGCTTGTCGGCCCGCCACACCGGGGCCACCTGGTAGCGGCGGAAGGGGCGCGGCAGCTCGCGGTACTGGGCGATGACCCGCGACAGGGGGACGGTCAGGTCGAAGCGCAGGCCGAGGGCCTCTTCCTCGGGGTTGCTGACGGTGAAGATCGAGCCCTGGGCCTCCTCCCCCGCCGCCGCCCCCTTGAGCACCTCCAGGTACTCGACCGCCGGGGTGGACAGAGGCACGAAGCCATACAGCTCGTAGACGCCGGCGATCGTCTCGATCAGCCGCCGGCGCGCAATCATCTCTTCAGGGAAAAGGTCCCGCAGGCCGCGGGAAAGGCGAGGCTCCACCCGGCTCGGGCTGCCAGTGGTCGTCATGATGATCGGGGACCCTTCGTAGATGGCACCGGGGACGGGATTTGAACCCATGACCTCCTGATCCACAGTCAGGCGCTCTAACCAACTGAGCTACCCCGGCCCGAGCTGGGGATGCTACACCAGGGCGGGCGGGAGGCCAAGATGCCGAGGTCTCCGGGCCGGAGGGCAGCCCTCCCTCCCCTCTTTCCGCACATAGCGGATCTCTATATCCTCTCCTCACCGTAGCCATCGTCTTGGAGGAGCCTCCTCGAGCGTCGAGCGCCCATGAGCCAGCTCTTGATCCAGCAGTACCTGAACCAGCTGCAAGACCTGCGGCGGGTTTCCGGCACGCACCGCGAGTCGGTGGTGCGCGAGGCGTTCAAGGATCTTCTCAAGGGTTGGGCGCGCTCGCACGACCTGATCTTCGTGCCCGAGTACGAGATCGAGACCAAGGCCAAAGACCGCCGCTACGTCGACGGCGCGTTGCTCCACACGCTGCGGGTGCCCTTCGGCTACTGGGAGGCCAAGGACAGCAAGGACGACCTCGACACCGAGATCGAGAAGAAGTTCCGCGCCGGCTACCCGAAGTCGAACATCGTCTTCGACGACTCGACCGAGGCGGTGTTGATCCAGCACGGCGAAGAGGTGATGCGCTGCCCGGTGGACGACGTGGCGGCCCTCGAGAAGCTGCTGCGGCTCTTCTTCGCCTTCGAGCGGCCGGAGATCGAGGAGTTCCGCCAGGCGGTCGAGCAGTTCAAGACCGATCTGCCGGCGGTTCTCGAGTCCCTCCGCGCGATGATCGAGCGCGCCAACGAGGAGGAACCGGGCTTCCGCCAAGCGGCGCAGGAGTTCCTGGCTCACGCCCAGGAGGCGATCAACCCCAGCCTCACTGCGGCGGACGTCCGCGAGATGCTGATCCAGCACGTGCTGACCGGGGAGGTCTTCGCCGCCGTGTTCCCCGGCACCACCTACCACGAGGACAACAACGTCGCCCGCGAGCTGCACAAGCTCGAGGCCACCTTCTTCACCGGCAACACCAAGTTCCAGTCCCTCAAGGCCCTGGCGCCCTACTACACGGCCATCCGCAAAGCCGCGGCGCAGATCTCGACCCACCCGGAGAAGCAGACCTTTCTGAAGGCGATCTACGAGAGCTTCTACCGGGTCTACAACCCGAAGGCGGCGGACCGCCTGGGGGTGGTCTACACGCCGAACGAGATCGTGCGCTTCATGATCGAGTCGGCGGACTGGCTCTGCGAGCGACACTTCGGTCGCAACCTGATCGACCGCGACGTGGAGATTCTGGACCCGGCCACCGGCACGGGCACGTTCGTCTGCGAGCTGCTGCAGCACTTCCGCGGGCAGCCGGCCAAGCTCCGGCACAAGTACCGGGAGGAGCTGCACGCGAACGAGGTGGCGATCCTGCCGTACTACGTGGCCAACTTGAACATCGAGGCGACGTACGCGGCGCTCGCCGGGGAGTACGAGGAGTTCCCGAACCTGTGCTTCGTGGATACGCTGGACAACGTGGGGGAGCACACGGCGACGAGCGGGACGCAGCACACGCTTTTCGGCAGCGTGACGGAGGAGAACGTCGCCCGCATCCGTCGGCAGAACCGCCGCAGGATCAGCGTGATCATCGGGAACCCGCCCTACAACGCCAATCAGAAGAACGAGAACGAGAACAACAAGAACCGGGAATATCCGGAGGTTGACAAGAGAATCAAGGCGACGTACATCGCCGAGAGCACGGCGCAAAAGACCAAGCTTTATGATATGTACGCCCGGTTCTTGCGGTGGGCGAGTGATCGGCTGGCGCCGGACGGAGTGATTGCCTTCGTCAGCAACTCGTCCTTCATCAATAAGCGGACTTTCGACGGTTTTCGCAAGGTGGCAGCGAGGGAGTTCAGTGAGATCTGGGTGATCGACCTAAAAGGGGATGCGCGCACGAGCGGCGAGCAGCGACGCAGGGAGGGCGGGAATGTGTTTGGGAATCAGATTCGGGTAGGAGTCGCTGTGTATTTTCTCCTTCGGAAGGCTGGCGCGACGGACTGCCGTATATTTTATGATGCGGTGCGCGACTACGCAAAGGCCGACGAGAAGCTCGAGTTCCTTTCAGCCCAGAGGCTTGCCATCAGAAGGGTCCAAGAGATCCAGGCCGATGCTTGTGGCAACTGGATTAATCAGGCAGACAATGACTTCGATCTGCAGATTCCGATAGCCAGCAAGTCCACGAGAAGCGCGCGGAGCCGTTCGCAGGAAAGGGCATTGTTTAGGCTCTACTCCTTAGGTGTCTCCACTAATCGCGATGAATGGGTCTACGACTTGGACCCTAAGTCGCTGCAGAGGAAGGTGGCCTATCTGGCCGAGAGGTACGGCTCGCATGGGAGAGAAGCGGTCGAATTCGAGTCAACCATAAAGTGGTCCGAAACGCTCAAGCGCCGCGCGAAGGCAGGCGTGCGTGAGGAGGTAGGCTTTGAGAGGATCAGGAGGGCTGCGTATCGCCCGTTCCACTCAGTCCTGCTCTATCAGTCATCGCTCTTCATCGATCGACCAGGTGCCTGCGAGGACATGTTCCCGCTTGGCGCGAAGAACTATTCGATCTGCTTTAGTGATATAGGGTCGCGAACGCGCTATGTAGTGCTGGCGGTGGATGGCGTGGCCGATCTGCACTTCGGCGCGGCGGTCGACGCCTATCAACAGGTGCCCTTGCAAGTCTACTCTCGGACAGGGCAGGCTCTCGACAACATCACCGACTGGGCACTCGAGCAGTTCACGTCGCACTACCTGGCCGCTGGCGGCAGGGCTGATCCTCCCATCACCAAGGAAGCCATCTTCCACTACGTGTACGGCGTCCTCCACGACCCGATCTACCGCGAAAAGTACGCCCTCAACTTGAAGCGCGACTTCCCGCGCATCCCTTTCTACCCGGACTTCTGGCAGTGGGCCGACTGGGGCCGGCGCTTGATGGACCTCCACCTCGGTTACGAGGGCGTGGAGCCCTGGCCCCTGGTGCGCCGGGACGCGCCGGACGAGAGGGCTCGAGCGGCGGGCCAGACACCGAAGGCCCTGCTCAAGGCGGACAAGGCCGCCGGCACCATAGTGCTCGACACCGAGACCACTCTCTCCGGCGTACCGGCCGAAGCCTGGACCTACGTCCTCGGCAACCGCTCGGCCCTCGAGTGGATCCTCGACCAGTACAAAGAGAAGAAGCCCAAGGACCCCACCATCCGCGCCAAGTTCGACACCTACCGTTTCGCTGACTACAAGGAGAAGGTCGTCGACCTGCTCACGCGCGTCACTCGTGTCAGCGTCGAGACCATGGCGATCACCGGGGCCATGCGGGGGGCGCGCAGGTGACTGAGCCTGAGCCCGCAACCTCCGCCCCGGCGCCTCCTGGCCGTCACCCGGAGCTGGAGGACCAGCTGCTCGCCTTCGGGGCCGCCCGATTCCACCACGGGCACTGGCAGGTGGAGGAGGTGGGGGACGAAGCCAACCCGTGGGGGCTGCGGACGATGCGCACCCGCCACGAGGAAATCCACCAGAACCTCAACGAGCTGACTCTCTTCGGCCTCCTGCTCGAGATGACGGCCCATCGGGCCCGCGAAGGAGAGGGCTCGGAGCGGTACTCCCGGCTCTTGAGCGGCTTGGTGGCCCGCTGCCGCACCACCCACGAAGTCGTCGCCACCTACCTCTCGAGCGTGAGCTACGGGAGGACCGGACCCCCGGCAGAAGTGGCGGGGGACGCCGAGTACTGGGGCTACTTCGAGCTGGGGGCGGAGCTGTCGGCCCGGCTGCCGAACCCTGCCCTGGGCGTGCTGGCGGTGTGGGGGCTCGGTCGCCTGGCGATGAACCCACGGCTGCCGGAGGTCCTGAGCGAGAAGGGGATCCAGGGCTTCTTCCTCGCCGACCTGCGCGCCCGGGATGCGCCCGACGAACGCTTCCTGCGCGGGATGGAGATCCTCGATCGCCCATTCTGGGCCCGGGCGGCCGAGCAGGTCGCCGCCTACTTCGGCCGCCACCCGGACTGGGAGGAGTACTTCGGCGCGCGAGCCTGGCAGCTGACGCCGGCGAAGATGATGAAGCTCGAGCCGATCCCCGGGGAGGAGCGGGTCCACGTGAGCTCGGGAGGGATCGACGAGGGCTTCGAGAACGACGTCGCCAACTTCCTCCTCGACCAAGCGGGGTCCGCGCTCGAGGCCGGGGGAATGGCCTTCGTGGGCCTTCAGGAGCGGATCGAGGTGCAGAAGCAGGTCCGGGCGGCCTCGAACCTCTGGGTCCCTCGGCTCTACGACAGTCCAGTGATCCTCGTCCGCAGCAAGCTCGAACGCCTGTTCTACGGCGAACGACTGATCTGGCGATCGCCGCCGCGGCGGGCGCGGGTCTCCGACCTGCGGAACGGAACGCCGAGGGACTTCGGGGCCTACCGGAACATCGTTCAGGAGGAAGGGTTCCTGCCCCTCTACCTGCGGCGGCGCGAGGACGTGCTGGCCAACCACCTTTTCGAGCGCGAGGACGACCTGCCGCCGGACCCGGTGCTCTGCTATGCGAGGAAGCAGCGGCAGGAGGAAGACGGCTCGATCTCCCTCGACGTTCAGCTGCTCCGGCAGCCGACCGAGCTGATCACCCTGGGCATGTGGGCCGAGGAACGGGGCGGCAACGTCGGGCTCCTGGTCTCGGGGTCAGCCCTGACGAGCACCAGCCCGGAGGCGGTGGCTCCTTGGCTGGAGCATTCCGGAGGAGCGGCCCTCTCGATCCTCCTCGACACGGATCCCAACCGGATCCTGGCCTGCCTCGAGCAGAGCTGGGAGGTCCTGATCTGGCACCAGCAGGAGATGGTCGAGGGCGGAGGACAGGAGGTGCTCTTCCTCTACACCGTGGGCAAGCAGACGCAGCCGGGCCTCGGCTTCTTCCGTCCGGCCAACTCGTGGCTGGCCGATGCAACCCTGCGGATGCTGGACCGGCCGGCCCTGCCCGTCACTCTCCAGGCCACCGGGGGAAGGATCGAAGGCATTTCCCGCGAGCTCGCCGAGATGGAATGGACCTTTCCCCTGCACCTCGCCTGGGCGGCCAAGCGGTACCTCAATGAAGAATCCCGCTTCGTCCCGGAACGGCCACCGCCGGTGGCAGGAGGTAGACGATGACTGAAACCCTCTCGAGCTGGGTCGAGGCCCGGGTGCCGGTGGGAAGTGAGGTCGGCCCGGCCGATCTCGAGGCATGGATCGAGGAGCTGGGCCTGCCCTCGAATCCACGCGTCCAGGCAGCCGTCAGCGGCGCCGTCCGCGAGTGGGGAGCGGCCCAAGGCTCGCTCGCCTGGGAGCCGGGCGGCTGGAAGGTCAAGGTGACGAGCCCCCTGGTCCAGGGATCGATCTCCGCGGCTCTGCTGTGGGGGATCTTGGGGGCCTTCCAGATCGCCACACCCATCGCGGCAGCGGTGATCCCGGCCATCGTACCCCTGCTTTTCTCGGTCGAGAAGGTTCGCTTGACCCGCGGCGAGGAAGAGGTACTGGCCCACCTCGCCTTGGCCGACCGAGTCCGTACGGAGACCCCAGAGAAGCTCTACCAGCAGCTGCCGGCCTCGATCCGCGAGGAGCTGGGCTTCCTCGACTTCCTCGATCTCGTCGAGAAGCTGGTCGACGCCGGCCGTGCGGACCGGAAGGGCGGCGAGGCGATCGCGATCGAGCCGGAAGGCCGCGCCCGGCTGCGAGTCGTCTTCGAGTAGGGCGGGCAGGCGGCCTCGGTCCCGGGGCCGCTGTATCCAGGTGCTCCGGGGCCTCCACGAGACGGGGCCGGTGGGAGGGGCGATCGCCCAGAGCGAGGCCCCGGCCGCGAAGTGGGACCGGCTCCGAGGTGTCCCGCACTCCGGGAAGACCTGAATGCAGAGGGACGTGGGGGCGCCCGCTACGGGGGCGAAGGCTGCCGGATCACGGTGGCGAGTGCGGCATCCACGGCCCGCGCGAGCTCAAGCCCCAGGTCCGGTGATCGTTCGTCGTACCAGACCCGCGCTTCGAGCAGCTCGGCGTGGGCCTCGGGCCGAAACAGGACGCGCATCAGCCGCGCCGGTCGAAGAGCTCCGCCCGCACCGTCTCCCACGGAATGGCGCTCGAGGGATCCTCATCGTGAGCGCGCAGCCGTCGTTCGACCTCTTCCATCTGGGCACTTGTGAGCGCTGTTCGAGCCATGGCCCGACTATACGACCCGCGGGGACTTCTGCACTCGACCAGCGGGGCCAGGAGGGGCCGCCGTCGCCGCGCGGGCCGCGGGCGACCCGGCTCGGACGCGAGATCGGCCGGCTGTCCCTCGCTGGCCCCCCCTACTCCGCCCGCAGGGTGGTCGCGGGATCGACTCCGGCGGCTCGCCGGGCGGGCAGGAGGCAGGCGGCGAGGGCTGCTGCCAGCATCGCCGCCGCGACGCCCACGAAGGTCGGACCGTCGGTCGTCTCCACTTCGAAGAGCAGGCTCGAGAGCAGGCGGGTGAGGGCGAGTGCGGCGCCGAGCCCGACCGCCACTCCCAAGCCCACCACCCGCATCCCCTGGCCCACGACCATGCGCCGCACGGCCTGCGGCCGGCCGCCGAGCGCGAGGCGGATGCCGATCTCCTTGGTGTGCTGCTGGACGAAGTAGGACATCACGCCGTAGATGCCGATCACCGACAGCAGCAGCGCCACGGCAGCGAAGGCCGCGACCAATGCCGAGAGCAGGCGCGGCACCTCGAGCGAGTCCGCCACGAGCTCCTCCATCGTGGCGACCTCCTCGAGGGGCAGGGCCGGGTCGAGGTCCCGCACGGCCCGCCGCAGGCCGGGGAGCACCGCCAGCGGATCGGCGGCAGTGCGCACCGCAAGGTAGTTGAAGCGGGTGGTGATCCGCTCGATCGAGTGGCTCGTGGGCCGCTGCGACATGGGCCAGTAGACGGTGCCCTGGTCGGGCTGGTCGAGGCCCACGTACTTCACCGCGGGGACTACGCCGACGACCGTGGTCCAGGTGGAGCTGCCGCCTCCGTGCAGGCGCTTGCCGAGGGGATCCTGGCCGGGGAAGAACCGCTCGGCCCACGATCGGTCCACGATCACCACCTCGGGAGCGTCGGGCTCGTCGTCCCGCTGGTCGAAGCCGCGCCCGGCGAGGAGCGGGATCCCCATCTGCGCGAAGTACTCCGACGACACCGACACCCAGGGCGTGGTGGGCTGGGACTCTTCCGGCGGCGTGGGGTCGTCCTCGAGGTCGAAGTTGTTGAAGGTGCTCACCCCGCGCGGCGGCCGTCCATCCGCGAAGGCGACGCCCTCGACCCCCGGCAGCGCCTCGACCTCGTTCCTCAACCGCTCCCAGAATTCGAGGATCTCGGCACGATCCGTGTACCGCTCGCCAGGCAACAGAAGGGAAGCGGTGAGCAGGTTCTGCGGGTCGAAGCCCGGGTCGACCCGCTGGAGCTTGCCCAGGCTGGCGAGCAGCAGCCCCGAGGCGATGAGCAGCGGCGTGGCGACGGCGAACTGCACGGCCACCAGCACCTGCCGCAGGCGCTTGGGGCCCGCGGCGTCGGTCGAGGAGCGGCCACCGGAGCCGAGGGCGCCCGAGCCGGCGGACCTGGCACCGGCCAGGGCCGGGATCAGCCCGAACAACAGGCCGCTGCCCAGCGTGGCCGCCACCAGGAAGGCGAGCACGGGACCGGACAGGCCGATCTCCTGCGCGCGGGGGAGGTAGCCGGCGCCGGCGACCGCGAGGAGCCGGATGCCGCCCACCGTCAAGCCGAGCCCGACCAGGGCCGCCCCCGCGGCCAGCAGCGCGCTCTCGGCGAGCAGGTGCTGGACGACGCGCCCGCGGGACGCGCCGAGGGCGCCGCGCACGGCCAGCTCCCGCCGGCGCTGGGCGGCGCGTGCCACCAGCAGGTTGGCGGCGTTGGTCGAGGCGATCAGCAGCACGAAGCCGACGGCGCCGAGCACCAGCACCAGGGTCGTCGCTGCGTCTCCGATCACGTGGTCCTTGAGCTCCATGGCCGCCCAGGTCGCCCTCTCGTCCTGGTAGGAGGCCTGCCAGACCGGGAACAGTCGCCGGTTGATGGCGTGCAGCTCCTCCTCGGCCACCTCGCGGCCGGTGCCGGGTCGCAGTCGGCCGAGCGCGGTGATGAAGAAGGGTCCCTTGCGCGGCGGCGTCTCCCATCGGGCCGGGGCGAAGAAGCCCCGGTCCTGCTCGAAGGGGCCGACCTGGACAGGCAGCACGCCGACCACCGCGTGGTCGGTGCCGTTCAGACGGAGGGTCTGTCCGAGGGCGGCCTGGGCTCCTCCCAGGTAGCGCGACGCGAAGCCGCTGCTCACCACCACCACGGGCTCGCTGCCCGCAACGTCGTCGGAGGGGGTGAGCAGTCGGCCGGTGAGGGGCCGGATGCCCAGCAGCGAGAAGTAGCTCCCGGTGACGAGCTTGCCCTGCACCCGCTCGGTCAGCTCGCCGCGGGTGAGAGTCCGGGTGGCGTTGGTGTAGCCGGCCACCTGCTCGAAGCGGGTCTGCTGTTCGGCGAGGCCGAGGTAGTCCGCCACCGACAGGGGAAAGCGGTTGGGCGGCGAGTCGGTGTAGATGCGCACCAGCTGGCCCGGGTCGGCGTAGGGCAGGGGCTCGAGCAGCACGGCATGAACCACGCCCCACAGGGTCGTCAGGGCCCCGATCCCCAGGCCCACGGTGAGCACGATGGTGGCGGCGAGCCCCGGCGCCCGGGCGAGGCTGCGCAGGCTGTGTCGCAGGTCAGACCAGAGGTTCTCCATCGGTTCTCCTCTGCGACCGCCGGGGCGGTCGAGGGTTCGAGCTCCGCCGGGGTCGGGCGGGGCTGCCCATCGCCAGCGCGCGGCCAGGAGCAGGCGGGGCGGGTACTGGGCCCATTGACGGCGGAGCCAGGCCCTGGCGGCGGGCTCGCCGTCGCGCGCCCGGCGCAGCTCGAAGAGCTCCTCGAGATCGCTCGTGATCGCACGGCGTTCCTCGCGGTCGAGCAGCAGCCGGAGCGCCCACCGTACGGCGAATGGCGGTTTCATGGCGCACCGTCCAGGGAGGCGTCGAGGCCCTCCCACAGGCGCACGAGAGCGCGGCGGGTCTCCTTCAGCCGGTGCAGCGCCGCCTCGGTGAGCTTGAAGTAGCGCCGCACGCGCCCGGTTTCACCGATGGCGTGGTCGTCGAGGCGGGAGGTCAGCAGGCCCTTGGCCTCCAGACGACGCAGCGCGATGAACACCGCAGCCTGCGCCACCTCGCGGCCCGTGCGCTCCTCCAGCTCGAGGACGAGGGGGACGCTGTAGGCCTCCCCGCCCAGCCTCAAGACGGCCAGCAGTACCTGATGCTCGAGCTCTCCCAGGTTGGGTTTGGCCATGGCTCCCCGTGATGATCGAGGGCAGCCTAGCCGGTCATGGGGGGAAGGTCAATAGCCTTGCTAGTGAGGGGTCGCGAGCGGCGGGGAGTTGGCGGTGCGTCAGGCCCCGTGAGCCGGCAACCGATGGCCGGTAGGGCGAGGGGGTGGACGTCAGCCCTCCTCGCGAGGTACCGAGCCTCATTGCCCTTCTGGCGGCTGCCAAAGCTCCACTTTGTTGCCCTCTGGATCCATGACCCATCCGAATTTCCCGTACTCCGAGTCGTCGGTCTTCTCGAGCACGTCGCAACCTTCCTCGCGCAGTGCTTCGAGCAGCGCCGCCAGATCTTCGACTCGATAGTTGACCATGAAGGTCGACTTGCTCGGAGCGAAGTGCTTGCCGTCCGCTGGACCGATGAGCCAGGCCGTGGTTCCCTTGGTCGGGTTGCCTTCGGAGTCAGTCCAGGTGAAGGCGGCTCCGCCCCAGTCTTGAACGTCGATCCCCAGGTGCTTCTTGTACCAATCGCAGAGCGCCTTCGGATCCTTGGCGCTCATGAAGATGCCGCCAATGCCCGTGACTCTTCGCATTCGAACCTCCGATGTTGGCTGAAATCTCCGCGGGTAGCGCTACCGACGTTCGACGGGTGGCGCGCCTGGGGCTTCTCCATTCGCCGGGACAGCCCCGAAGCAGGCATGGCGACCCGTCGTCGGACTAGCAGTCTGGGCTGACCTGGTCGACAACGGGGACCCCGTACAGGCGCGGAAGTCTTGTGGATTCTACACCGCCGGCTCGCAGGGCATCCCGGGAAGCGCCGGAGGAGCCACTGTAGACTCCTGATAGTCATTAATACCGTCTAATTCCCAATTGTACCTAGTGACGCACCGCGATATACTCCGAAGAGTTTATGAGCCATCCCCAGCCATTCGACCCAGGCGGGCCAGGACGCGTTGGGACAGCTCGAAGCTCCCAGCGGACCGCGGACCCTTCTGAGCACGAGCCGGGCGAGCATCCGCTTTCGCATGGCCAGGAGGCGATCTGGTTCCTCGAGCAGCTGCAGCCTGGGGGCTGCGCCTACAACATCGCCGGGGCGGCTCGCTTCGCGGACGGGCTCGACGCTGCCGCCTTGAGGGCTGCCTGCTCACGGCTGTGCGAGCGCCACGAGGCGCTGCGCACGGTCTTCGTGCGCACCCCGGGCGGACCCGTGCAGCGAGTGTCTCCGCGACGCCAGGCGCCGGCGCCCGGCTTTCTCGAGGAGGGGGCCGAGGCCCTTTCCGCGGCCGGGCTGGCAGCTCGCCTGGCCGAGCTCGCCGCCGAACCGTTCGACCTCGAACATGGGCCGCTGCTGCGCCTGGCGATTCTGCGCCTCCGCGGAGGAGCCAGCGTGCTCCTTCTGGCGATCCACCACCTGGTGGCGGATCTCTGGTCGGTCGGCTTGCTGTGGCAGGAGCTGTCGGCGCTCTACGGCCGGATCCCCCGCGGCGCCGAGGCGGCGCCCGAGCGGCCTGATCCCGAGCCGCCGCTTCCTGGGCAGCGCTACGTCGACTTCGTGCGAGGCCAGCGCCAGCGCATGGCCGGGGCCGAGGGCGAACGCCTCTGGCACTGGTGGCGGGACCAGCTCGCCGGCTGCTCCCTCACCCTCGACCTGCCCACCGATTTCCCTCCACCCGCACTCCAGAGCCTGCACGGCAGCAGCCGGACCGCCCACCTGTCGCCGGCCCTCGCCGATCGCATCGAGGCGTTCGCCGCGGCGGAGCGTGGCACCGTCTATTCCGTCCTCCTCGCCGCGTGGAGCGCGGTGCTGGCCCACTGGAGCGGCCAGGACGATCTGCTGGTCGGCTCCCCCACCCCGGGCCGCAGCACCCCCGAGCTGGCCGAGGTGGTCGGCTACTTCGTCAACCCGCTGGTCGTGCGCGCCGATCTCGGCGGCCGGCCGAGCTTCGCCGGGCTGTGCCGGCGGTTGCGACGCAGCGCCATGGCGGCTTTTCGACACCAGGACCTGCCCTTCCCCCTGCTCGTCGAGCGGCTCGCGGTCGAACGGCGGGCTCTCCACGACCCGAGCCGGCCGCCGGTAGTGCAGGCGATGTTCTCGCTGCAGCAGGCACCCCGCAGGCTGCCGCCGGGGCTCGCCGCCTTCGCGCTCGAGGTCGAGGGCGTGCGCATCGACCTCGCCGGCCTCGAGGGCCGCTCCGTGCCCTTCCCGCGCCGAGGCGCGCAATTCGACGTCGCCCTGCTGGTGGCCCCGGTCGACTCAGCGCTGGTGGCCTCGCTCGAGTACGGCTCCGAGCTCTTCGAGGAAGCCACCGCCGCCCGCCTGCTCGATCACTTCCTGACCCTGCTCGTGGCCGGGCTCGAGACGCCGGAGCGGCCCTGGCGGGAGCTGCCCTGGTTCAGCGAGCGAGAGCGGGCGCAGCTGCTCGGGGACTGGGGCTGTGGCGCGGCGATGCCGGCCTGCGAGCTCTGCCTCCACCAGCCCTTCGAGCTGTGGGCCGCGGCGGAGCCCGAGGCCGAAGCCCTGGTCTTCGGCACCGTGCGACTGAGCTATCGCGAGCTCGACCGGCGCGCCGACCGGCTGGCGCGGCGGCTGGTCGCCCTCGGCGTCGGCCCCGAGGTCCGCGTGGCCGTCTCCCTGCCGCGGGATCTCACGCTGGTCGTTACGCTCCTCGCGGTGCTCAAGGCCGGTGGCGCCTACGTGCCGATCGATCCCGCCTACCCGGAGGAGCGCCGGGCGCTGATGCTCGCCGACAGCGGCGCGCGGGTGCTGCTCTCCGATCGGCCAGCGCCGGCCGGCGCGCCCCCGGTCGCGAGCCTCGATCCGGCCGAGGTCGAGGAGGCCGCCGGTTCGGCGGCGCCGCCCCTCGCCCCGGCCGAGCCCGACGCCCTGGCCTACGTCTTGTTCACCTCCGGCTCGACCGGCCGCCCCAAGGGCGTGGCGATCTCGCACCGCAGCGCGGTGGCGTTCATCCGCTGGGCGGGCGGGCAGTTCAGCCGCGACCAGCTCGCCGGCGTGCTGGCGGCGACCTCGATCTCCTTCGACCTGTCGGTGTTCGAGATCTTCGCCCCGCTCGCCCAGGGCGGAGCGGTGATCCTGGCCGAGAACGCCCTCGAGCTGCCGCGGCTGCCGGCCGCCGATCGGGTCACCCTGGTCAACACCGTTCCCTCGGCGGCGCGGGAGCTGCTCCACTCGGCGTGGCCGGCCAACGCCCGCACCCTGAACCTGGCCGGCGAGGCCCTGCCCGGCGATCTAGTACGCCAGCTCTTCGCCGGCACCTCGATCGACACCTTGTGGAACCTCTACGGGCCGACCGAGGACACCACCTACTCGACCGCCGCCCGGATCGGCCGCGGCGACCCCGGCGAGCCGCCGATCGGCAAGCCGATCGCGGGGGGCCGGGCTTACGTGGTCGATCGCGAGGGCCGGCTGGTGGCGGCCGGCGTCCCGGGGGAGCTGCGGCTGGGCGGTGCCGGCCTCGCCCGCGGCTACCTCGACCGGCCGCGCTGGACCGCCGAGCGCTTCGTCCCCGATCCCTTCGGCCCTGCCGCGGGCGGGCGGCTCTATCGCACCGGGGACCTCGCCCGCTTCCGGCCGGATGGCCAGCTCAGCTACCTGGGCCGGATCGACCAGCAGGTCAAGGTGCGCGGTTTCCGCATCGAGCTCGGCGAGATCGAAGCGGCTCTCCTCGCCCACCCCTCGGTCGCCGAGGCCGCCGTGCTCGCCCGCGGCGATGCCGCGGGAGGCCGGGCGCTCACCGCCTACGTCGTCCTGCGCGTGGGCTCGGAGACTCACGACGGCGAGCTGATCGCCCACCTGTCGCGCACCCTTCCCGCCTACATGGTGCCGGCCGCCTGGCAGGCCCTGCCGGTGCTGCCCCTCAACGCCAACGGCAAGGTCGATCGCCGGGCCCTGGCGGCGCTGGCCCCGGCCTGGACCGCCAGGGCCGCCTTCGAGGCCCCGAGCACGCCAACCCAGGAGCGGCTCGCGGCCATCTGGCGGGAGCTGCTCTCCGTCGAGACGGTCGGCGTCCAGGACAACTTCTTCCGCCTCGGGGGCCACTCCCTGCTGGCGGCCCGCCTGGGGGCCCGGATCCCGGAGGCCTTCGGCGTGGACTTGCCCCTCGCCGACCTGCTGCGCCGGCCCACCCTCGCCGCCCTCGCCGAGCGGGTCGATCAGCTGCGGGCCGCCGGTGACGCCGGCACGACGCCGATCCCTCGGGCCGACCGCAGCCTGCCCCTGCCCCTCTCGACCTCGCAGCAGCGTCTCTGGCTGCTCGACCAGTTGGAGCCCGGGAGCGCGGTCTACAACCTCGCCGGCGGCCTGCGGCTGCGCGGCACCTTGGCTCCCGCGGCGCTGGCGGCGGCGCTCGCCGAGGTGATCCGCCGTCACGAGGCCCTGCGCACCGTCTTCCCGGTGGTCGACGGCCAGCCGGTGCAGGCCGTGGGAGGGGCCCTCCCGCGCCTGTCGGTGGCCGACCTCTCCGCCCTCGGGGACGGCGTCGAGACCGAGCTGCGCCGCCTCGGCGAGCTCGAGGCGCGCCGGCCCTTCGACCTCGGCCGCGGACCGATCCTGCGCACCCGTCTGCTCCGTCTGGGCGTCGCCGACCACGCGCTGCTGTTCTGCCTGCATCACATCGCGGCCGATGGCTGGTCCCTGGGCGTGCTGCGCAGCGAGCTGGCGGCGCTCTACGCCGCCGCCCGGGACGGCGGGCCCTCGCCCCTCGCCGAGCCGCCGCTGCACTTCGCCGACTTCGCGGCCTGGCAGCGGGAGCGCCTCACCGGCCCCGACCTCGAGGCCGAGCTGGCCCTCGCCCGGGAGCGGCTGGCCGGAGCGCCCACCACCCTCGAGCTGCCGGCCGATCGCCCGCGCCGCTCGGAAGGTGGGGGAGGCCGCGAGCTGGCCTTCGCCTGGGACGCCGAGACGGCGCAGGCCGTCCGCCGCTTCGCCCGCGAGCACCAGGCGACGCCGTTCCTGGTCCTACTCTCGGCCTTCGCCGCCCTGCTCGCCCGCACCACCGGCCAGCGGGACCTGATCCTCGGTACCGCGGGGGCCCAGCGCCTGCGGCCGGAGCTCGAAGGGCTGATCGGCTTTTTTGCCAACACCTTGGCGCTGCGCCTCGACCTCGGCCGTTGCTCGAGCTTCGAAGGACTGATCGAGGTCGGGCGCGAGGCGGTCCACTTCGCCCTCGCCCACCAGGAGCTGCCCTTCGAGCGGCTGGTCGAGGCGATCGCGCCGCAACGCGGCCTCGCCCGCTCGCCCCTCGTGCAGGTCGTCCTCGTGCTCCAGGAGGACGCCCAGGCGAGCCGCGGGACGGCGATCCCCGGTCTCACGCTGGACCCGCTGCGCTTCCACACGGGGACCTCGAAGTTCGACCTCACCCTCGACCTCACCGCCCGCGACGACGGCTTCGCCGGCGCCATCGAGTACCGCGGCGATCTCTTCGACGCCTCGACCGTGCGCCGCCTCGAGCGCGGGCTCGAGAGGCTCCTCACCGCCGCCCTCGCCGCGCCGCATCGCCCCCTCGGCGAGCTGCCCCTGCTCTCCCCGGCCGAGCGGCAGCAGTTGGTCGTCGAGTGGAACGCCACCGCCACGGCCTTCCCCCGCGAGGAGACGATCCACGGCGCCTTCGCCCGCGCCGCGGCCGCCACGCCTGACGCCATCGCCGTGGTGGCGGGGGAGGCGGCGCTGTCCTACGCGGCCCTGGACCTCCTCTCGCGCCGGTTGGCGGCGGGGCTTCGGGGCGGCGGGGCGGGGCCCGGCCTCGGCGCCGAGACGCCGATCGGGATCGCCCTCGAGCGGGGGCTCTCGATGCCTATCGCCCTGCTCGCGATCCTGCGTTCCGGCGGCGTCTACGTGCCGGTCGACCCGGGCCACCCGACCGACCACGTGACCGCGATCCTCGACGACGCGGGCGTGCGCCGCCTGCTCACCGAGGAGCGCTTCCGGGAGCGCTTCGAGCCCTGGGCGGCGCGCACCGGGGCCCTCCTCGAGGTGCTCGACCGCCATAGCGAGCCGGCCATCGAGGCTTCCCCCCTCGCGGCTGCCGAGCCCGCCGCCGGGGCCGGCCAGCTCGCCTACGTGCTGTTCACCTCCGGCTCGACCGGCCGCCCCAAAGGGGTCGAGGTCAGCCACCGCAGCGTCCTGCGCCTGGTGCGGGAGACCAACTACCTGAGCTTCGAGGCGGGAGACGTCTTCCTGCAGCTCGCGCCCCTCGCCTTCGACGCCTCGACGTTCGAGATCTGGGGACCTCTGCTCGCTGGCGCGCGGCTCGAGATCTACCCGCCGGCCACGCCCACCCTGGACGAGCTCGCCGCCTTTCTCGAGGGGCGCCGCATCACCACCCTCTGGCTGACCGCCGGGCTCTTCCACCCGATGGTCGACAGCCACTTGGGGAGCCTCGCCGGCCTCACCGACCTGGTCGCGGGAGGCGACGTGCTGTCGCCGCCCCACGCCGCGCGGGCGGTCGAGGCCCTCGCCACCGCGGGCCGCCGCCCGGGCCGGCTGATCAACGGCTACGGCCCGACCGAGGGGACTACCTTCACCACCTGCCATCCGGTCGACGCCGGCGCCGGACGCAGGGCCTCGGTGCCGATCGGACGGCCGATCGCCAACACCCGCGTCTACCTGGTCGACCGCGAGCTGCGGCCGGTGCCGATGGGCGTCGCCGGTGAGCTGACCCTGGCCGGCGAGGGGCTCGCCCGCGGCTACCGCGGCCAGCCCCGGGCGACCGCGGAGCGCTTCCTCCCCGACCCCTTCTCGCAGCGGCCCGGCGCCCGGCTCTACCGCAGCGGCGACCGCGCGCGCATGCTGCCGGACGGCAACGTGGAGTTCCTGGGCCGTCTCGACGGGCAGGTGAAGATCCGCGGCTTCCGCATCGAGCCGGGGGAGGTCGAGGCGGCGCTCACCGCCCATCCCGCCGTGCGCGAGGCGATCGTCGTCGTGCGCGAGGACCGGCCCGGAGAAAAGCGCCTGGTCGCCTATGTCGTGACCGACCGCGAGACCCTCGCCGAGCTGCGGCCCTTCCTGCGCCAGCGCCTGCCCGAGTACCTGGTGCCGGCCGACTTCGTCGCCCTCGACGCCCTGCCGGTGAACGCCAACGGCAAGGTCGATCGCCGGGCCCTGCCGGCCCCCGAAGCGGCCACGGTCGAGCAGGGCGAGGCCCCGGAGGGAGCCACCGAGGAGGCGATCGCCGCCCTCTGGTGCGAGCTGCTCGGCCGCCCCGCCGTCGGTCGCCACGACGACTTCTTCGACCTCGGCGGCCACTCCCTGCTGGCGGCCCGGCTGGCGACGCGCCTGCGCGAGGGCTTCGGCATCGAGCTGCCGCTCGCCGCCCTCTTCGAGGCGCCCACACTGGCCGAGCTGGCGGGGCAGGTCGACGACCGGCGGGGGGGTCGCCTGGACCCCGCTTCCTCGGCCGAGCCCCTCCCCCTCTTGGCCCGGCCGGCCGGGCAGCCCTTCTCGGCCGAGCCCTCGTTCGGCCAGGAGCGGCTGTGGTTCCTCGACCAGCTCGACCCCGGCCAGGCGAGCCACAACCTGGGCGCCGCCTTCGCGGTCGAGGGCAGGCTCGACCGGGCCGCCCTGGGCCGGGCCCTCGACGGGATCACCCGCCGCCACGAGGTGCTGCGCACCACCTTCCGGGCCTCGACGGGCCGGCCCCGGCAGTGGATCGCGCCGCCGGCCACGGCGGCCGCGGCGCCCGTGCCGCTCGTCGACCTCTGCGCCCTCGCGCCGGGCCATCGCGAGCGGCAGCTCGATCGGCTGCGCCGGGCCGACCTGCTGCGCCCCTTCGATCTCGCCAGCGGGCCGCTGCTGCGGGTTGCCGCCGTAGCTCTCGAGGCCGAACGGGCCGTGCTCCTGGTCGCCATGCACCACGTCGCGAGCGACGGCTGGTCGATCGGCATCCTGGCCCGGGAGCTGGGGGCCTTCTACGCCGGGGCCCTGGAGGGCCGCCGGCCGGAGCTGCCGGCCCTGCCCGTCCAGTACGCCGACTTCGCGGCCTGGCAGCGCTCGCGTTTGAGCGGGGAGGCCCTCGAGGCCGAGGCCGCCTGGTGGCGAGGCCACCTGGCCGGCGCGCCCGCGGTGCTGGCCCTGCCCACCGACCGGCCGCGGCCGGCGATGCCGAGCCCCGGCGGCGCCACCTGGCGTTTCGCCCTCGGCCGCGAGCGGACCGCGGCGCTCGAGGCCTTCGCCCGCCGCCACGGGGCGACACCCTTCATGGTGCTGTTCGCGGCCTTCGCCGCGCTGCTCGGCCGCCTGACCGGCGAGCGCGACCTGGTGATCGGCACCCCCACCGCCGGCCGGGTACGACACGAGGTCGAGGACCTGATCGGCTTCTTCGTCAACACTCTGCCGCTGCGCCTGAGGCTCGCCGGGGACCCCCCCTTCGAACAGCTGGTGGCCGCCACGCGCGCCGCCGAGCTCGCCGCCCTCGCCCACCAGGAGGTGCCGTTCGCCCAGCTGGTCGACGAGCTGGCCCCGGCCCGGGCCCTCGGCGTGACACCGCTCTTCCAGGTCCTCTTCGTGCTGCAAAACGCCCCTTCCGAGCCCCTCACCCTGCCCGGGCTACGCCTCGCACCCCTGCCGGCCTCGGCCGAGTCCGTGGCCTTCGACCTGACGGTCGCCTTCGAGGAGGCGGAGGGGGACCTCCACGGCCTGATCGACTACCGGCGCGAGCTCTTCGACCGCTCGACCGCCGGCCGCCTGGCCGCCTCCTTCCAGAGCCTGCTCGCCGCTGCCCTCGGCACGGAGAGCCCCCTCTCTCGGCTGCCCCTGCTCGGAGCCGGCGAGCGCCACCAGCTGGTCTGGGAGTGGAACGACCGCGCGGCGGACCTCGGCGAGGAGACCCTGCCCACCCTGCTCGCGCGCCAGGCGCAACGCACGCCGGATCTCGAGGCGGTCGCCGCGGAGGGCGAGACGGTCACCTACCGCGAGCTCGCCGAGCGCGCCGGCCGGCTCGCCCGCGAGCTGCGCCGCCGGGGCGTGGGGCCGGAGGTGCGGGTGGCCGTGTGCGTCGAGCGCTCGGTGGCGGCGGTGGTCGGCCTGCTCGGCGTGCTCGAGGCGGGCGGTGCCTACCTGCCTCTCGATCCCGCCTACCCCACCGAACGCCTGGAGCTGATGCTGCGCGACTCGCGGGTCCGCCTGGTACTGACCCAGCCCTGGTTCGAGGCGCGCTTCGCCGAACGCCGGGGCGAGCTGCTGGAGGACACCGTCGCCCTCGCCCTCGACACCGTGCTGGCCCCGGCGGCCGGCGAGCGGCCCGGGCTCCCCGCCGGGCCGCCGGCCGATCCCGATCACCTCGCCTACGTCATCTACACCTCGGGCTCGACCGGTCAGCCGAAGGGGGTGCTGGTGCCGCACCGCGGCCTGGCCAGCCTCTGCCTGGACCTGGTCCAGGTCTGGCGCCTGCGCCCCGGATCTCGCCACCTGACCTTCAACTCCCTGGCCTTCGACGCCTCGGCGAGCAACCTCTACCCGGTGCTGATCTCCGGCGCCACCTTCGTGATCCACCGCGACCCGAGCGAGCTGACCGGCGCCGACCTCGAGCGCCTGGTGATCGCCCAGCGCATCACCCACCTCGACGTCCCCCCGGCCTACTGGACCCTCTGGCTGGAAGAGCTGAGCGCCGAGCGCTGCGCCGCCCTCCGGCCCTTCCTCGAGCAGCTCAACCTGGGCGGCGACAGCGCCCCCCTCGAGAGGGTGCGCCGCTTCGCCGAGCTGACCGGCCGCAGTGTCCGCCTCTTCGGCCCCTACGGCCCGACCGAGACCACCGTGGGCTCGACCTACCAGCTATCGATCGACGGCTCGGAGGTCCCCGGTGGCGCCCTGCGCCTGCCGATCGGCCGGCCCTTCGCCAACGTCGACGTGCACCTGCTCGACGAGGCCCTCGAGCCGGTGCCGATCGGCGTCTCCGGCGAGATCTTCATCGGCGGCGTCGGGGTCACCCGCGGCTACCACCGGCGGCCGTCGGCGACCGCCGCGGCCTTCGTCCCCCACCCCCTCGGCGAGAAGCCCGGCGCCCGCCTCTATCGCACCGGCGACCTCGCTCGCCGCCTGGTGGACGGCACCCTGGAGTTCCTCGGCCGGCGCGACCACCAGGTCAAGGTCCGCGGCTTCCGCATCGAGCTCGGGGAGATCGAGACCCGGCTGCGGGCTCACGCCGCGGTCACCGAGGCGATCGTGCTCGCCCGCGCGGCCGGCGCCGCCGGGGGCGACCGGCAGCTGGTCGGCTACGTCGCCGCCGCCGAGCCGGTGGCCCCGGAAGCGCTCCAGGCCTTCCTCGCCGAGGGGCTGCCCGCCTACATGGTGCCGGCCGCGATCGTCGTGCTCGCCGAGCTGCCCGTCGGCCCGACTGGCAAGGTCGACCGCCAGGCCCTGCCCGAGCCGGAGCCGGGCGCCCGCCACGCGTCCTCCGCGCCGCCCCGGGGCGACCTCGAGCGTGCCCTCGCCGCCCTCTGGACGGAGCTGCTCGACGGCGGGGAGATCGGCCGCGACGACGACTTCTTCGCCTTGGGCGGCCACTCGCTGCTGGCCACCCAGGTGGTCTCGCGGGTGCGTTCCCGCTGGCAGGTGGAGCTGCCGGTCCGGGCCCTCTTCGAGGCCCCGACGCTGGCCCGCTTCGCCGAGCGGATCGCCGCCGCCGAGCGGCGCCCCGAGGCCCTCGCCGCGGCCCCGCTGGAGCCGGCCAAACGCCCGGGCCCGGGCCCCTGGGCCCTGCCCATGTCGTTCGCCCAGCAGCGGCTATGGTTCCTCGACCAGCTGGCTCCCGGCAGCCCCCTCTACAACCTGCCCGGCGCCTTCCGGGTCGAGGGCGAGCTGTCCGTGCCGGCCTTCGTGGCGGCGGCGCGGGCGATCGTCGACCGCCACGAGATCCTGCGCACCACCTACGTGCTGGCGGATGGCGAGGCCCTCCAACAGGTGGCGCCACCGGGTGCCGCGGCGGCCCTGGTGGTGCCCCTGGTCGACCTCGCCGGGCTGCCCAAGGAGCCGGCCGAGCGGGAGCTGCGGCGTCTCGCCGTCGCCGAGGCGGCGGCCCCCTTCGACCTCGCAGAGGGGCCGGTGCTCCGCCTGCGGCTGCTGCGGCGGGCGGCCGACCAGTGGGCGGTGCTGACCACCCTGCACCACGTGGCGAGCGACGGCTGGTCGATGGCGGTGTTCGCCGGCGAGCTGGCCGGGCTCTACCGCCACGCGCTCGCGGGCCGGCCGGCTGAGCTGCCGCCCTTGCCCTTGCAGTACGCCGACTACGCCGTCTGGCAGCGCCTCACCCTGGCCGGCGAGAGCCTGGCCGCCGAGCTGGAGCACTGGCGGGCGAAGCTCGACGGGGCGCCCGTGGTGCTCGACCTGCCCACCGACCGGCCGCGCCCGGCGATGCAGAGCTCGCGCGGCGCCGCGTTCGCCTTCGAGCTGCCGGCGGAGCTGTCTCTGGGCCTGCGCGAGGCGGCCCGGCGCAGCCACGCGACCCCCTACATGGTCCTGCTCGCGGCCTTCCAGGCGCTGGTCGGCCGCCTGACCGGGCGCGACGATTTCCTCCTCGGCGTCGGCATCGCCAACCGCAACCGCACCGAGCTCGAGCCCTTGATCGGCTTCTTCGTCAACACCCTGCCGGTGCGCGCCCGGCTGGCCGGCGATCCGCGCCTCTCCGAGCTGCTCGCAGCGGTCCGCGAGGACGCCTTCGACACCTTCGCGCACCAGGAGATGCCGTTCGACAAGCTGGTCGACGAGCTCGACCTGCCGCGGGACCTGATGCGCATGCCCCTGGTCCAGGTGGCCTTCGTGCTGCAGAACCTGCCGCCTCCCCCCCGCGACTTCGGCGGCGCCGCGGTGCGCCCCCTGGGCTTCGAGGTGACGACTGCCAAATTCGACCTGCTGCTCGCCATGGTCGAGTCGGAGAGCGGCTTTTCGGGCGTCGTCGAGTACGCCACCGACCTCTTCGATAAAGCCACCATCGCGCGCTGGTGCGCGGCCTACCGCACCCTGCTCGCCGCGCTGGCGACCAGCCCGGAGCTGCGGGTACAGAGCGTGCCGCTCTTCGTCGACCAGCTCGCCGCGGCGATCGGGCTGGACTCCACCGAGGTGGCGGCCCTGGCACCGCTCACCCCGACGCAGCGCGACCTCTACCTCGATCACCTGCTCGATCCCGAGGGCACGGTTTACAGCCTCGGCCTCTCGGTGCCCCTGGCGGTGCCGGGAGGCCGGGTCGACGCCGCCCTCTGGGAGCGAGCGGTGGCGGCCGTCGTCGCCGGGGAGCCGGCGCTCGGCGTGCGCTTCGCCTCCCTCCGCGGCGAGCCCTTCCAGCTGCTGCCCGCGGCGCCCTCGGAGGGGCCGGAGGAGCCCCTCCGACTGCGCCTGATCGATGCGACCGAGCCGGGCTCTCCCCAGGACCTGGCAGAGCTGGTGGCGCGGGAGGTCAAGCGCCCTTACGACCTCGGTCGTGGGCCGCTTGCCCGCCACCTCCTGTTCCGGCCGCGGGCCGGCTGCGACGTGGCGGTGCTGGCGGTGCACCACCTGGTCTGCGACGCCTTCTCGGGCAGTCTCTTCTTCGAGCGGGTGGCCGCGGCCTATGGCGCCCTCGCCGCGGGTGCGACCCCGCCGCCGGCCGAGGACGGCGACTTCCTCGCCTGGGCGGCGGAGAGCTCGGCCCGCTTCGACCGGCCGGAGACCGAGCGCTTCTGGCGCCGGCGCCTGGCCGCCGTCGAGGTCCTCGATACGGGGAGCGGTGCCGAACGGCCCGCCGCGGCGGCCACGCTCGGCAGCCGCCTCGGGGGAGCGGAGCTGGCGGCGGTGCGCGAATTCTGCGCCCGCCACGAGGTCTCCGCCGCGGCCCTGCTGCGCTGCCTCTACGCCGCCCTGCTCGCGCGCCTGTTCGATCCCGCGGGGGACGTTCTGATCCACGACGTCCTCTCCGGCCGGCCGAGTGAGCACGGGGAGACCATCGGCTGCTTCTACCAGGTGCTGCCCGCGGTCTTCCCGCGCTCTCTTTTCGGCCGCGGCGGGCGGGTCGACGCCTTGCTGGCCTTCGCCCGCGACGACCGGCGCCGGCTCGGCGAGCACCGCAACGTCTCGCTGCTGCTGCAGCGCCAGATCCTGCGCCAGGGTGGCATCCGCTTCTACTTCAACTACTACCACTTCACCGCGGTCGACCTGTCCGGCCTCGGCGCCGGCAGGGGCGTGCTCAGCGTCCACGACTCCTTCCCTCGGGACGAGGTCCACCTGATCGCCAGCGACCAGGGGGAGGCGCTCGAGCTGGCGTTGCACTTCGACCCGCAGGCCTTCGCCGGCCTCGACTTGCCGGCCCGCCTGGTGGCCTTCCTCACCCAGGTGGTCGCGGGAGTGAACGAGCTGACCGCCCTCGACCTCCTGCGACCGGGCGAGCGGGAGCAGGTCCTCGCCTGGAACGACACCGCCGTGCCCCAGCTGCTGGCCGCCGGCGACCTCTGCGCCCTGCTCGCCGAGGAGGCGCTCCGCTCGGCGGACCGCATCGCCCTGCGCTACGAGGACGAGGCCCTCTCCTACCGCCAGCTGCACGCCCGCGCCGGGCTCTGCGCCGCCCGGCTGCGGCGGCTCGGGGCAGGCCCGGAGGCGCAGGTCGGTGTCTTCCTCGAGCGCTCGGTCGAAATGGTGGTGGCCCTCCTCGGCGTGCTCCGGGCGGGTGCCGCCTACCTCCCCCTCGACCCGCACCACCCCGCCGAGAGGCTGACTTTCATGCTCGAGGACTCGGGGGTCCGGGTGGTGGTGAGCCGCGAGAGCCTGCGCGGCGCCCTCGAGGCGGCCGGGGGCGGTCGCTGCCAGGTGGTGGCCCTCGATGCTGCCGAAGGCCCGGCAGAACCTCTCGAGACCCTGCCGGCGCCCCCCCTCGACCCGGATCATCCGGCCTACGTGATCTACACCTCCGGCTCGACCGGCCGGCCGAAGGGAGCCGTCAACACCCACCGGGCGCTGGTCAACCGCCTGCTCTGGATGCAGCGCGCTTACCCCCTCGACGGCTCGGACGCGGTGCTGCAGAAGACCCCCTACACCTTCGACGTCTCGGTGTGGGAATTCTTCTGGCCCCTGCTGGTCGGCGCGCGGCTGGTGGTCGCCAGGCCCGAGGGTCACAAGGACCCCGACTACCTGGTCGAGACCCTGCGCGACCAGCGGATCACCACCCTGCACTTCGTGCCCTCGATGCTCGGGCTCTTCCTCGAAGCGGCGGGCCTCGAAGAGCTGCGCTCCCTGCGCCGGGTGATCGCCAGCGGCGAGGCTCTGCCCTCCGAGCTGGTCCGCCGCTTCCACTCCCGCCTCGGCACCCTCGGCGTCGAGCTGCACAACCTCTACGGTCCGACCGAGGCGGCGATCGACGTCACCGCCTGGCCCTGCCGCACCGGCGAGGAGGGTGCGTCGATCCCGATCGGCCGGCCGATCGAGAACCTGCGCACGCTGGTGCTCGACCGCGACCGGCGCCTGGTGCCCCCCGGCGTGCGCGGCGAGCTCTACCTGGGGGGAGCGGGCCTCGCCCGCGGCTACCACCGGCGGCCGGCCCTGACCGCCGAGCGCTTCCTCCCCGATCCCAGCTCCACCCTGGGTGGTGAGCGCCTGTACCGCACCGGCGACCTCGCCCGCCAGCGCGAGGACGGCGCTCTCGAGTACCTGGGCCGGATCGACGACCAGGTGAAGATCCGCGGCTTCCGCATCGAGCTGGGCGAGATCGAGGAGGCCCTGCTGCGCCATCCCGCGGTCGCCGCGGCGGTGGTCGTGGCGCGGGCCGACGCTGGTCCGACCTCGCTCCGGCTGGTCGCCTACCTGGTGCCCGCGGCGGCAGAGGCGCCGGGGGTCGAGGAGCTGCGGCGCCACCTGGGTCGCTCCCTGCCCGACTCCATGGTACCGGCGCTCTTCGTGATGCTGGAACGCCTGCCCCTGTCGCCCAACGGCAAGATCGACCGCCGCGCCCTGCCGGCGCCCGAGGCCCAGAGGCCCGACCTCGAGCGCGCCTACCTCGCCCCGCGCACCGAGCTCGAGAGGGCGATCGCCGCCGTCTGGCAAGAGGCCCTCGGCGTCCCCCGCGTGGGGGTCGAGGACGGCTTCTTCGACCTCGGCGGGAGCTCGCTGCAGATGGCGAGGGTGCTGGGCGCGCTCAAGGTCCGGCTGGCGCCCGACCTGACCATGGTCGAGCTATTCCAGACCCCGACCGTGGCCGCCCTCGCCGCCCTGCTCGAGGAGCGGGGCCGCCAGCAGGGCGAAGGCGCCCCGGCCACCCGGTCCTCCCCCTCGCGGCCCGATCGAGGGCTCGATGCACGGCAGCGGGCGGCGCTGCGCCAGCAGGCCACCGATCGGGCCCCCTCGCGCGGCCGCGAAGGCCTGGCACGGAGGCCGAGATGAGCAGTGAAGCCAGCAGCGGGCGGGAGATCGCCGTGGTCGGCATGAGCTGCCGTCTGCCCGGCGCCCCCGATCTCGCGAGCTTCTGGCGCAACTTGGCTGCGGGGGTGGAGTCGATCTCCTTTTTCTCACCCGAGGAGATGCGCGCCGCCGGCGTCGACCCGCGGCTGCTCGCCGATCCCCGCTGGGTGGGCGCCAAGGCGATGATCGAGGGCGAGGACCTCTTCGACGCTGCCTTCTTCGGGCTGACGCCGCGCGAGGCGGAGATCCTCGATCCCCAACACCGGCTCTTCCTCGAGTGCGCCTGGGAGGCGCTCGAGCACGCGGCGATCGACCCCGGCCGGTTCCGCGGACCGATCGCGGTTTTCGCCGGCGCCGGCGCCAGCAGCTACGCCTGGAACGTGCTCGGCCGCCATCCCACCCTGCTGGCCTCGGCCGGCGCCTTCCAGGTCGCCCTGGGCAACGACAAGGACTACCTGGCGACCCGCGTCGCCTACAAGCTCGACCTGCGCGGACCGAGCTTCAGCGTCCAGAGCGCCTGCTCGACCTCGCTGGTGGCCATCGCCCTCGCCACCCAGAGTCTGCTCGCCTGGGAGTGCGACGCGGCGCTCGCCGGCGGCTCGACCCTCGCCATCCCCCAGCTTGGCGGCTATCTCTACCAGGAGGGGGGGATCCTCTCCCCCGACGGCCACTGCCGGCCCTTCGACGCCGCCGCTCGCGGCACCGCCCCGGGTAGCGGGGTCGGCGTCGTGGTGCTCAAGCGGCTGGCCGACGCGCTCGCGGCCGGGGACCCGGTGTGGGCCGTGGTCGAGGCGGTGGCGGTCAACAACGACGGCGCCGAGAAGGTCGGATTCACCGCTCCGAGCAGCGCCGGACAGCACGAGGTGATCGCCCTCGCCCACGCTCTCGCCGGCGTCGACCCGGGAGCGATCACCTACGTCGAGGCCCACGGCACGGCGACCGCCCTGGGCGACCCGATCGAGGTCGAGGCGCTCACCCGGGCCTTCCGCGACGGCTCGGACGAGCGCGGCTTCTGCGCCCTGGGCTCGGTGAAGTCGAACTTCGGTCACCTCGACACGGCGGCCGGCGTCGCCGGCTTCATCAAGACGGTCCTCGCCCTCCATCACCGGGCCATCCCGCCCAGCCTGCACTTTACGCGGCCCAACCCGGCGATCGACTTCGCCTCGAGCCCGTTCTACGTCGCCCGCGAGCTCGCCCCCTGGGACACCGACCGACTCCCCCGTCGGGCCGGGGTCAGCTCGTTCGGTATCGGCGGCACCAACGCCCACGCCGTGCTCGCCGAGGCGCCCGAGCGGGCGCCCTCCGGCCCCTCCCGGCCCTGGCAGCTGCTGCTCCTCTCCGCCAAGACGGAGACGGCGCTCGAACGGGCGAGCGAGAACCTCGCGGCCCACTTCGAGGCCGAGCCCCCGCCCACCTCGGCGGAGCTCGCCGACGTCGCCCACACCCTGAGGCTGGGCCGCCGGCCCTTCCCCCGAAGGCGGGCCGTGCTCTGCCGCACTGCCGAGGAAGCGGTGGCGAGTCTGCGCTCCCTCGACCCGGAGCGGGTGGCCACCGGCTTCGCCCCGGCCGACGACCGTCCCGTGGCCTTCCTGCTCCCCGGCCAAGGGGCTCAGCGGGCTGGGATGGGCGCCGAGCTCTACCGCCAGGAGCCGGTGTTCCGGGATGTCGTCGACCAGGCTGCCGAGGGGCTCGCCGAGCCCCTCGGCCTCGACCTGCGGCGCCTCCTCTTCCCGGCGCCCGGCGAGCAGGAGCAGGCCGAGCTGCGGCTCGCCGACACCCGCTTCACCCAGCCGGCCCTGTTCGTGGTCGAGGTGGCGCTCTCGGCGCTCTGGCGCAGTTGGGGCGTCGAGCCGGCGGTCCTGCTCGGCCACAGCATCGGCGAGCTGGCGGCCGCCCACCTCGCCGGCGTCTTCTCCTTCGACGACGGCCTCGCCCTGCTGGCGGAGCGCGGCCGCCTGCTCTCCGAGCTGCCGGCCGGCGCGATGCTCGCCGTGCCCCTGCCGGAGGCGGAGATCGAGCCCCTGCTCGGCGACGGCGCGTGGGTCTCGGCCGTGAACGCCGCCGACCGCACGACCGTCGGCGGCACCCCGGCGGCGATCGACGAGCTGGCCCGGCGTCTCACCGAGCGCGGCCTCGAAGGGCGGCAGCTGGCCACCTCGCACGCCTTCCACACGCCGCTGGTCGAGCCGATCCTGGCGGCCTGGGAGGCCGCCCTGCGCTCGGTGGCTCTGTCGCCCCCCGCGCGGCCCTACGTCTCGAACCTGACCGGCCGCTTCGCCACCGCCGAGGAGGCCACGGACCCCGCGACCTGGGTGCGCCACCTGCGCGAGCCGGTGCGCTTCCACGAGGGTCTGGCGACGCTCTTGGGCGACGAGCGCCGGCTGTTGCTCGAGGTGGGCCCCGGGCGCACCCTCGCCGGCCTGGTGCGGCGCTCGACGGCCAGGCGAGGAGCCCTGGCCCTGCCCTCGCTGCCCGAGCCGGGACAGGGCGGCGAGCTGGAGCGGATGCTCGGCTCGCTCGGCCGGCTGTGGATCGCCGGCGCCGGCAT
>JBIOYC010000132.1:0-39187 GCA_044869955.1 Thermoanaerobaculia bacterium | reverse complement strand
CTCAGAGCGCCGGATGCTTCAGGTGGTGGCCGGTGGACTCTTGGTAGGCCTGGGCGAGAGCCAGGAGGTCGGCCTCGGCGAAGAGGTTGCCGACGAAGGTGATCGAGGCCGGGGTGCCGTTCGCGCGGAAGCCGCAGGGCACCACGACCTGGGGATGGCCGGAGAGGTTGGTCAGTAGCAGGTTGAGGCCGGCGAAGGGCGGGGCGAGGTAGGCGTCGACGTGCTCGAAGAGCTTCGCCATCTCGGCGATCAAGAGGCTGCGCACCCGGTTGGCCTGGAGGTACTCGACCGCCGGGATGAAGCGGGAGTGGCGGAAAACGTTCTGCCAGGAGGCCGCGCCCTGGCGGGTCAAGAGGTCGACCCGGCCGCTCCGCGTCAGCTCGTCGAAGGCCGCGGCCGCCTCGGCCGAGAGGATGATCGAGAGGGGCTCGACGGGGACCCTGGGCAGCTCGATCGGGATCAGCTCGACGCCCAGGGCGGAAACCGCCGCGACGGCCGCCTGTTCGAGGGCCAGCCGCTCGGCGGCGGCGGCGTCCTCGGGCTTGCGCTCGAAGTCTGCGGCGAGCACCCCGACCCGCAGCCTGCGGGGCTCGAAGGCGACCGGCCACGGGAAGGGGCCGCCGGCGATCGCGCACGGGTCCTGGTCGTCCGGGCCGTGGGTCGCGGCGAAGACCAGGGCGAGATCCTCGACCGTGCGGGCGATCGGCCCCAGCTTGTCCATCGACCAGGAGAGGGCCATGGCGCCGTGGCGGCTGAGCCGCCCGAAGGTGGGGCGCAGGCCGGAGGCGCCGCAGCGGTCGCAGGGGGAGACGATCGAGCCCCAGGTCTCCGAGCCCAGGGCGAAGCCCACCAGCCCGGCCGCCACCGCCGAGGCGGAGCCCGCGGAGGAGCCGCTCGAGCCTTCCTCGAGGTTCCAGGGATTGCGCGTCTCGCCGCCGAACCACAGGTCGCCCCAGGCCAGCTCGCCCAAGCTGAGCTTGGCCAGCAGAGGGGCCCCGGCCGCCCCCAGCCGGCTGACCACGGTGGCGTCCTCATCGAAGCGCTGCTCGCGGTAGAGCGCGGCGCCCCAGGTGGTCCTCGAGCCGCGGGTGGCGAGCAGGTCCTTGGCGCCCCAGGGCACGCCGTGGAGGGGGCCCCGGCTCTCGCCCCGGGCGAGGGCGCGGTCGGCGGCCTCGGCCTCGGCCAGGGCGCGCTCGGCGAGCAGCGAGACGACGCAGAAAAGCCGCGGGTCGTGGCGCTCGAGGCGCTCCAGGTAGAGACGGGTGAGCTCGACCGAGCTGACCTCGCGGCGGGCCACGGCCCGGCCCAGCTCGGCGGCGGAGCGGAAGGCCCAGCCGTCCACGGTGGCCGGCGGCGGGCTGGCTGCCTGGGAGGGGCGGGCGATGGGGCAGCGGGTCGGCGCCGGGCGCCAGCCGGGGCCGGGCCGCGGGTCGAAGGTCAAGGCCGGGGTCACCGGGCTCCGGATCGACACCTTGTGCAGCGCCCGATAGGCGGTGAGCTGCTCGTCGAGGCCGTCCGCCATCAAGCGCCGCTCCTCAGCGGTCATCGGGAGGTCGAGCAGGCCCTCGGCCGCGGCGGCCAGGCGGACCAGGAAGTCCTCCTCGCCGCTGGCCTCGGCGGCACGGGCGACCACGGAGGGACCGGCACCGACCAGGGAGGCCAGGGCGAGGAAGGTCCTCCGGTCGATCATCGGCGCTCGCCGGTCTCCTGGTCGTAGAAGGCGACGAAACGGGGCGAGAACAGCTCGCGGGTGAGCTTGACGCCGGCGTCGGCGTCGCGGCTGGCGGCGAGGTCGGCGCGGGCTCCCACCAGCAGGGCAGCGTCCTTCGCTCCTCCCTCGAGGTAGAGCAGGTAGCGGGCAGCCGAGCGCAGGAGCAGCGCGTGGGCCTGGGTCCGGCGCTCGGTGTAGGCGACCACGGCGAGGCGGGCGACGGCTCCCTGGTAGTTGGCGGCGAAGAGCAGGCGAGCGGCTTCCTGGAGCTCGGCCGGTGGGCCGGCCAGAGCCTTGCGCAGCCGGCCCAGTGCGGCGTCGAGGCGGCCCTTCCAGTCGGACACCGTGGTCGGGCTGGCGCTCGTGCCGAGCCGCCGGCCCTCGGCGATCAGGGTGGCGACCTCGTCGCGGCGCCGGCTCAGCTCCGGCGGGTAGGGGGCGGCCACGGGCATCGAGTCGAGGGTCCGCTGGGCGCCGGTGAGCAGGGAGCCCAGCTCGCCCGCCGCGGCGGTCTGTTGGGCCTGGGCGGCCTCGCCGCTGCGCCGGACCTCCCCGGAGAGGTCGTTGTAGAGGCGGGTGGCGCGGTCGGCCAGCTCGGCGGATTCGCGGGCGCCGGCGAGGTCGTTCTTCTCCTTCGCCGAGGCCAGCTTCTCTCGCGCCGACTCGAGGGTGCGGTTGGCCTCCTGCTCGCGGGTCGCGAAGGTGAGCGAGCTCGCCTCGTCGCCGCCGGCGGGGAGGGCCGAGAGGGCGGCCATGGCGGCGTTGCGGGCCTCGGTGGCCTTGCGCACCGCCTCCCGCGAGACCGCCAGGGCGTCCTCGAGGGCGGCGACGGCGGTGAGCTGCTCGCCGCAACGGTTCCGGCCCTCCTTCAGCCGCTTGTGCTCTTCGAAGCGCTGCACCACGCCCTGGCGCTCGGACTCGCGCCAGGCGGCGAGGGCGCCGTCGCAGTCGCCCAGCTCGGCGAGGGCGACGCCCAGGTGGAAGTGGGGCAGGTAGCGTTTGAAGTAGAGCTTCTTGGGCAGCCGGTCGTTCTCCTCCGGCCGCTCGGCGATGGCCGCGCGGAAGGCCGCCGCGGCGTCGCTCCAGGCCTTCTTCTCGATCGCGTCGAGCCCCTGTTTGTAGCGATCGAGGAAGTCCGCCCGGGCCGGCTGGGCAGCCAGGACGGCGAGCATGCCCGCGATCAACCAGCGAGACGGCTTCATCGCCACCACCCGGCGCGCTGGAAGTACTGGTCGACGTTCACCCGCAGCGTCTCCACCTGGCATTCATTCGGGCCCAGGGCCTTGACCTCGAGCTGGCAGGGGATGGGGGTTGGAGAGCTGGGATGGCGCAGCTGGCCGGTGTAGCGACCCGGGGGCAGGAAGAGGGCGACCGGGGTGTGACGTTCGGCAGGCAGAGCCAGGGCCTTGCCGGTGGCGTCCGTCAAGGAGATCAGCTCGGCCCACGGGGCGGCGTCGAAGCGGGCCGGGTAGGTCGGCACCACCGGTGCGGTGGCGCGCGCCGCCGGCGACGCGGGCAGCGGCGTCGGCCGGATGAGGGGAGGTTGGTCTCGAGCCTGGAGCACGGCGAGCACTCCCAGGAGCACCAGCGCAAGGGCCGCGGCACCCGCCAGGGCCAGCTTGAGCCCTCGGCGCGGCCGGCCGGGCCGGGCCGGGGCCGGTGCGGCCACGGCGCGAGCCGCCGCCGCGGGCCGAGCCGGCTCCGGGGAGGGGACGGGCTCGGGGGGCGCGGCCGGCTTGGCGCTCTCGGGCAGCTCCTCGGTCGGCAGGGGCATGGTCACGCCGGTGAGGGGCGAGGGCGGCAGGGCGGCGGTGAGCATCGCGGTGCCGAGGCGGTTGGCGAGGGTGGCGTCGCCGGGATCGCCCGCCGTCATCGCAGCGAGCTGGGCGAGCGGGATGGCCACCGTGTCGTCGAGGGAGGAGATGGGCACCAGGGCCTCGGTGTCCGAGTCCTCACTGCTGCGCTCGGCGAGCCAGCCCGGGATGCGCACGGTCTCGAGGACCGGTATCAGGTCGAGCAGCAGCTCGTCGAAGGAGGCGTAGCGCTCGCCGGGGCTCTTGGCCAGGCAGCGCGCCACCAGGGCCTCGAGCTCGGCCGGGCAGGAGGGCCAGAAGGCGGACAACGGCTCCACTTCCCCCTGCAGGGTCTCGCGGGCCAGCTCGGCCGTGGTGCGACCGGAGAAGGGAGAGCGCCGGGCCAGGAGCTCCCAGGCCAGGGCACCGAAGCAGAACAGGTCCGTGCGCTCATCCGCCGGCAGCCCGAGGGCCTGCTCGGGGGCCAGGTAGCCGGAGCTCGCGGGTGGCTGCTCGGGAGCATGGAGTGACAGCACCGCCGTGGCCAGCCGGGCGATGCCGAAATCCACCAGCTTGACCTCGTCCTGCGCCTCCAGGTGCACGGTGGCGGGTTTGAGGTCCTGGTGTGCCACGCCCTCGCGATGGGCGTACTGCAGGGCGCGGCCGATCTGCACCAGGATCGCCAGCTCCCGGGCGCCCGGGGCGGCCCGGAGGTTGGGCATCAGCTGGCGCAGGTCCGGGCCGCCCAGGAACTCCTCGACCAGGTAGGGCCGGCCACCCCCGGAGCCGAATTCGAGGATGCGGGCGATGTGGGGATGCGAGAGGGTGGCGGCGCGCTCGGCCGCGGAGAGAAAGCGCTTGCGCAGGGCCGGATCGGCCACCACGCAGACCTTGACCGCCACCCACGAGGCGGTTTCCGGATCGCGCGCGCGGTAGACCAGCGCGAAGGGGCTGGCGGCGATCTGCTCGAGGAGGTCGAAGCGACTGAGCTTGCCGAGCGTTGCGGTCACTTTCCGGGAGTCTACTTGAAAGAGCTGGTCGGGGGAGGGTACCCTGTAATCCCGATCGTAAGGCGCTCCGCCCAGACTCCCTCGCGTGCCGAACTCCATCGCAGGCGGCTGAGGCCGGTCCAGATGCGAAACGACCCTCCGGGCGCTGAGGAGGTCTTTGTCCATGGAAACGCTCGAGCCCAAAGCTGAGGGCGAGTCGACGCCACGGCTCGACCCGCCTGAAACCGCCCCACCTCTCGCCGCGACCGAGCCCCCTCCCGCGGCGACCGGACCCACGGCGACAGCGGCCTCTCGCCGCGGCCTCGGCCTCGCCGGCCAGGGCGTCATGGCTCTGGCCGTGCTCTTCGGGCTGATCCTCCTCGGCATCGTGGTGGTGATGAGCACCTACGGCAAGAGCCTGGTGGTGGCCGAGTCGCGCCTCAAGGTCGTGGCCGCGGGCGACCAGGCCATCGAGCAGCTGCGCCGGCGCATCGGCGAGGTCGCCGCCGTGGCCCGCTCCATCGCCGCCGTAGCGCCTGGGCTGGCCCAGGATGCCCAGTCGGACGCGGTCCTCGCCGCCCTCTTCGAGGCCGCGGGAGACCCGGCCGTGGTGGCGGCGCGCTATCAGCCCCTCGCCGTGCCGGACGGCTCCGGGCCGGACGCCGAGCTGCTCGAACGGCTGCGGGCCCTGCCCCCCGGCACCGCCCTCTGGAGCGGCGCCCACTCCGGCGCCAGTGGCGTCGGGCCAGTGGTCAGCTGCGCCGTAGGTGCCTTCCGCGGCGACGCGCTGCTCGGGGTGGCCACCGTCGAACTGCGCCTGTCCGCCCTGGCGAGTCTGGCCGAGGGCTGGCAGCAGGCGGCCGGTGGCTACGCCTTCCTGGTCGACGGCGAAGGGCGCTTCCTCTCCCCGGAGCCGGCCCAAGGGGCCCGCGTGCCGAGGCCGGCCGGCGAAGGCTCCGCGACCGACCTCGCGGCCCGCCAGCCGGAGTTCCGGCCGATCGCCGAGAGCCTGAGCCGCATCGCTGCCGGCGCGGCCGGCGGTGGGGGGCTGATCGACACGATCACCGTGCGCCGCGACTTCGTGACCGCGGAGGAGTCTTTCGCTTTCCTCTTCGCCGTCCCGGGCTCGGCCTGGAGGCTCGGGCTGGTCTCGCCCCGTTCCAGCCTCGAGCGGGCCGCCTCGCAGCTGTCGCGCTCCCTGGTGCTGCTCCTCGCGGGCATCCTGCTGGCGGTGCTGCTACCCCTCTACCTTTTCCTCTCGCGCGCCTGGATTCGACCGGTGACCACCCTCGCCGAGGCGTCCAACCTGGTGCGCGACGGCGACCTCGGCCTGCGCGTCGACGTGCCCGGCCGCGACGAGCTCGCCGAGCTGGCCGGCTCGTTCAACGAGATGGTCGGTCAGATGCGCTCCAAGACCCAGAGCCTCGAGCTGGCCAACGAGGAGCTCGCGCGCAACCTCACGGTCACCGACACCATCATGGGCACCGTGCGTGAGGGTCTCTTCCTGCTCGACCCCGACCTGCGGCTCGGGGCCAAGCACTCGGCGGCCCTCGAGGAGATCCTCGGCGGACGGGACCTGGTCGGCAAGCGATTGCCCGATCTGCTGCGGGGCAGCCTGCCGGAGAAGACTTTCGAGCTGACCGACCGCTTCCTGCGCCTGTTGTTCAATCCGGCCAAGAACGACTCGGTGATCGCCAAGATCAATCCCCTGCGGGAGATCGAGACCGCGTTCTCGGCGGGAGGCGGCGCCCTCCAGCACAAATACCTGTCCTTCACCTTCGACCGCATCCGCTCCGGTGGCGAGATCGTCTCGGCGATGGTCACCGTGGCGGACGTCACCCCGCGCATCCAGCTCGCCCATCAGCTCAGGCAGTCGCAGGAACGCCTCGAGCGCCAGGCCGAGCTGCTGCTCTCGGTGATGCACGTCGATCCGCAGCTGTTGCGCGAGTTCGTCGAGGGAGCCCAGGGCGAGCTCGAGCGCATCAACGTGATGCTCAAGGAAGCCAAGGCCGACACCCTCTCCGCGGCCGAGCGCAACGTCTTCTACCGGCACCTGGTCGACCAGATCTACCGTCGCATCCATGGCATCAAGGGCACGGCCGCGCTGCTGCGGATCGACTACTACGCGACGGCGGCCCACCGTTTCGAGGACAAGCTGACCGAGCTGCGGGGGCGCCGGAGCCTGGATGGCAACGATTTCGTGCCGGTGGTGCTCGAGCTGTCGAAAATGGTGGAGAGCCTGATCGAGATCCGCGAGGTGATCGAGCGCTTCGCGGCGATCCAGCACACCTTCGCTGCGGCCGGGGAGGCGGGAGCGGACGCGCTCAAGGGCCTGCTCGAGCGCTTCGTCGGCGACCTGGCGGAGAGGACCGGCAAGGAAGCCGCGCTGGTGTTCCGCGCGCCGGACCCGCTGGAGGTGCCGGTACGGCTGAGAAAGCCCCTGCAGGACATGCTGGCCCAGCTGGTGCGCAACTCGATCACCCACGGCATCGAGCCGCCCCTCGACCGGGTGGCGGCGGGGAAGCCCCGCGGCGGCATCATCGAGGTGAGCCTGCAGCAACAGAACGGTCATCTCGAGGTCCGGTTGCGAGACGACGGGCGCGGCCTCGACTACCAGCGGGTCGTCGACCGCGTGCGTGAGATGGCGAAGACGGACGCCGGGCTCTTCGATCGTCTGGTCGATCGGGCGCAGAATCGCTGGCGGCCCGGCGCCCTGGAGGAGATGGTGTTCCATCCGGGGTTCACCACCGCGAACGAGGTCAGCGGGGAGGCCGGGCGTGGCTACGGTCTCAATACCGTGAAGGAGTCCCTGACCGAGCTGGGCGGCAGGATCCAGATGCGGAACCGGCCGGGTCAGTACTGTGAGTTCCACATCGTCCTGCCGGTGGCGGGCTGAGACCGACCAAGGAGGCCAGTGTGAAGCTCTTGATCGTTGACGATTCGAGCATCGTTCGCCGGACCATCGAACGCCACATCCTCTCGGATCACATCGACGAGGTCTATCAGGCGGCGAACGGCCGCCAGGCTCTGGAGATGTTCCGGCAGCACCTGCCGGATTTCGTCACCATGGACATCACCATGCCGGAGATGGACGGCCTGACCTGTATCACAGAGATGATGGCGATCAAGCCCGATACCCGGCTGATGGTGATCTCCGCGCTGGGCGACGCCGCCACCGCGATCGAGGCGGTGGAGCGTGGCGCCAACGAATACGTGACCAAGCCGTTTTCGGTCGAGGACATCAACACGGCGCTCGACAACTTGCTGGAATCGACCCCATGACCGACGAAGAGATCAAGGTTTTCATCGACGGAGTGATCCGCTATTTCGAGCGCGTCTCACGTCAGGCCGCCGAGGTGGAGACGCCCTATTTGCGGGGCGAAGAGTCGGTGACCCTGGACTTCACCGGGGTGATCGGCATCTCCGGTCGCCACCGCGGCGCGGTCTATTTCACCTCCGGTGCGGACCAGCTGTCCGCGCTGTTGCGGGTGCTCGGCGAGCACGACACGAGCTTCCCCAATCTCGCCGACCTGGTGGGCGAGGTCGCCAACACCATCGCCGGCAACGCTCGCCAGTTCTTCGGCGCGGAATTTCTGATCTCCGTGCCGGTGGTGCTGTGGGGCCGGCCGGAGAAGATCTCCTTTCCCCGCCACCTCAAGACCTTCGTGATTCCCATCTTGTGGCGGGGCTTCCGGAGCTATCTGTTGATCTGTCTCGAGAGGCTGCCGGGCAGCGCCGGCGACCGCTCGCTCTTCGCCAGCTGAAGGACATCGGCCGGATCGGCCGAGGAGGGGACATGGAACACGTCGAGGTCCACTACGACTACCTACTCGTCACGCTGTCGTACGTCACCTCCGTGCTCGGCGCGTTCACCGCGCTGCGCCTGCTGCGCCAGGAGGCCGGAGCCCAGGGGAGCGAGAAGTGGCGCTCCCTCGCCGCCGGCGCCCTGGCGATGGGCGGCGGAGCCATCTGGTCGATGCACTTCATCGGCATGCTGGCCTACAAGATGGGCATGCCGGTCGAGTACGACCTGCCCCTGACCCTGGCCTCCCTGGTGGTCGCGGTCCTGGTCACCGGCTTCGGCATCTACGTCGTGGGGCAGGGCCCACAGCGGCCCCTGCGGCTGGTGCTGGGCGGTACGGTGATGGGGCTGGGGGTCGCCAGCATGCACTACACCGGCATGGCCGCGATGCGGATGCAGGCGACCCTGACCTACGACACGACCCTGGTGGCGATCTCGGTGGTGATCGCCGTCGTGGCCTCGATCGCCGCCCTCTGGCTGGTCTTCCACGCGGTGCAGCTGTGGCAGATGACGGTCAGCGCGCTGGTGATGGGGATCGCGGTCTGCGGCATGCACTACACCGGCATGGTGGCGGCGACCATGGCTCACGACCCCTCGCTCGCCTCGCCCAAGGCCTCCGGGCTGTCGCCCGAGATCCTGGCCTACATCATCTTTCTGGTGACGATCGTGATCCTGAGTGGGGCCTGGTTGGCGGTCGGCAGCAGCCGGGCCGCCCGCATCCAACGGACCGCCGTCTAGCCGGGAGCCATCACCACCCGGTTGCGGCCGGAGCTCTTCGCCACGTAGAGGGCGTGGTCGGCCTGCGCCACCAGACTGCGGGAGGATTGGCCCGCCTGGGGGACGAGCCCGGCCACGCCGGCGCTGATCGTCAGCTGCGGGGCTGTGGTGCTCGAGCCGTGGGGGATCCCCAGCTGCTCGACGCGGGCGCGCAGCTGCTCGCAGAGCCGGGCGGCCACGGCGGGCTCGTGGCCGGGCAGGATGACGGCGAATTCCTCGCCACCGTAGCGCGACACCACCTCGCCGGCCCGCTGGATGGTGCTGCTCAGCACCTGGGCGACCCGGCGCAGGGACTCGTCCCCCGCCTGGTGACCGTAGGCGTCGTTGAAGGCCTTGAAGTGGTCGATGTCGACCATCGCCAGGGCCAGCGGCCGCCGCTCCCGATAGGCCCGCCGCCACTCGAGGTCGAGGGTCTGCTCGAAGTGCCGCCGGTTGCTCACTCCCGTCAGGGCGTCCACGAAGGAGAGGTGGGAGAGGGTCTCGTTGGTCTGCAGCAGGCGCTGGTTGGCCTCCTCGAGTCGGCGGTTGACCAGGGCCAGGTGGAGGGCGCCGGCGATCTGGTCGGCGAGCATCACCAGGAGTCGGACGTTGTCCTGCGAGAGCTCTTCCCTGCGAGCGGTCTCGACGTTGAGCGAGCCCACGGCGCTGTCGCGGAACAGGATCGGCACCACCAGCTCGGCCTTGACGCCGGGCACGAACGGCACGTAGTCCGAGTCCTGGTCGACGTCGAGCACCAGCTGGGGCTGGCGGTCCCGCAGGGCGCGGCCGACGATCCCCTTGTCGACCGGCCAGAGATAGCCGTGGGAGAGCGGCATGGGAGCCCTCGCCGCCCAGCCCTGGAGGTCGAGGCTGGAGCCGTCCTCCGAGAGCACGCCGATCGACACGAAGTCGAAGCCCAGGCGGTTGCGGATCTCCCGCGCGATCGCGTCGAGGGTGCGGGTCAGCTCCGAGCCCTCGAGAGCCCGGCGGTAGACCTCGGAGAGGATCTCGAGGTCCCGGCTGCGGCGGCGGGCCTCCTCGTAGAGGCGGGCGCTGGCGATCACTCCGGCGATCTGCTCCGCCACCGTCTCGAGCACGGGGAGCTGGCCGGCGAAGGCGGCCAGCCGCGGGCTCTCGACATTGAGCAGGGCCACCACGTTGCCGCGGTGCTTGATCGGCAGGCAGAGCTCCGAAAGAGCGCCGGGGAGAGTGTCGACGTAGAAGTCAGCCTGCCGCACGTCGTCGAGCAGAATCGGTTCCCCGCTTGCCGCCACCCGGCCGACCACGCCGCTGCCGAGGGCGCGACGGTAGCCCGGGCGCACCTCCGTCTCGTGAACGCAGGTCAGGGCCTCACAGACGAACTCGTCGCCTTCCTTGTCGATGCGGATCAGCGCCACCAGCTCCCAGCCGAACCTCTCGGCGAGAGCGTCGGTGATGCGCTGCAGCATCGGTTGTAGCTCGAGATCCTCGCTCGCGATGCGGCCGATCTCGTTGAGCAGAGCGAGCTGGCGGGCCTCGAGATCCGGCGGCGACTCGGCCTCCGACATTTCGGCTCGGGGCCCACGGTCGAGCGAGGCTTGGGGCATGGGCTGGCTGCGGATCTCCGCTGTGGAGACTAGCAGAAGCTAACTCAGAACGCCTCGACGTCGGCGACGCTCGCCATGTTGCCCGAGACGTTGGTGTACTGGGCGACGACGTTGCCCGCCGCGTCCGTGATGCCCAACGTGAACGGTACGCTGGTCAGTGAGGCGTAGAAGACCCAGTAGTGGCCGTTGACGGCGCGGCCGTCGAGCAGCTTGACCGCGAGCTCGACGTTGTCCGGCGAGAAGAAGGTGAAGTAGCCGCCGTTGGCGGTGGCCGGCACCGGCTGGCCGCTGCCGCTGCCGCCTTGGAAGTCGGTCCACTGCACGCCGACGTAGAACTGGCCGTCGAGCAGGCAGAGCCGGCCGGTGACCGGCGGGCAAGGGGTCGAGGCCCCTGCCGCCGCGGCGGGCTCGAGCGAGGCGAGGAGCCCGCTGGCCAGGGGCGCCCCGGCGGGGAAGGCCGAGGTGTCGCCGAAGCTCGCCAGCCGCCCCGGCGGGTTGTGGTAGGCGCGCGTGAGCGCAGCGACCCGATCGATCACCACGAGGGAGAATTCCTGGTCGGTCAGGGAGCCGAAGAAGGCCCAGAACTGATCGTTGAGCCCCGTCCCATCGATCATCTTGGCGAAGACCTCGGGCACCTCGGGAGAGGTGAAGGTGAAGGCGGCGCTGTCCGGAGTCAGCCGCGAGGACGAAGCCAGGGCGGGCACGCCGTTTTGGGTACGGAAGTTGACGAAGAGGAGGAAACGTCCGCCTTCCCCCACGGCGAGGCAGGGGGAAGGCGGGAAGCCGAGGCAAGGTGAGGTCGAGGAGAGCCGCTGGGCGAGGAAGGGGCCGCCCGCTGCCGAGCCCGACTCCCAGCCGGCGAAGACCTCGCCCCCGCCGAGGTCCACGAGAATCGGCCGGGTGCTCTGGAAGGAGGGGTTCAGGTTGACGTTGCGGCTCACCTCGAGCGGCACACCCGTCGGCACGCCGTCGGCGTCCAGCAGCCTCACCACCGCAGCCGCCCTGCGGTGCACCGACCACCAGCCGAGGACGAAGCGATCGAGGTCCGGCGACCACAGCAGGGCGGGCTCGAAGCCGCTGCCGTCATCGACGTAGCTGGGCTCGGTGAGGGCCACTCCCTGGGCGTCGAAGCGTTGCACCTTGACCCTGGAGGCCGGGAAGGCCGGGTGTCCGAAGGTCTCGTCCAGCGCGACGACGATCTCGCCGCCGGGGCTCCAGGCGAGGCCGAGGGTCTTGGGGGCGAAGAGCCGGGAATCCTGGAGCAGCCGGATCGTGCGCAGATCGTCTGCGGAGTCGAGGACGGACAGGAAGGCGATGCCGAAGACGCTGGCGAAGGGCCCTCCGGGGTGACGCTGTGTCCAGGCCACGGCGACGCTGCCGTCGTCGCCGAGGGCGACCGAAATCGGCCCGACGAAGGAGGACTGGAGCAGGCCGGCCACGCGCGGCGTGCCGAGGGGAGAGCCGTCGGCAGCGAGCCGCTGGTAAAGCGTTCGCAGCAGGCCATCGGACAGGCCGTACCAGGCCAACACGCACTCGGACGAGCCGCAGGCCAGCGCGGGCGGCTCGGCGTCGATGCCGGGGATGGCATCGATGCCGAGGTCTCGGACCGGCCCGAGCGGCACGAGGTTGAGGTCGAAGCGCCGGCTGAAGAGTCGGAGCGGACTGCCCTGGGAGTCTCCGGCCCGCCAGACCAGCAGGAAGCTACCGTCAGGCGCCGTCGCCAGAGCATTGTTGAGCCCAGGGGTTGCCGAGACCAGGGTTGTCTCCGGTCCGAGCGGGACCCCGTCTGCGGCAAAGAGCCGCCCCCTCAGCTCCAGGAGGCTCGAATTGTGGGAGGTCCTCGTCTGCCAGACCAAGAGGACCCGCTCGCCGTCCAGAGTAGCGGCGGCACCCAACCCGTAGCCCGGCGCGGAATCCTCGCGAACGGAGAAGTTGACGCCGATGGGCACCAGCTCCTGCGCCCGGGCGAGCGGCCCTCCAAGAAATAAGGCAGCGGTGAGAGAGAAGGCGGTTCCCAACAGCCTGCAATGGCTCATCTCAGGCCCTCCTCTCGGCTCAGAAGGCATCGACGTCGGCGACGCTCGCCATGTTGCCCGAGACGTTGGTGTACTGGGCGACGACATTGCCCGCCGCGTCCGTGATGCGCAACGTGAACGGCACGCTGGTCAGTGAGGCGTAGAAGACCCAGTAGTGGCCGTTGACGGCGCGGCCGTCGATCAGCTTGACCGCCAGCTCGATGTTGGACGGGTCGAAGAAGGTGAAGTAGCCGCCGATCGAGGTGGCCGGCACGGCCTGGCCGTCGCCGGTGGCGCCCTGGAAGTCCTCCCAGTCGACTTCGACGAAGTACTGGCCCTCGAGCAGGCAGAGGGAGGTGGCGGTGCCCGCGCAGGTCGTGGCCAGGGCGCGGGGGCCGATCAGGTTGCCGAGGGCCGCCGGAGCGGGAGCCCCGCCGGGTGGGTCGGCGAAGGCGCCGGTGTCGGCGGAGCTGGCCAGCCGACCCTGGCGGTTGTAGTAGGCGCGGGTGTTGCCGGTGGCGCGGTCCAGGACCACCAGCGAGAACTCCTGGTCGGTGAGCGAGGCGTAGAAGACCCAGAAGCGATCGTTCAGGTCGCGGCCGTCGAGGACCTTGGCGACGATCTCCGGCACCTCGGCCGAGGTGAAGGTGAAGCCGGAGGTGTCGGCGGTCAAGGGGACGGGCGGGGCGAGGAACTGCACGCCGCCCGGATCGCGATAGTTGATCCAGGCGATGAAGCGCTCGTCCCCCCGCATCACGGCGCAGGGGATGGGCGGGAAGCCGATGCAGGGGGAGCCCGAGGCGAAGACCCGTTGTACGAACAGGGGACCGGGAGTGCCGCCGGAGCTCCGCTCCGGCCACACCGCCCAGGCCGTGTCCCGTTCCCCGGCGGCGAGCTGCAAGCGGAAGGGCAGCGTCCCCACGGATTGGGTCGCCGGGATCGGTGTGCCCTGGGCAAGTCCGTCGGCGTTCACCAGGAGGGTCAATGCCTGGTTCAAGCCGTCGAGGTTGTTGCTGGTGGGGGCGTCTTGCCAGCCGGCCACGAAGAGCCCGGGGAGAGGCAGGAAGCGCAGGCTGGGCGCGTAGGCCACGCCGCGGCCGAGCCGGACGACGTTGGAACGGAAGCCCGCGAAGGCGTCCAACGCTCGGGCAAAGAGGCCGGACTCTCGCGTCGCATGGCCGAACGGTTGATTCCACACCGCCACGATCTGACTGTCCTCGTCCCAGCGCGCGTCGACCGCGATCTCGCCGAAAGTCTCGAAGTCCTCCAGGATGGCGACTGGCCCGAGCGGCGTGCCGGAGGCCGAGAAGGTGCGGGCGCGAGGGCTCTGAGTGACCACGGAGGTGCCCGGATAGGGGCCGGGGACCAGACGGCCGGTAGGCCAGGCGACCACCGAGCGGCCATCCGAGGCGAGGTCGACGTTGGGCGCCGCGAAGAACGGTTCGGGAGTTTCGGTGATGCGGAAGGCCTGGCCTACCGGCTGGGCGAAAGCGTCGAGGCGCCGCGCCCAGATGTGGCCGGCGAAGGGGCTCGCGGTTGCGTTGTACTCGAGCCAGACGGCGACGCAGCCGAGGCTGCGGCGGCACGAGATCGCGGGCTTGGTGCGCAGCCGAATCGCTGTGCCGTTGAGCACGGAGGAGGCCGAGCCATCCTGCCGCAGGACGTGGACGTTGACGTTCTTGGGGGCACTGCGCTGGGTCCAGACGGTCAGGAAGCCCGCCTCCGGGTCGAGGGCGGCAGCCACCTCGGCCGGCTCTCCAGGCTGAGCCACGACCTGCGAGGGGCCGAAGGGCAGGCCGGAAGGCCGCAGGTGTCGCACCCTCACCGGCCCGCCGGGCACGGTGCCCGAGGCTTCCTGCCAGACCAGCCAGAGGGCGCTGTCCTCATCGGCGACGGCGGAGAAGGCCTGCTCGGAGACGGTGCCCTCGGAGACCCGGCGGTTGAGCCCGGTGGGGACGAGCTGAGCGTGGGCGAGAGTCGGGAGGGCGAGCAAGGCGAGGACGAGCCACGAGCGGAAGCGTGAAGCACGACCAGAACGGTGCATGGGTTCCTCCTTTTGGGGGGCGGCGAAGTCCGCGCAGGACCTCGCATGCCAATGTGCCATAAATGACGACATAGCATACGGGGGTCCGGAGCGGGCCGTCCAAGGGGAGGGCAGGCACGGCGAGAGGGCGGACACATGGGTCCGCCCCTACAGGAGATCCCGGATCCTCTCGTAGGGGCGGCCCGAGGCCCTCGCCATCCCCTTCGAGTATCACCACGGCCGATCCCTGGGCGTAGGGGCGGCCCGCTGTGGCCGCCCTCCGGGCTAGCCGGTCACCGACGAGATCAGGCCCTTGCCGCCCTGCAGGGCCACGCGCTGGAGGTAGAGCGAAAGCCCGCGCAGGCCGCCCAGCTCCTCGCCGCCACCGGCCCGGCCGGGCCCGCCGTGGAGGTTCTGCGGGAAGGCCGCCCCCGAGCCGGGGGCCTCGGCGGCCACCGCCTCGCAGCCGACGTAGATCCGACCGGTCGCGGAGCCGGCCACGGCAGCGAAGGGGCTCAGCCAGCCGGCGTCATCGGTGTAGACCGAGGTCACTAGGGTGCCCTCGGCCAGAGCCACGACCGCCGCGGCCTCGGCGGCCGAGCCGTCGTAGGGCAGCAGGGTGGCGACCGGCGCGAAGACCTCGCGGCGGTGCACCGCCGGGGCGCTCCGGGCCTCCGCGGCCTCGAGCAGCACCGGCGCCAGGAACCAGCCCTTGCCCTCCGGGCTGCCCACGCCGTCGGTGCGGGCGGTGCTGCCCACCACCACCCGTGCCTCGGCCGCGAGCTCGGCGAGCCCGGCCAGACTGTCGGCCAGCTGGGCGGCCGTCGCCAGCGGGCCCATGGTCACCGAGGCCTCGGCGGCGTTGCCGGTCACCACCTGACCGAGGCGCTCGGCCAGGGCCTCTCGCACGGCGCTCAGCTGTGCCGCCGGCGCCAGGATGCGGCGCACCGCGGTGCACTTCTGGCCGGTCTTCTGGGTCATCTCGCGCACCACGTCGCGCACGAAGAGGTCGAAAGTCGCCGAGCCCGCGGCCGCGTCGGGGCCGAGCACGGCGGCGTTCAGACTGTCGGCCTCGACGTTGACCCGGGTGCAGGCCTCGAGGATGCGCCCCCGAGCCTTCAAGCCGCGGGCGGTGTCCGCCGAGCCGGTGAAGGCCAGCACGTCGAAGGGGCCGAGCCGGTCGAGCAGGTCGCCGGTGCTGCCGGTGAGCAGCTGGAGAGCGCCGACGGGGAGGATCCCGGCCTCGACGATCAGCTCGATGCAGCGCTCGGTGACCAGGGCCGTGGCGCTCGCCGGCTTGGTGATCACCGGCATGCCGGCGAGCAGGCTGCAGGCGGCCTTCTCGGCGAAGCCCCAGAGCGGGAAGTTGAAGGCGTTGACGTGCACCGCCACGCCGCGACGGGGCACGAAGACGTGCTGTCCGATCAGCTCGCCGGAGCGGGACTGCTGGGTGCTCTCGCCGTCGATCACGAAGGGGGAGTCCCCCAGGCCCTTGCCCAGGGCGCCGTAGAAGGCCAGGGTGCCCGAGGCGCCGTCGACGTCGAAGGCGCCGTCCGGGATGGTGGTGCCGGTGTTCTGGCGCGAGAGGTCGAGCAGCTCGTCGCGGTGGTCGCGGATCACCTTCGACAGGCCCTTGACCAGCTCAGCGCGCTCGCGGAAGGTCATCGCCTGGAGGGCCGGCAGCCCCTCGCCGCGGGCGTGATCGAGCACCGCGCCGAAGTCCACGCCGGCGGTCGAGGCGCGGGCGATCTCCTGCTCCGTGGCGGGATCGAAGAGAGGGGAAAAGCCAGAGGTGGCTTCGTGCCAGCGGCCGCAGACGTAGCTCTTGAGGGTCTTCATGGCGGGGGCGAGACTACCCAATGGGGGATGCCTCGGCAAGGGCTGTTAACGGCGGCGCACCACCAGCGTAAGTTCCCCCGAGAGGAGCTGACCATGAACGGACTCTTGCGGGATTTCCGCTTCGCCGGCCGCGAGCTTTCACGCCGCCCTTGGCTCAACGGGCTGGCGGTGCTTTCCCTGGCGCTGGGGATCGGCGCCAACACGGCCCTGTTCTCGGTGATCGACGCGGTGCTGTGGCGCGGGGCATCCGGGCAGGACGAAGAGCGCCTGGCTCACATCTACTTCTCGGACAGCGGCGGCTTCGCCTATGCCACCTTCTCAGTGCCCGACTACCTCGACCTGCGCCGCTCGGCGACCAGCTTCGAGCAGATCGCCGCCCAGCAGATGGGGATCGCGGCGTCGGCCGCCGGCGAGCGCAGCGAGCTGCTCTTCGGCGAAGAGGTCTCGGCCAACTACTTCGGGGTCTTCGGCCTCGAGCCCCAGCTCGGCCGCAGCTTCCACACCGACGAGGACGAGCCCGGCACGTCTGCTCCCGTGGTGATCCTGGGCGAAGGCCTCTGGCACCGCCGCTTCGGAGGCGACCCCGAGGTGATCGGCAAGAGCCTGGTATTGAACGGCCAGCCCTTCACGGTGATCGGCGTGGCGCCCAAGGGCTACAAGGGCAGCTTCTCGGTGGTGGCGGTGGACTACTTCATCCCCCTCTCGATGAGCCGTCGCATCGCCGAGCACGACCGTCTCACCGAGAGAGGCTCCCGTTCCCTCTTCGTCGAGGGCCGCCTCAAACCGGGCATCAGCCCCCAGGTGGCCGAGGCCGAGATGGGGGCCATCGCCGCGCGCCTCGCCGCCGCCTACCCGGACACCAACGAGGACCGCAAGATCACCGTGGTGCCGGCCGAGGAGGTGGCCTTGAACCCCGGCATCGACAAGCCGATCAAGGCCGTGGCCGCCCTCTTGATGACCGTGGTCGGCCTGGTGCTGCTGATCGCCTGCTCGAACATCGCCAACCTTCTGCTGGCCCGGGCCTCGGACCGTGGCCGGGAGATCGCCCTCCGCCTCGCCCTCGGCTCGGGGCGCTTCCGGCTGATCCGCCAGCTCCTTTCCGAGAGCTTCCTGCTCGCCGCCCTGGGCGGCGTGGCTGGGCTCGGCGTGGCCATGTTGCTGGCCCAGCTGCTGGTGCGGGCCACGCCCGAGCTCCCCATCCCGGTCGTGCTCGACGTCTCTCTCAATGGCCGGGTCTTGCTCTTCACCTTCGGGGTGGCCCTGGTGACCGGCCTCGCCTGCGGCCTCGCCCCGGCCCGCTCGGCCTCACGCGCTGACCTGGTGACCTCGCTCAAGGGGGGAGTGGGCGGGCTGGCTGCCGGCCGGCGGCGTTTCATCCTCCGGAACGTCCTGGTGGTGGCGCAGGTGGCGGTCTCGACCCTGGTGCTGATCGGCGGCGGCCTCTTCCTGCGCAGCCTCGCCAGCTTCGAGAAGGTCGACCCGGGCTTCGCCCTGCGGGACGGCGTGATGATCCAGCTCGCCCCGGGCATCGGCAACCGGCTGTCGGAGGAGCAGGGACGGGTCTACTACCGCCAAGTGGTCGAGCGCCTGTCCGCGTTGCCGGGAGTGCGCTCGGCGGCCGTCGTTGGTCACCTGCCCCTGGGTGGCAGCATCCACACCACCTCGATGGCCGCCGAGGGCCAGGTGGTCGAGGACTGGGACCAGGCCCCGGAGATCGACATGGTGGAGATTGGCAGCGGTTATTTCCGCACTCTGGGCATCGACCTGGTGGCCGGGCGGGATTTCGGCCCGAGCGAGACCGCGGACTCGCCGCGGGTGGTGATCCTCAACCAGACGGCGGCCAGCCAGCACTTCCCCGGCGTCTCGGCGCTGGGCAAGAAGGTGCGCTTCGGGGAGGACGAGCCCTGGCACGAGGTGGTCGGGGTGGCGGCGGACGGCAAGTACCGCACCCTCGGCGAGTCGCCGCGGCCCTTCGTCTACACGGCTCACGAGCAGGACTGGAACGCCATGGCCGCGGTGGTGGTGGCGGTGGCCGGGGATGCTCGCCCCCTGGTGGGGCCGATTCGCCGGACCGTCGAGGAGATCGACCGCGAGGTGCCGATCTTCGAGCTCAAGACCTTGACCGAGCACCTCGCCTTCATGCTCTTCCCGGCCCGCATGGGCGCCCTGATCCTGGGCCTCCTGGGCCTGCTCGGCATCTTGCTCGCGGCGGTGGGGATCTACGGCGTGGTTGCCTACTCGGTGGCCCGGCGCCGGCGCGAGGTGGGGATCCGCATGGCCGTGGGCGCCGAGACCCGCGACGTCGTCCGGCTGGTGGTCGGCGAGGGCATGCGCACGGTGGGTATCGGCCTGGGGCTGGGCATCCTGCTGGCCCTCGCGGCCTCCCAGCTACTGCGCCAGTTCCTGTTCGGCATCAACGCGGTCGATCCCTTGACCTTCGTCATCATTCCGACGCTGATCGCGGCGGTGGCCCTGCTGGCCAACTTCCTACCAGCCCGCACCGCGGCGCGAGTGGCGCCGAGCGAAACGCTGCGTTCGGAGTGAGGACGGGGGCTCAGAGCACCAGGTCGACCACCAGCCAGCACCAGGCTGCCGCCAGCAGGGCGGCGGCGAGGTCGAGGACGACGCCGGTCCGGGCCATGCGCGGGATGGTGACGTAGCCGCTGCCGAAGACGATGGCGTTGGGCGGGGTGCCGGCCGGCAGGGCGAAGTCGCAGGAGGCGCCGACGGTGGCGGTGAAAAGCACGGTCGGGAGGATCTCCGGCGCCGCCGCCTCGGCCAGCACCACCAGCAGCACGGCGATGGTGGAGGTGTTGCTGGCCACCGCCGAGATGCCGACCGCGGCGAGGGCGGCGATCACCACCTGGAGCCCCGGGGGAAGGTCGCGGATGCCGGCGAGCTCGCGGCTCAGGAAGACCGAAAGGCCGCTGTCCTGCACGCCCGCCGCGAGGGCGAAGCCGCCGCCGAGCAAGAGCAAGGTCTCCCACGGCACGGCCTTGAGCGAGGCGAGGGCGAGCACCGGCTGCCGCTCCGAGCGCAACAGCAGGAGCACCAGGGCGGCGAGCACGGCCACCCCGCCCTCGACGTGGGCGGAGGTGATGCCCGCCCCCGGCCAGACGCGGGCCAACGTCGCCCCCAGGCCCTTGCCGAAGATCCAGACCATGGCCGTGACGGCGAAGACGGCGAGGATGATCTTCTCGGCGCGGCGCACCGGCCCGAGGCGGGCCAGCTCGTCGGCGATCACGGCGGCGCCGACGGCGGCGCCGAAGTCCTCTTTGCGCCCGATGCGCCACAGGGCGAGCCAGACCACCGGCAGGAACATGAGCACGAAGGGCAGGCCCACGGCCATGAACTCGAGGAAGGAGATCGGGGTGCCGCGGCGTTCCAGGAAGCCGGCGAACTGGGCGTTGGGCACCGTGCCGATCTTGGTGCCGATGCCGCCGACGTTGGCGCCGTAGGCAATGGCGAGCATCAGGGCGGCGCCGAAGTGCTGGAGGCGCCGGCCCCCGGTCGAGCGCTCGATCTGGGCGATCAGGGCGAGGCCGATGGGCAGCATCATGGCGGCGGTGGCGGTGTTCGAGATCCACAGCGAAATGAAGGCCGTGGCCGCGAGGAGGCCGGCCAGCAGGCGCGCCGGCTCGGTGCCGATCGCCTTCATCACCGACAGGGCGATGCGGCGGTGGAGGTTCCACTGCTGCATGGCGCCGGCGATGGCCATGCCGCCGGCGAAGAGGAAGAGGTAGGGGTCGACGTAGGCGTCGACGGTGCGGCCGAGGTCCCCCAAGAGGCCCCGCCCGAACACCCCGGTCAGCGGGAAGAGCAGCAAGGGCAGGGCAGCCGTCCAGTAGATCGGGATCGCTTCGCTGAGCCACCAGATCGCCATCAACGCCGCGGCCGCAGCCGCGAAGGCCGGCCGGGCGCCCCAGGCGGGGTCGGCCCGCAGGGGAGCGGCGAAGAGCAGGATCGCCAGGTAGGCCACAACACCCAGGACCAAGCCGACAGCCCGGCCACCGCGAGGGAGTTGGATGCGGGGCATAAGGCGGGAGCTTATCGCGGAGAGGGCCCCTTCCTTCAGCCACCGCTCACAGAGAAAGCGCGCACAATTCCCACACCGCCAAGGACGAACGGCCGATCAGGACCAGCCTACCGGGGAGCACCCAACTTGAACCGCACTTCAAAACCAATCGAGGGGAAAAGCCCGTCCGTCACTGTTTTCGTCACGGGAACATGCTGGCCATAGCCAGGAGGCGGCGAGATGAGCTCCTTACCATCCGGTGCGTATTCATAGCCCGTGATGTTGCGTTGGTTGTATGCATTGATGACATCGACGTAGAGCTTCCAGTATCCCCAATCCTTCGGGCGCGTATACTCAGCGCGGATGTCGAGACGATGATAGTCGGGATACTGTTCTGAATTGAGCTTGCCGTAGACGGGTTCGATGACATTCGGCTGGGTCGCGCTCGGCAGGAGATCGACAACGGGCGTATATCGCCCGCCGCTCTGGTAATTCCACCGGAAGCCGAGGGTCCAGAACCGGCCGAGCCGGCGGTTGCCGACCAGGTTGAACAGGATCGGCTTGTCGTACTGGAACCTCACCCTTTCCCCGGTCGTCGTGTTGGTCCGGTCGGACTCGGACAGGCTCAGCGAAGCCCAGCCGGACCAGCCCTGGGTCGGGTTCTTCCTGACCAGGAGCTCCAGGCCATAGGCACGACCTTCCGCCCCGTTGCTGTAGTTCTCTGCCGCACTGTCCTGCTCGGCGGAGGTGACCACGTCCGTCATGTCCTTGTAGTAGGCGTCGGCGTTCCATTGCCAGCCGCCACCCAGCGTCTGAGTGACTCCCCAGACATAGTGATCAGACTTCACGGTCTTCAGGTTCGGATTCCCCAGCACGTCGACGATCTCACGCAGCTGCGGCAGCTGTGAGTACTGTCCCGCGGCGAGATGGGTCGAGAGGCGGTCATTGATCCTGTGCTCGAAGCTCAAGCGTGGCTCGACTCGCCCATCGTCGAGATAGTCGTCACCGCTGTAGTGAAGTCCGATTGTGAGCGCGCTCTTCTCGCCGAGGGACCACCTGTCCTGAAGAAAGACCTCGTGAGTCAGGACGTCCAGGGTGTCAACGTAGGAGACGTACTCGGCGTCGACCGTCGAACACTCCGGATCCAGGTCGTTGCAGGCGACCAGCTTCGCGTTGAAGTCCAGGTCGTAGCTGACCTCTTCGAGGCTCAGCCCCAGGGAGAGAGAGTGACGGTCGTTCAGGGTCTGGCCGTAGAGGAGTCGCGAGACGTAGCGGTCCGAGTGGGTCTTCTCATGCTGATTCCTGCCGTAGGTCAGGTTGTTGTCTTCACTGATATGGGAGACGACCCCGGTGAAGTCACGACCGCCCCTCTGCCAGTCCCACACGACGCCCTGACTGTCGAATCCCATGCTCAGTGACGCCGGCCCGGCGAAGTCAGGGTCTCTGAGGGCTTCCCGATGGTTCTCCTCGAAGGTCGCTGCCAGGGTGTCCGCCGCGCCGGCGGCCACGAAGGAGACACTGTTGTTCCGATCGAGAAGCCAGGTGTACTTCAGCTGGTAGTCGTCGGACACCGGCAGGTCGTCGATTTGAAGGTCGTCTTCGTCGATGTCCTCCTCATCGAGCAGCAGGTCCAGCGTGCTCCGGCGGTAGCTTGCGTAGAGAGCCTGTCCGTCGCCAAGGCCAGTCTCTACGAGGAGACCTGCGGTCAATAGGCTGGAATGCACAGTGGTGGTAAAGGCCTGGTTTCGTGGCTCTCGCAACGCGACGTCAACGACGCCGCCGGTGGCGTTCCCATACTTGCTCGCAAATGCGGCAGGATAGAGGTCAAAGGAGCTTATGAGGTTCTTGTCGAAGATGCTGTTGCCGAAGAGGTGGAAAATGTATCTGGCCGGGATCAGATCCATGAAGTAGGCATTGTCCTGAGGCGCGGAGCCCCGGATGACCGGATCGCCTCCGCCGGGCCCATCGCTGGTCGAAAACGTCACCCCAGGGAGGGTATAGATCGCTTGCAGGGGATCATCGGCGGCACCGGCAACGCCCAGCAGCTCCTCTGTCTCTTGATCCATCTCGGTCGAGGTCCTGGTTGCAGTGCCGACCACCACCACGTCATCGGCAAACACCTCCTCGCCGGATGTTTCATCCTCGGGGACTTCCGCTTCGGGCCCTTCGTCCTGTGGCACTTCTTCCGCTGGTGCCTCTTCCGCTGGCTTCTTCACTTGGCTCCGCTCGTCGCTTGCTGATAGCGGCCTGCTCACCAGGCTTGCAGCCATAGCCAACACGGTGAGCACGGCGACCCGGAGTAGCGACTCCGCTGCCGAGAGTGTTGTTGGATGAGACTCGATTCGGGCGCGTGCGTCTGGCATGGTACTCCTCCTCTGGAGGTCATGACGAACACGCCGATGCTGGTGCGGGGCCCCTTACGGAGAACTTACCGTGGAGCCGAAGGTGTGGGTCAGCGACTTGGAGGCAGCTGGGACGCCGACAACGCGACGCAGAGTCGCAAACCAGGATTCTCCCGATGGGCCGAGAGCGTCCAGCCATGGGCGAGCGCGATCTCCTGGCAGATGGACAGACCGAGACCCGCGCCGTGATCGCGTCGATGGGCTCCGCGCCAGAAGCGCGAGAAGATCTGTGCGAGCTGCTCCTCACTCACGCCGGGCCCATGGTCGCGCACCGAGACTGCCTCGGAGCGAACCTCCAAGAGCACTTCGGTGCCCCGGGGCGCGTGCTCGATGGCGTTCTCCAGGAGGTTCTTGAGCAGGGTGAAAAGGCCGCCTCGATCGGCCAGCCACCTCACGCCGGAGCTTCCGCCGGACGTCGCTAGTCGGACCCCCGCCGTGTCCGCCTTGCGCTGCAGGTAGGCGACAACCTCCTTCGCCACCTCCGGTACGTCGAGCTCTGCGAAGCTGTAGCTCTGGACTTCGCTGGCTTCGGCTAGGAGCAGGAGTTGCTGAACCTGCCGCGTCATGTGCTCCACGTCGTTCAGCAGCGAGCAGTGGTCCTCGCCATCCGGCATGAGCTCGATCTGCGCACGGATCAAGGCAAGTGGGGTCTTCAGCTCGTGAGCTGCGTTGCCGAGAAACTCCTTCTGCACGCGATAGCCGTGATCGAGACGTTCCAGCGCCCGGTTGAAGCTGTCGACGAGCGGGCGGATCTCTGCTGGCACCGCCTCGGCCCGCAGCCGCGCGTGAAGCGAGCGAGGCGAGATGGCTGCCGCGGCTGCGGAGATTTCGCGCAGCGGCTTGAGCGCATAGCGCAGCGTCACGTAGGCACACAGGCCGAAGGCGACGACCAGCAAGGCACTGAGGATGCCGATGCCGGTCCCCATGTACGGCAGCGCGAACTTGCGCTGAAGGAGCTTCGTGAGGCGCTCGCTGGTGGCGACCTGCAGGTACCACCGCCGACCGTCGTGCTCGAAAAGCTCCGTCGCACCGTACAGGGCCACACCGTCGCGTTCGAAGACCCAGCTGTCTCGCTCCAGCCTGGCCCCACCAGCGCTGGCTCGCCAGAACGCCTCGCCAGCTTTCGAAACGAGCACGACGTTCCCTTCCGCATCCACCACGCGGTAGGCGCTCTCCTGGGGGAGGCTATCGTACAGCCAGGCCAGGTCGGCCTCGCTCGCATCGATTCCGACAGGCCTGCCGTCGGGGTCGAACGTGACCCTGCTCGCCAACGTGCCTGCGCGCTCTCGCAGCTCCAAGTCAGCCAGAACATCGTGCCGAACCATCCACACCGCGGCGGCGATGGCCAGCGCGATGCTCAAGAGGGCGCCGACCACATAGGCCGCCAAGACCTTCAGGCCCAGGCTACTGAGCCGCACTGGTTTCGCGAAGCGAATAGCCATGACCTCTCACGTTGACGATTCTCTGACGGGTGCCGATCGCGCGCATCTTGCGTCGAAGGCGATGCAGTGCCACGTCGAGCGCGTTCGGAGTCACCGCGTCGCTGAGCCCCCACGCCACTGCTTCCAGAGCGCTGCGTCGTACCACCTCACCCGGTCTGCGTAGTAGATGCAGCATGATCTGAAGCTCCGCCGGAGCCAGCGTGATCGCTTCTTCTCCGCTGCACAGGACACCCGAGTCTGAGCGCACCGTCAGATCGCGGTGAGTCGGATCGAGGGAGCGGCGCTCGACGGGGCGGCGGAGCAGCGCGCGCACCCGCGCTACGAGCTCGTCCATGGCGAACGGCTTGGGGAGGTAGTCGTCGGCCCCCGCCTCGAGGCCGGCGACGCGATCGTGCAGAGCATCGCGTGCCGTCAGGATGAGACAGGGCGTGCTCACTCCGGCGCCTCGCATCTTCTGCAGGAGATGCAAACCGTCGCCGTCAGGCAGACCCCGATCCAGGACCACGGCCTCGTAAGGCATCTGCTCGATCGCGGCCCAGCCGGCGTCGATGCTGTCGGCCAGGTCGACGGCGATTCCGGCAGCCGCCAAGCCCTTGCGCATCAGCAGGGCGAGGCGTTCATGATCCTCGACGAGAAGTACCCGGCTCATCGGAAGCGATCGAGGTAGGCGCGAGGCCGTTGAGATGGCTGGAGGCGAGTCGCAAGGGTGTCTCCTGGGGTCAGTGCCTGAGGATGATCGCGCGCGGTTCCTTACCGAGAACTTTCCGGCTTGGAGACCTGAGCCTCCCCTGGATGAGTGGACAGTCTAGCGTTGGGGCGGGGGAGGGCGTCTCATCGTCAGCGGCAGTCAGGAGCGTACGATGGGCAATGCCGCAGACTCGCGGGCCTCCGCCTCAGCGTTCCGTTTGGTGTAACATCATGCCCCTACGGCATTTCGGCACCCGAGGGTAAAACCCTGACCGCACCTCTCTCGATCCCCGCGCCCAAAGCACGCCCACGCCGCCTCTCCTTCGTCTGGCAGACGCTGAAGGGCTACATCAAACGGCCTTTCTACGTCCTGTACGAGAAGCGGCTGACCGAGGAGGTACACACCTGGCGGCTGCCGCGGCACATCGGCATCATCATGGACGGCAACCGTCGCTTCGCGCGCGAGACCGGCCTGGGCGACTGCCGCTTCGGCCACGAGCGCGGGGCGGAGAAGCTGCGCGAGGTCCTGTCCTGGTGCTACGAGCTCGACATCCCGGTGGTCACCGTGTGGAGCTTCTCGCTCGACAACCTCTCGCGGGACATGTCCGAGGTCGAGGCCCTGCTCCAGCTCTTCGAGCGCGAGACCCTGCGCCTCGCCGGGCACTCCGACGTCCACACCAACGAGGTGCGGGTGCGCTACCTGGGCAAGCTCGAGCTGCTCCCGGACAGCTTGCAGGAGGCGATACAGAGGGCGGAGGACGTCACCGCCAGCTACGAGCGCTTCCAGCTCAACATCGCCATGGCTTACGGCGGCCGGGAAGAGATCACGGACGCCTTCCGCAGCTACCTCGCCGAGTCGAAGCGCCAGGGCAAGGGTCTCGACGAGGTGATGGCCGGCTTCGACGACCGTGCCATCGAGCCCCACCTCTACACCTCGGGGCTGCCCGAGCCGGATCTGATCCTGCGCACCAGCGGCGAGGTGCGTCTGTCCGGCTTCCTGCTCTGGCAGAGTGCCTACTCCGAGTTCTACTTTTGCGACACCAACTGGCCCGCCTTCCGCAAAATCGACCTGCTGCGGGCCCTGCGCTCCTACCACCAGCGCCAGCGCCGCTTCGGGCGCTGACCGCCCCGTCACAACGCCGTCACGGCGGGCTCGGAGGCGGCCCGTTGCGGTTATGCTCGGCGCCGTGGAAACGCTCGTCCCCGCTACCCGGCTGACCGCCGAGGAGCTGCACGAGGCCTGGCCGGCCCTGGCTCCTCCCGAGCAGGTCGAGGGCTTCCGCCTGCTCGATCCGACCGAGGCGGACGACTTCTTCCAGAGCCTCCCCTCCCATGGCCAGGCGGCGCTCCTCACCGAGCTGCGCCCGACCGAGCAGCGGGTCTGGCTGCGCCTGCTGGCCCCGGACGACGCCGCCGACGCGCTCCAGGAGCTCGATCCGGAGGACCGTCCCGAGCTGCTGGCCCTCCTCGACGAGCCCACCCGGCGTGACGTGCGCGCCCTGCTGGCCTACGCGGAGGACGAGGCCGGCGGCCTGATGAGCCCGCGCTTCGCCCGCCTACGGCCCGACATGTCCGTGGACGAGGCGATCAGCTACCTGCGGCTCCAGGCCCGGGGGCGCCTCGAGACCCTCTACTACGTCTACGTCCTCGACTCGGAGCAGAGGCTTCTGGGCGTGGTCTCCTTCCGCGACCTCTTCGCCGCGCCGGGTGCCCGGCCGGTGCGCGAGGTGATGCAGCGTGAGGTGGTCACGGTCCCCGAGGACATGGACCAGGAGCAGGTCGCCCGGGTCTTCGCCGAGGAGGACTTGACGGCGATCCCGGTGGTGGATGCCGAGGGCCGGATGAAGGGCATCGTCACCGTCGACGACATCGTCGACGTGGTCGAGGAGGAGGCCACCGAGGACATCCACAAGCTGGGCGGCCTCGAGGCCCTCGACGCCCCCTACCTCGAGACCGGCCTCGGCGAAATGGTCAAGAAAAGGGCTGGCTGGCTGGCCCTGCTCTTTTGCGGCGAGCTGATCACCGCCTCGGCCATGGGCCGCTTCTCGGACGAGATCAGCAAGGCCGTGGTGCTCGCCCTCTTCGTCCCTCTCATCATCTCTTCCGGCGGCAACTCCGGCTCCCAGGCTTCGACCCTGGTGATCCGGGCCATGGCTCTGGGCGAGGTGAGGCTGCGCGACTGGTACCGCATCGCCCGCCGCGAGCTCGCCTCGGGCCTGGCGCTCGGGCTGATCCTGGCGGCCATCGGCGTCGGCCGGATCGTGCTGTGGGAGCAGGCTTTCGGCACCTATGGCGAGCACTACCTGCTCTACGCCGTGACGATTGGCACCGCGCTGCTGGGCGTCGTGCTCTGGGGCACCCTCTCCGGGGCGATGCTGCCCCTCTTCCTCAAACGCCTCGGCCTCGACCCCGCCAGCGCCTCCGCCCCCTTCGTCGCCACCCTGGTCGACGTCTTCGGGCTGCTGTTCTACTTCTCGGTGGCCCGGGCGGTGTTGACCGGCTCGGTGCTGTAGGCGAGTCAGAGTCGAACCGACTCGAGGTGGCGCTCGAGGGCCTTCTTCATCTCCTCGGGCATGGGCAGCTCGGCGCGCAGCTCGGACCAGCCGGTGCGCATGCGCTCGGCAGCCTCCCGCGCCCAGCGCTCGACCTGCTCGGCATCGAACGCGATCTTCTCGCCCAGGCTTCGAAACGTTTCGAAGGAAATGTCCTGAAAGCGCTTGGTGCCGCCGAGGTTCAGGGCCAGGTCGTCGTTCGGCAGGTAGGCGCGGGTGAAGACCAGGTCGTAGGCCGGGGCGAGCCTCGCCTGCCGGCCGTCCGGGTAGAGCAGGGCCCAGTTCTTCAGGTGAGCGTCGCCGTTACCGCACAGGACGTTGAAGACCAGGCGCTGGACCAGCCCCTGCAGGTCCGCCTCGCCACCCACGGAAAGGACCGAGCGGGCCAGGCTTTCGGTGTTGTGACCGCCGTACTTCTGCTCAGGGTAGACGTTGAAGACCTGGGCGAAATCCTCCTGGTGGATCCTCCTGCCGGGCTCACGGTCGAAGCGGCGGATCACCAGCGCTTCGCCTTCTTGCAGCCCGGGGATCGCCGGCAGCCCGCTGACTTGATCCAGCCCCACCAGCCCGCAGTCCGGCACCTCGATGCCGGAGCGGCGAGCCCACTCCAGCATCGACAGCTCGTTGGCGGGGAGAGCGGGGTAGAAGGGGCTCGGCACCTTGAGGATCCAGTCGCCACCCTGGCCGCCCACCGGGATGGTCAGGCGCCGATCCTCGCGGAGGGCCGAGAACTTGAGCTGGACCCCGGCGAGGGAGAACTTCCAGGGCTGCGCAGGAAGGGCCTCGGCCATCTCGTCGCCGTGGCCGTGAGTCGGCTCGTCGACCTCATCCCCATGCTCGAGGGTGACGATCACGGCACCGGGGAGGTCTCCGCCGAGCCGGGCCAGCAGCTCCGGCTCTTCGCGAGCCGGGTTCGAAGGCTGCGACATCTTGCGCGTCCCCGGGCGAGCCACGAGGTCCCGCAGGGCCCCCTCGGGGAGCAGGTTCGAGAAGAATGCGGGAATGCGGCTCTTGGGTCGCCGGAGGCGCTCGTGCTCGAAGGTCTGGCCGAGCACCGGCCGCAGTGGATCCGCGAGGTAGACGTCTTCGAAGTGCAACTGCCAGCCGCCGTCCTTGCGCCGTTCGAGCAGGCCGACGGCTGTCGAGCCCAGGGACACACGGAGGCGGTTCACGGCTTTCCCCTTCTCCTCACGGCTGGTGCTCCACTCCAGGAGGTCTTACGCCTGGAAGCGTAACATCCTTCGCCGAGTTGCCCACCACCCAAGCCGCCAAGAGCCCCAAGCCCCCCGCCCAGAAGTAGGGCAAGGTGGGGCCGAGGTCGAAGAGGGCTCCGGCCGCCAGCGGGCCGGTGGCCCGGGCCAGGGCCTGGAGGGACTGACCGGCGCCGAGCACGCTGCCCTGGTCGTCGGCGGCCGAGAGCTGGGAGAGGAGAGCCGACACGCTCGGCAGGGCCAGGCCCAGGCCCAGGGCCATCACGGCCACGTTGGCCAGCAGCCAGGCCTGGCTCGGGGCCCAGGGCATCGCCGCCAGGGCCAGACCGAGGACGGTGGCGCCAGCCACCGCCACCCGGCGCACCCCGAGGCGGCGGCTGGCCGGGCCGACCAGCCCGCCCTGGACGATCACCATCACTGCTCCCGCGAGGGTGAGCACCAGGCCGAACTCGGGTTCCTTGAAGCCGAAGCGATCCTCCGTCCAGAGGGCGAAGGTCGTCTCCATCGCCACGAAGGCCGCGATGACCAGGAACGAGGCGGCGAGCACCGGGCGCAGGGCCGGCCGGCTGATGGCCGTGCGCCAGGCCGCGAGGCCCCGGGAAGCGGTGGGCGTGTCGCCGGGCCGGCGCGACTCCGGCAGGACCAGGAAGGTGAACACCAGATTGGCGAGGGCGAGCCCGGCGGCGGTGAAGGCGGCGCCGGCGAAGCCCAGGCCGCGGCCCAGCAGCAGCGCGCCCAGGGCCGGGCCGGCGACGAAGCCGAGGCCGATCGACGCTCCCAGCCCCCCCATGCGGGCCGGCCGCTCTCCCGGCGTCGTGGTGTCGGCGATGAACGCCTGGGCGGTGCCGATGCTGCCGCCCGAGAGGCCGGCCAGGGCCCGCGCGGCGCAGAGGGTGGCGAGGCTCTGAGCGAGGCCGGAGGCGGTCATCCCCAGGGCGGAGCCGACCAGCGAGAGCAGCAGCACGGGGCGCCGTCCGCGGGCATCTGAGAGCCGGCCCAGGAGGTTGGCTCCGACCAGCTGGGCGAGAGAGTACGAAGCGAAGAGCAGGGCGACGCCGGTGCCGGAGGCTCCCAGGCGCTGGGCATAGTAGGGTAGCGCCGGAAGCAGGATCCCGAAGCCGAGCAGATCGAGGAAGACCGTGGCGTAGACCGCGAAGAGGGCGGCGCGGCCGGGAGAGGGGGAAGCCTGGGTGGTCATCGGCGGCCGCAGAGTATGACAGCGAGCACGGGAGACTTGACCTCGAACGACCCGCGCCAGGCGGCCTGGACGGTGGGGCAGGGGCCCCGCCAGATCGAGGCCCGCCTGCTCGAGCGGCTGGACGGGCTGGCCGCCGCGGCGAGGGCCGATCCGGCCGCACTGGCCAGGCCGGTCCTGGTGGTGGTGCCTTCCACCAGCCTCGCGGATCACCTCGTGACGTCCTGGCTCCGCCATCGCGGCCGGGCCTTCGCCGGGGTGGCGATCGAGACCCTCTGGGCCACCGCCCGGCGGGTGCTCGGCGAGGCGGGGGAGCCGATGCCCGCGGGAGGCCTCGCCTTCGAAGTGCTGGTCCGGCGGCGAGCACGGGCCGAGCGGGCCCTCGCCGCGGCCCTCTCCGCCTTCGCCGACGGCTACGGCGCCCTCGCCGGCACGGTGCGGGACCTGCTCGACGCCGGCTTCGAGAGCGCCCATCTCGAGGCCTGTCTGGAACGGGTGGAGGCCCTCTCCGCGGTCTTCCCGCGGCCTACCCTCGAGCGCGCCCGCGCCCTCCTGCGGGCGGCGGCCGCCACCGGAGAGGAGCTCGCGGCCCTGGGCCTCGGCCGCACCGGCGAGGCCTATTCCCGGGCGGCGGCATTGCTGCGCGAGCGCCCGGAGCTGCTCTCGGCCCGCGCCATCCTCCTCCACGGCTGGGCGGATGCCACCGGCCTCGCCCTGGACCTGCTGGAGACCCTGGTCGCGGCCCGGGGGGCGGAGACCTTCCTCGACCTGCCTTCGCCCGGCGTTGGTGGCCTCGCCTTCGCCGACCGCCTGGTCCTGCGCCTCACCGGCCGGCCGGCCGCCGACCTGGCACCGGCGGAGGACCCTGAGGTCTCGGCGGTGTCGCTCCATCCCTGCGCCACGCCGGGCGCGGAGGCGCGCCGGGCGGTCGAGGCGGCGCGGGCCCTGCTCGATGCCGGCGCCGTGCCCGAGGGCATCGCCCTCATGGCCCGGGATCTCGGCCCCTATCGCTTGCCCCTGGCGGAGGCCTTCGGCCGACTCGGCGTGCCGTTCTCAGCTCCCGGCACCCCGGGTTCTCCCGGCGGTCCGGAGCGCCGCACGGCAGCCTTCCTGGAGCTGCTGCGCTCCGGCACCGCGACACCCGTCGACCGCTGGCTGGAAGCGGCGGGAGAGGGAGGCAGCACCGAGCTGCGGCTGGCCCTGCGCATCCTCGGCGCCTCGCGTCTCGCCGACCTGGTGAGGCTGGATCCCGCCGCGGTCTTGGTCGCCGGAGAGGTTCCCCTGCCGATTGCCGCGAGCATCGAGGAGACGGAGGACGAGGAAGGCGAGGTCGCGAAGACCGGGCGCCCGCGAAGGAGTCTGCCGGGGCCGAGCCTCCGCGCCGCCCTGGTGCGGGCCAGGCGAGCGGCCCTCGGCCTCGAACGCTGGCCCGGGCGGGACGGGGGACCGCGCCCGCTGGCCGTGCATCTGGCCCATGCCCGGAGCTTCCTCGCGGAGGCTCTCGGTTGGCTCCCCGAGCCACAGAGCGCCCGACCCTGGCAGGTGCTGGCGGCCCTGGAGGCCGAGCTCCCGGGCGATCTGGCCCTCGGTCCCGAAGAGCTCTTCCTGCTCGCCGAGCGGGCGGAGGGGCGATTGGACGCCCGGCCGCTGGGAGGAGCCGGAGGCGGGATCCAGCTGCTGTCGTTGACCGAGGCGAGGGGCCGGGTCTTCGACCACGTCTTCCTGCTGGGGACCCAGGCCGGTCTCTTCCCGCGGGCCGTGCGGGAGGATCCCTTCCTGCCGGACGACCTGCGCCGGGCCCTCACTCTCCTGCTGCCCGACCTGCCGGTAAAGGGGCTGGGAGTCGAGGAGGAGAGCTACCTCTTCGCCCAGCTGCTCGGCTCGGCACCGGCCGTCGAAGTCTCCTGGGCGCTGGCGGACGAGGCCGGCCAACCCCTGCCGGCGTCTCCCTTCGTCGACCGCCTGCGCTGGTCCGGCACCCCCGCCCCCGAGACTCATCCCGAACGAAGTCAGGGTCATCCCGAGCGAAGCCGAGGGATCTCCCCGGGCGGCTCGGGGGGCGTCCCCAACTCGGCTGGCACCTTGGGGGACGGCGATTGGCCGGCACATGAGTGGTTGATCACCGCCGGCCTCTCCTGCGACCGCCGGGCCTACGTCGCCGCCCTTCCCCCCGCCCTCGCCGTCGCCGGCCGGAGGGATCCGCCGCGCCTGCGCCGGGCGGTGCTCGACGAGCTCGATCCCGACCTCGGCACTCCCGAAGGCCGGGCGCGGGCTCGGCGGCTGGGGCCCTGGTTCGGGCTGCTCGGCACCGGCGACGCGCCGGAGCTGCTGCCGGTCACCACCATCGAGGCCATCGCCGCCTGCCCCTGGCAGAGCTTCCTCGGTCGTGACCTCCGCCTGGGCGCCCTGCCGGATCCCCGCTCCGGTCTGCCCGAGCTGTCGCCGCGTCTGGTGGGCACGACCGTGCATCGCCTGCTTGCCCGGCTGGTGGCGGGAGCGGGCGGGGCCCTGGAGGTCGACCTCGCCGAGGCCCTGGGTCGGCCGCCGGTGAGCGTGCCTCTGCCGCCGGCAGCCGAGATCGAGGCCGAGCTCGAGCGGGAGGCCGAGAGGGTGGCGCGGGCGGACGGGGCGCCGCTCCTGTCGCCAGCCCTGGCCGCGAGAGCGGCGGTGTTCTGGCAGGTGCTGCGCGAGAGCCTCGGACCCGTGGTGACCGTCGTGGGGGCGGAGGTGAGGGGGGAGGCCGTGATCAGACCCGAGGGCTTGCGGGTGGGCTTCCGCGCCGATCTACTGCTGCCCCTCGCCGGGGAGCCGACCTTCCTCGACCTCAAGGCCGGAAGGCCCTATCTGAACGACACCCGAGCCGAGCCTCCGGCTTCGTCACCCGATCGGAAGCGCCTGCCCGCCCTGGTGGCCACGGGGCGCTGGCTCCAGGGCGTGGCCTACGCCTCGGCGGTGCCCGGCGGTCCGGGCGGCGGCTACCTCTTTCTGGGCCGGCCGGAGCTGGATTGGGGGCCGGAGGAGCGCCTGCTCCGCCTCGAGCCGGAAGAGCTCGAGGCCCTCCGCCCCGCCTTCTCCAAAGTGGCTGGCACCGTGGCGGAGGCCCTGACCCGGGGCAGTCGGGCCCCCCGCCTGCTCGACCCGGCGCTCGAGAACCAGGGGCCTCGCTGCCGTTCCTGCACCGTGAAGGAAGCCTGTCTGCAGGAGGATTCCGGCGCGCGCCGGCGCTTCGCCCGGTGGGCCGAGACGGCGGGGGAGGCGGAAGGCCCCGCGCCGGCCGCGGCCCGCAACCTCTTCTGGCTCGGCCGTGGCGAGGAAGGAGGAGGCGAATGAGCGCGACCCCGGGAGCGCCCTCCCTCTTCGAGGCCGACCGCGCGGCGCGCCGGGCGGCCCAAACCGAGCTCTCCCGGCCGGTGGTGCTCGAGGCCGGGGCCGGCACGGGCAAGACGGCGACGCTGGTGGCCCGCGTCCTGGCCTGGTGTCTGGGGCACGGTTGGGAAGCCGCCGCCGCGGCCCTCGCCGAGTCCGGGAACGCGACCGGTGGCCGGGTCGCCGCGCGGGTGCTCGACGGAGTGACCGCCATCACCTTCACCGAGGCGGCTGCCGCCGAGATGGCCGAGCGCGTGGCCGCGGCCCTCGCCCGGCTCGGTGCCGAGCAGGAGGTCAAGGGCTTCGAAGCGGAGCTGCTCGGGCTCGATCCCGCCGCGACGGCGTCGCGGGCCCGGGCCCTCCTCGGCCAGCTCGACCGGCTGAGCGTCTCGACCATCCACGCCTTCTGCGCCCGCCTGCTGCGCACCTACCCGCTCGAGGCCGGGCTCCATCCGGCCTTCCAGGTCGATGCCGAGAAGGACCTCACCGAGGGGGTCGTGCGCGAGGTGCTGGAGGACTCGTTGGCCGCTGTCTACCGCCGGGGGGAGCCAGCCCGCCAACTGGCCGCCGCCGGTCTCGGGCCGGCAGACCTGGCCGAGGCCCTCGCCGAGCTGGCCGCGAGCGGCCTGCCTTCGGCCGAGCTGGCGCGCGAGGTGTTCTCCCCCGAACGGATCCGGGGGCTCGTCAAGGCCGGGCCGGCGGCGGCGCGGCGCTTCCTCGCCGCCGGTGGGGGGATTCTGAGCACCGTGCGGGGCAATGCCAGCATCACGTTGGGAGCCCTGGCGGCGGTCGAGGCCCTCGCGGGTCTCGACTCGGATCCAGGCGGCTCGCCCTTCGACAGCGCCGAGCTCGATCGACGGTGCGACCGGGTGCGCCAGCTGGTGCCCAAGAAGCTCCTCGACCGCCTCCAAGGCTGGGGCGAGGGGACCTTCAACAAGGGGGAGACCAGCGCTCTAGGCGAGAGCCTCTCCTCGGTGATGGCCCCGGCCGCCGACCTCGCCGCCTGGGCGAGCTTGCTCACCCGCCTTTCGGCCGTGCACTTCGAGACCGCTCGCTCCGTGCTGCGTCCTCTCCTCGCCGAGGTCGAGAGACGGCGCACGGAGCGGGGCGTCCTGGTCTACGAGGAGCTGCTGACCGGCGCTCGAGACCTCCTCGCCCGCCACCCGGCTCTGGCGGCCCGGGAGAGAAAGCGGATCACCCAGCTCCTGGTCGACGAGTTCCAGGACACCGACGCCACTCAATGCGACCTGCTGCGCTCCCTCGTGCTCGCGGGGCCCCCGGACGAGCGGCCGGTGCTCTTCCTGGTCGGCGACCCCAAGCAGTCGATCTACGGCTGGCGCAACGCCGACCTCGCGGCCTACGAGGCCTTCGTGGCCGAGGTGCTGGCGGCCGGGGGGCGGCTCGAGCGGCTGTCGGTCTCCTTCCGCTCGGTGCCGGCCCTGCTCGCGGAGGTCGAACGTCTCATGGCGCCGGTGATGATCGCCCGGCCTGGCCTCCAGCCTCCTTTCCAGCCCCTGGTCGCCCACCGCTCGGCCGGGGAGCCGCTGCCAGCGGGGATGGCGCCGGTCGAGCATTGGGCCTCCTGGCGGCGCGAGGGAGAAGGCGGCAGGGTTGGGGCGAAGACTCCCTCGCGGGCCGCGAGCGAGCTGGAGGCGCGGGCCGTGGCGCGGGAACTGGCCCGGGCTCGGGCCGAGCATGGCTTCCCCCTGGAAGAAGCGGCGATTCTGCTGCGCTCGACCGGCGATCTCGACCTGGTGCTGGCCGCCCTCGAGGAGGCCGGGGTTCCCTACCGGGTGGCGCGGGACAAGAGTTACTTCCGCCGCCGCGAGGTGGTGGACGCCGCCGCCCTGGTGCGCACCGTGCTCGACCCGGCCGACCACCTGGCCCTGGTGACCACCCTGCGCTCGAGCTGGGTGGGGGTGCCGGACGCCGCTCTGCCCCGACTCTGGCAGCGGGGCCTGCCCGGCCTCGCGACGGACCTCCGGGGGCCGGACGAGGCGGCGCTGACACGGGCCCGACGGATGGGGGTCGAGGTGGCCGCGGAGCTGGTAGGCGTGGCCGGAGACGTGCCTGGCCTCGCCGAGCTGGCCGGCTGGGACGAGGCGCTCGCATCCTTCCTGGACGTCCTGGCCCGGCTCCGGCTCTCCTTCGCCCGCGATCCGGCGGCGAGCTTCGTCGAGAACCTGCGGGCCTGGACCTTGATCGAAGGCAGCGAGGCCGCCCGCTACCTCGGCTCCTTCCGGGCGGCGAACCTGGCCCGCTTCTTCGAGCGCCTGGCGGCGACTCTCGACGGCGGCGGTGACGTCGAGGAGGCCCTGCGCTTTCTGCGCCGGGCCGTGGCCGAGGCGCGCGAAGAGACCGGCGGCCGGCCGGCGGCGGCCGGCGATGGGGCGATCGAGATCCTCACCATCCACAAGGCCAAGGGCCTCGACTTTCGCTGGGTCTACTTGCTCCAGACTCACAAGGAGAAGCCCACCCGCTCGGACCGCTCCGCGGCACAGGCGAAGCGGATCGGCGGCCGCTGGGAGGTGGAGCTCTTCGGCCTGCCGTCGCCGGGCTGGCAGGAGGTGGCGGACCGAGGACGGGCGATCGAGGAGGCCGAGCGGGTTCGCCTGCTCTACGTCGCGGCCACCCGCGCCAAGGACCGGCTGGTGATCGCCGGCCGCCCGGCCACGGGCTCTGGCCGTGCGGGTGTCTTCGCCGAGCTGCTGGCTCGCCGCCAGCCGCCGGCCCCCGATCTCGCCGCGGCCTTCGAGGGCGGGACGGAGGTCCTCGAGGCCGTGCCCGGGGAGGTGATCTGGCGCTTCCTGCCGCCGCTGCCCCCCCTGGAATCGCGGCCCGCCGCCGCGGCCGCCTTCCCTGCCGCGGCCGAGATCGAGCGCTCGGTGACTGCCCTGACCGAGCGTCAGTGCCGGGCCGCCGAGCGGCAGGCCCGGCCGTGGCGAGGGCCGATCTCCGCGGAAGCGCACCGGCTGCTGGAGGAGGCCTTCGACGCCGAAGGGCCGCGGCCGGGGGGGGCGCTGGCCGAGCGGAGCCTCGCCCTCGCCGTGGGGCGGGCGGTGCACGGGGTCCTCGAGCATTTCGACTTCGCAGCGGATCCGGCCACTGCCGCCGCGCGTTGCCGGCAGGACCTGCCCGGCAGACTCCTCGACCTGCCGGAGGAGGAGCGCATCGCTGCGCTCGAACGGGTCGGGCAGCTCCTGGACACCCTCCACAACGGCTCCCTGGCGGGCCGCTTCCGGGCCCTCTTCGGCGCGGTGGTGGCCCGGGAGCTGCCGGTGGCGTTGCCCGCGGAGGAATCCGGCCCGGTGGCGTTCCTCGCGGGGGCGATCGACCTGGTCTACCGGGAGGCCGAGACCGGGGCGCTGGTGGTCGCCGACTGGAAGACCGACGAGGTCGAGGGAGAGGAGGTCGAGGCCCGCGCGGCCGTCTACGCCCCGCAGCTCACCCTCTACGGTCGGGCCCTCGCCGAGGCCCTGGACCTGCCGGCGCCACCCCGCCTCGAGCTGTGGTTCCTGGCCGCGGGGCGGGTCGTCGAGGTGCCAGCCACCTCGGGAGGGCAGTGAAAACCGGCTCCATTGTCATCCCGACCGGAGCCCGCGTAGCGGGCGTAGCGGAGGGATCTCTTGCCTTCACTGTCGCCCAGCCAGGAGATCCCTCGGCTTCGCTCGGGATGACAGTCCGGGACAGCTGACTGCCTACGGCGACTTGTAGACGACCCCGTCCTTCATCACGAAGTCGATCTCGGTCAGCGCCGAGACGTCCGCCAGGGGGTCGCGGCGGGTGGCCACGAGGTCGGCCAGCTTGCCCGGAGCCACCGTGCCCAGGTTTTCCTCCTGGCGCAGCAGGCGGGCGGCCTCGCGGGTGGCGGCCTGAATCGCCGCCATCGGCTTCATGCCAGCCTCGACCAGGTAGAGGAATTCCTTGGCGTTCTCGCCGTGGGGGAAGACCCCGGCGTCGGTGCCGAAGGCGATCTTGACCCCCGCGGCTACCGCGCGCCGGAACATCGCCGTGATCTCGGAGCCGATCGCGGCGGCCTTGGGCCGCACCACCTCGGGGTAGAAGCCCTCGACCTTGGCCTTCTCGCCGACGTAGCGGCCAGCGGATAGGGTGGGCACCAGGGTGGTGCCATGCTCGCGCATCAGACGGAAGACCTCGTCGTCCGCCCGGGTGCCGTGCTCGATCGAGTCCACGCCGGCACGGATCGCCCGCTTCATGCCCTCGGTGCCGTGGGCGTGGGCGGCGACGGTGAAGCCGTAGTCGCGGGCGGTCTCGACGATGGCCCGCACCTCGTCCTCGCGGAACTGCGGCGCGTCCGGGCTCTTGGCCAGGGAGAGCACGCCGCCGGTGGCGGTGATCTTGATCAGGTCGGCGCCGTCCTTGTAGCGCTGCCGCACGGCCTTGCGGGCGTCGTCGACACCGTTGACCACGCCCTCGCGGGGGCCCGGGTCGATCTGGAGGTCCTCGGCCCAGCCGTTGGTGGGGTCCGCATGGCCGCCGGTGGTGGCGATCGACTTGCCGGCGCTGAAGATCCGAGGCCCGGGGATCCAGCCCTTGCGGATCGCCTCGCGCAGGGAGACGGTGACGTTGTCGCCGTCGCCGAGATTGCGCACGGTGGTGAAGCCGGCCTCGAGGGTGACCCGTGCATGGGCTGCCCCGCGCAGGGCGACGTCGGCCGGGTTCCAGGTGAAGCGTTCGAGGTAGGCCTGGGGCGAGGGCTCGGTGCCGAGGTGGACGTGGAGGTCGATCAGGCCGGGCAGCACGGTGTGGTCCGCGAGGTCGATCACGCGGTCAGCCGCACTGGGGCGAGTGAAGCCGTTCTCGACCGCGGTGATCCGGCCCTGCTCGATCACTACCGTGACCTTGTCGCGGGGCGCCGCAGACTCACCGTCGATCAGCCGGCCAGCATGGACGAGGGTGCGCGAAGGTGTGGCCGCCGGCTGCGACAGGCCAGGTCGGCCGAAGCCGAGGGTGAGGAGAAGGGCCACCACCAGAGCGAAGCGAGGGCGCATGAGGGCTCCTTGAGCAGAGGAAGAAGAGCTGCGGCGGAGCGTAGCACGGAGGATACCGGGGTCAGATCAGCCGGTAGCCGATCTCGATGGCTGTTCTGTCGAGGGCCTGGAAGAGGGCTGGGTCCGTGAGCGGGCGATGGTACGCAGGTTGGTCTGGAATGGACTCGCGGGCACGCTCCCAGAGGGCGAGACAGGAGTGGCCTGCATACATCGACGAGGGGTACAGCAGGCCGTCGAGCCGAGGATAGGCGAGATAGATGGCCTGCGCCCACCTCCTCGCCCGAGCCCTGTGGCCGCTGGCGATGGCCATGGAGGCTCCGGCCCGTGTGGGCCAGGTGCCGGTCAGGTCGAGCAGGTGTAGGCCGCGAGTGGGCCGGAAGGCAGCGAGCCAGGGCTGGCCGTCGAAGCGATCGATCCGGCGACTCTCCTGGAAGACTTCTGCAAGGCAGACTGCCCCGTGGGAAGCCGCATAGAGCACACCTCGCTCCTGCTGTCGAGGCGGCGGCAAGTGGTGATCGAAGCGAGAGTCTGTCGGTCCGAAGAAACGGAACTGATTCCAGGCACTGGGATACGGATTCTCCCGAAAATGGAGGCGCCACAACAGCTGATGCGCTCGTACCTCACAGCGCCGGGGCCCTAGGTCGGCGAGCGCCACCACGGGAGGTGGCTCGGGGAACTTGGGCACGATCCTAGAGATTGGCGGCCAGAGCGGCCACCTGCTCGGGAGGGAAGCCCGCGAGGAGCCAATCGCGCGGCGAGACGGCCGTCTCCTCCTCGTCGTCGAGGTAGAG
>JBIOYC010000131.1:0-15968 GCA_044869955.1 Thermoanaerobaculia bacterium | reverse complement strand
CCGCACTCCAAAGGGTCCTATTCAGCGGGAGATCAGGTCGTAGGCGAGGAGGGCTGTCAGGGCGAGCAGGACTAGCCCGCCGTAGACGAAGAGCGGAGCGCGTTCGGGCGGCACCCTGGCGAGCTGGCGCAGCCCGAAGGCTGGGAAGGTGAAGTAGATCAGGGCCTTCAGCACCTGCCCCCAGCCGATGAGGGTGAGGATCATCGGCAGGCCCGACCAGACGTTGTGGAAGGCCACGATGATCGAGCCGAACCAGAGACTCATGAAACCAACGGCGAAGACTCCCGGCTCGCCCTTCTCGCGGAGCAAGCCGAAAAAGCTCGCCCAGGCCCGGGAAGCGAGCACGTGGGAAAAGCCGATGATCGACAGATTGACCAGGGCGAAGACTTCGACGGCGGTTTCCATGCCCGGGCCTCCGTAACGGCCCGGCCAGCATAGCGCCACTCCCTGCTCGGTCGGCGCCAGCGCCGCCCCGTCCGGCAAGATTAGCGACCCGCACCCGCGTTGGTGAGCACGTCCGCGAGTAGGCGTCGGTGACCCGGGTCGAGACGATTACGAGAGTGGATCACACTCCTAGCGCTTCGCGTCGGTGAGGCCGTGGCGGCGCAGGAGAGAGTAGAGCTGGCCGCGGGTGAGGCCGAGTAGCCTGGCGGCCTTGGACTTGTTGTCGCGGGCCTGGGCGAGGGCCTTGACCAGGTAGTCGCGCTCCACGAACTCGAGCCGGACCCCTCCGGGCGGCAGCCCGGCCTCCGGAGCTACGGGCGCCGGGCCGGCGGTGGCCGGTGGGCCCGCCAGGGCCAGGGGAAGGTGCTCGCGGGCGACCAGGCCGCCCTGGCAGAGGATCACCGCGCGCTCGATGGCGTTGCGCAGCTCGCGCACGTTGCCCGGCCAGCTGTGGGCCAGGAGCTGCTCGCGGGCGTCCTCCGAGATGCCGGCCGCCGGCCGGCCGATGCTCTCGCCGACCTCGTCGAGGAAGGCCTCGGCCAGGGCCAGCACGTCCTCCGGGCGCTCGCGCAGGGGCGGCAGCTGGATCTCGAACACGCTCAGCCGGTAGTAGAGGTCCTCGCGGAACGCGCCGGTCTCCATGGCCTGGCGGGGGTCCCGGTTGGTGGCCGCCACCACCCGTACGTCGGCCTTCAGGGTCCGCGAGCCGCCCAGGCGCTGGAACTCCCGCTCCTGGAGCACGCGCAGGAACTTGGCCTGGACGGCCGGGGACATCTCGCCGACCTCGTCGAGGAACAGCACACCGCCCGCCGCCTGCTCGATCTTGCCCGGCCTCGCGTTGTGCGCGCCAGTGAAGGCGCCCCTCTCATGACCGAACAGCTCGGACTCGAGCAGCTGCTCCGGTAGGGCCGCGCAGTTGATCGCCACGAACGGGCCCCGGGCCCGCGGTGAGCCGCGGTGGAGGAAGCGGGCCACCACCTCCTTGCCGGTGCCGGACTCACCAGTGATCAGCACGGTGGTGTCGGTGGCGGCCACCTGGGTGGCGTCGGAGAGCACCTTCTTCCACTTCGCCGAGGCGCCGAGCGCACGGTGGGCGCTCCAGCGCTCCAGCTCGCGGGAGAGCACCTCCACCCGCGCCTCGAGTTGGGCTGCCCGCTCTTCGGCCCGGGCGAAGCGCCGCGCCTCCTCGGCGAGCTCCTCGTGGGCCAGCGCCAGGGCCAGGTGGTCGGCGATTCGGAAGGCGAAGGCCCCGTCCTCGTCGTCGTAGGCGAAGGGCTGGCGGGACAGGAAGGCCACGCCGCCGATCGGCCTCTCCCGGGAGCGGATGGGCACCCGCAAGCTGGAGCGGATGCCGGCGCCGGCCACGAAGCGGGTCCACAGGGGGCCGGGGTGGATCACGTCGTAGTCCGGCGGCGCATCCCGAGGGGTCTTGCGCACCCGCAGGCCGTCCTCGCCGACCGGTTCGAGGTCGTGGGCCACCAGATATTTCCAGTTGGTGTCGAGGGCCTCGGTCTGGTTGGAAAAGCGGTACTCCGGCATCTCGCGCATGCCCTCGTGCGTGGCCGCCTGCACTCGCACGCCGCCGCGGTCCGGCGAGAGCAGCGAGAAGGCCAGCACGTCGTGGGGGACGATCTCCTGGATCAGGCCCGCGAGACCGAGGAAGACCTGGCGCACGTCGAGGGCCTCGGCGATCGCCGGCAGCAGGGCCTCGAGCTTCTCGCGGCGGCGTTGCCGGGCCTGTTCCAGGGTCCACAGCCGCTCGACCGCGGTGATGAAGCTGCGGAGGGTCTGCGGATCCTCGAGCGGCGCCGAGGTTAGCCGCACGATCAGCTCGCCGAGCGAGGCCGCTTCGGAGGACGCTCCACGGGAGTCCGCTGGCTCGCTCATCGGATGCTGTCGGGAGCATAGCTCGATCTGTCCGCCTCGCACCTGTCCGCTTTCGAGCAACTGTCCAGATCGAGCCAGGTGTCCGGCCATCGGACAGCTCAACGCTCATCCCAGCAACCCCTTTCTAATCAGCTCTTTGCATCGTCCGTTCGAGACCTGGAACAGGCTGGCCGAAGCTGGAACGGCGATCGCAATCCCACCCCCGGCGATGCACAGGAACGTCGAAACCCTCATCGGCCGCCTGGCCACCGACTCCGGCCTCCGCCAGCGCTTCGCTGACAACCCGCAAGCGGTGCTCTGCACCCTCGTCGAGCAAGGCATCGAGCTGACCCCGGTCGAGCTCGAAGCCCTGGCCGTCACCGATCCTCGGGCTCTCGACACCTTCGCCCAGACCCTGGACCGCCGGCTGCGCAAGGCGCCCCCTGCGGCCGAGACCCTCAACCCGACCCGAAACCAGGAGCCCTTGTCATGAACCTCAACGTCCGCTTCGCCACCACCGCCCTCACCACCCTGCTGTCCTTCGCCGCCACCGAGGCCTACGCCAGCGACTGGCAGTGGACGATCATCCCCTACGCCTGGGCCACCGACGTCGGCATCGACGTGACCATCGAGGACCGCCAGGTGCTCGACGGCGAGGTCGCCTTCGAGGACCTGCTCGAGGACCTCGAGACCGTGGCCCAGGTACGCGTCGAGGCGCAGCGCGGTGCCCACGGCGCGTTCCTCGACCTCTTCGACGTCCAGCTCTCGGCGGACGATGACCGCATCACCCTGCCCGCCGGCAACGGCGAGGCACTGCTCAGCTCGGAGATCGGCATGACCCTCTTCGAGGCCGGCGGCTTCTACGACCCGAAGGGCGACGGCGAAGGCTTCGCCCTGCTCTACGGCATGCGCATCCTCTCGCAGCGGGCCGAGATCGACGCCCGCTTCGAGGGCGGCGGGCAGGCCCCGGTACGCGTCCAGCACGACACCGAGGAGACCCTGATCGACGCCCTCCTCGGCCTGCGCTACACCCGCCGCCTCTCGCCCCGCTGGAGCTGGCAGTCGCGGGTGGACGTGAGCTCTGGCAGCACCAAGCTGACCTGGAGCGGCGGCTCCGAGATCACCTGGGACTTCGGCGAGACCGGTCGCTGGGCCGCGACCGCCGGCTACCGCCGAATGGCCGTGGACTTCGACACCGAGGAGTCGGTCGACGTCGACATGACCCTCTCCGGCTTCCTCGTCGGCCTGCGCGCCAGCTTCTGACCCCGAATCCACGGACCAAGAACCCTCGACCGAAAGGAACTGACGACCATGGCAAGCCGCACACTCCCCAGCCGGCCCAAGGCCCTGAACCTGGCCGCTCGCGCTCTGCTGGGTGCAATCGGCCTCCACCCCGAGGACCGCCAAGCCGAAAAGCTCGACCTGCGGGGCACCCGGGCCCTCTGCGTGGCCACCAACCACGGCGTGCTCGACCTGGGCGTGGCCACCGGGGTCTTCGCCTCGGAGCTGACGGTGCCCTACTACTGCTTCCTCGACGCCGGGATGCAGGTCGACCTGGCCAGCCCGGCCGGCGGCATCGTGCCGGTGGACCCTCTGTCGGTGAAGGAGACCCTGCGCACGCCCTCCGACGATCGCCTGATCGGCGATGCCGACTTCCGGGCCAAGCTGATGGGCTCGCTGGCGATCACCGAGGTGGACGCCGCCGGCTACGACCTCCTCTACTTCGCCGGCGGCTGGGGCGCGGCCTTCGACCTCGGCCAATCCACCGAGGTGGCCGCCCAGGTCACGGCGGCCCACGCCGCGGGCCGGGTGCTCGGGGGCATCTGCCACGGGCCCCTGGGCTTCTTGGGAGCCCGCCTGCCCAACGGCGAGCTGCTGGTGAAGGGCCGCCGTATGACGGCGGTCACCGACCGCCAAGTGCACAGCCTGGGCGTGAGCATCACGCCACTCCACCCGGAGAGCGCCCTGAAGGCGGCCGGTGCCTTCTACGAGAGCCGCACCCACCCGCTGGGCGACTTCTTCGCCAATCACTTCGTGGCCGATGGCGACCTGATCACCGGCCAGAACCAGAACGCCGGACCGATGGTGGCCCGCCTGATGATGCAGCGCGTCGCCGCCAAGCGAGACGGCGTCTGAGAACCGAAGCTCGAACCTACGAACCCCACGATCCTGGAAAGGACATCACCACCATGCAACTCGCCACCATCGCTCGCATCGTCGTCGCCCTCGCCGCCCTGCTCTTCGCTGGCCTGGGTCTGCAATTCTGGTTCGCTCCCGATCAGGCCGCGCAGCGGTTCGGCCTCGAGACCATCAGCTCCGCCGGCCGCACCGCCCTGCGCGCGGACTTCGGCGGCCTGTTCCTGGGCCTGGCCCTGCTGTGCGGCGCCGGCGCCCTGGCCAGGCGGCGAGCGGCGCTGCTCGCCGCGGCTGCCTTGCTCGCCGCCGTGGTGGTCGGTCGCTCGATCGGCTGGCTGGTCGACGGCCTTCCGGCCGGCTTCACCGAACTGGCGATCGAGCTCGCCGCCCTCGCGGCCCTGCTCGGCTACGCCCGTGGCTCGAGCCCACCGCCCGGCCAACAGAGGCGAGGCGCCCCGCGCACCGAGTGGGTGGCGGTCGGGGTGGTGGCCGTGGCGGTGCTGGGCGCCGTGGCTGCCCTGTTCAACCCGACCGTGCAGCAGAGGATCTTTGACCGGGCCGCGCGCCAGATGTCCGCCCGCACCAACGCCGCGCCGCTCGCCGACGACGCGCTGCGCGTGGCGATCTGCGGCTCCTCGGCGCCGCTGCCCAGCGCCCACCGGGCCAAGGCCTGTGTGGCCGTGTTCGCCGGCGGCAAGTTCTGGGTGGTCGACACCGGGCCGGAGTCGGTCGAGAACCTGGTGCTCTGGGGCATCCCGTTGTCGCAGATCGGCGGCGTGCTGCTCACCCACTTCCACTCCGACCACGTCGGCGACCTGGGCGAGCTGCAGCTGCAGACCTGGGCCGGCGGCCGGCCCCAGCCTCTCGCGGTCTATGGCGGCCCCGGCGTCGAGGGGCTGGTGGCGGGCTTCAACCAGGCCTACCAGCTGGACCAGGGCTACCGCACCGAGCACCACGGCGAGAAGGTGATGCCCTCCGCCAGCTGGGGCATGGTGGCCCACACGGTCGAGCTAGACGGACCGCCCACCCCGGCCAAGGACCGCACGGCCCTGGTGCTCGAGGAGGGCGGGCTCAAGATCACCGCCATCGAGGTCGACCACGCACCGATCGAGCCCGCCTACGCCTACCGCTTCGACTACCGGGGGCGGTCGGTGGTGGTCACCGGTGACTTGAAGTACCACCCGCCCCTGGCCAAGGCCGCGGCCGGCGCCGACGTCTTGATCTCGGAGGCGATCTCCCGCTCGATGACCGCGTCCCTGGAGCACGCCGCCCACTCGGTGTCGCGGGACCGGACGGCCGCGATCATGCACGACGTACAGGACTACCACATCTCCCCCGAGGAGGCCGCCGGGCTGGCCAATCAGGCCGGGGTCGAGCTGCTGGTCTTCTACCACCTGCTGCCGGCGCCGGACGGCTTCCTGCCCCGCCAGCTCTTCGCACGAGGTGTCAACGAGGTCAGGAAGGGCGAATGGACCATCGCCGACGACGGCAGCCTCTACACCTTGCCGTTCGGCTCGAAGCAGGTTCGCAAAGGCCGGGTGAGCGGCTGAGCGTCCGAGGACGATCGCAACGTCCAGGCCACGAGGTCACTGAGAGCCGGAAACGGCTCTCAGTGACCCCTCGCCCGGGACTCGCAAGGGCATTTCTTTCACCTTTCCACGGCCGCCAGAGCTTCGAGATCCGGCACGATCATCGTCCCCGAGCCCTCGTTGGTGAACACCTCCACCAGCAGGCTGTCGGCGCCGCGGCTCGAGACGATGTGGGCCCGTGCCACGCCGGCCTCGAGCGCCCTCTCGATCGCTGCCACCTTGGGCAGCATGCCACCGGCGAGCTGGCCGGCCTCCCTCATCCGTGCCAGTCCCGGCAGGTCGATGTAGGAGATCAGGGAGCGGGGATCCTCCACTCGCTCGAGCAACCCGGCCGCCTCGGTGACCAGGATCAGCTTCTCGGCTTTCAAGGCCACGGCCAGGGCCGCGGCCACCGAGTCGGCGTTGACGTTGAGCAGGGCGCCGCGATCGTCCGCCGAGATCGGCGACACCACCGGGATGAAGCCGCCGTCGAGCAGGTGCTCGAGGATCGCCGTCTCGACGCTCACCACGTCGCCGACGTGCCCGTAGTCGACTTTCGAGCCGTCCGCAGTCGTCACCGGGGGCCGCCGGCGGACGCGGACTAGGCCGGCGTCCACCCCCGAGAGGCCCACCGTGCTCGCCCCCACGGCCCGCCCGGCCGCCGTCAGCCGGGTGTTGAGGGTGCCGTTCAAGGTCATCACTGCCGCGGCGAGCATCCTCTCGTCGGTCACCCTCCGGCCGTCGACCATGCGCACCGGGATGCTCAGCTCCTTGGCGAGCTCGGTCGCCTGGGGGCCGCCGCCGTGGACCACCACCACGCGCACGCCGAGCTGTTCGATGGTGGCCACCTGCTCGAGGAAGGCGCGACAGACCGCGTCGTCCACCAGGGCGGCGCCGCCGGCCTTGATCACGAAGGTCTTGCCGCGAAACAAACGCAGGTAGGGGAAGACCCGCCGCAGGGTCTTCGCCTCCGCCGCCTGCTGCCCAACGTCCTTGCTCATCGTCCACCCTCCTTCAGCAAGCGGTAGAGCACCGCCATCTGCACCCACATCCGATTCTTCGCCTGGACCAGGACCGCCGAGCGGGGCCCGTCCAGCACCTCGTCGGCCACCACCACGTTGCGCCGCACGGGCAGGCAGTGGAAGAAGCGGCACTCCGGCGCCGCCGACGAGAACCAGCTCTCGTCCACACACCAGCCGCCGAGCCCCCGGCGCAGCTCCGTCTCGGCCGCGGCATCGCCGTAGCAGCGGGTCGAGGCCCAGGACTTGGCATAGATCACTTGTGCCCCGGGCAGGGCCTCGGCCGGGTCCGCGGTCTCGAAGACCCGCCCTCCCGAGCGGGCCGCCGCCGCCCGCGCACGGGCCAGGATCGCCTCCGGCAGGGCAAAGGGCTCGGGGCGCAGCACCGCCACCTCCATGCCGCGCATCGCCGCCATCTCGGCCACTGCCGCCGGCACGGCCAGGGGCAGAGCCTTGGGGTGGTTCGCCCAAGCCAGCACCAGCCTCCCCCGCCGCGTCACCGCGAGGTCCTCCAGGGTCTTCCAGTCCGCCAGGGCCTGGCAGGGGTGGCCGGCGGCGGACTCCAGGTTGATCACGGGCACGCCGGCGAGGGCCGCCAGGGTGTGGAAGAGGCGGTCCGACACGTCCGCCTCGAAATCGGTGCCTGAGGCGAAGCAGCGGATGCCCAGGGCGTCGGCGTAGCCCCCGAGCACGGGAATGGCCTCCCGCACGTGCTCGGAGGCGTCGCCGTCCATCACCGCGCCGTCCCGGGTCTCGAGCTGCCAGGAGCCGGCGCCCGGAGAGATCACGAACGAGGAGCCGCCGAGTCGCGCCATGCCCGCCTGGCACGACGCCAGCGTGCGCAGGGACGGGTTGAGGAAGAGCAGGGCCAGCACCTTGCCGGCCAGCGCCTGGCCCTCGGGACGAGCCTCGAGTCGGGCCGCCAACGCCAGCAGATCGGCGAGCTCTTCCGCCGGGTGCTCGGCAAGGTCGACGAATCGCCTCACGCGGGGATCTCCGCAAGCGCCGCCACGAGGGTGTCGACGTGCTCGTCCTCGAGCACCAGGGGAGGCAGCAGGCGCACGATGTGCGGGTCGGCAGCGCCCCCGGCGAGCACCCCCCGCTCGATCAGCTCGAGGACGATCTGTTTGGCCGGCCGGGTCGTGCGCAGCCCGAGGAGGAAGCCCTCGCCCTGCACGTCCACCACCGGCCCGAGGCGGCACTCTCTCTTCAGGCGGGCGGAGAGGTGCCGTACCCGGGGCAGCAGTCCCTCCTGCTCGATCACCGCCAGTACGGTCTCGATCAGCGCGCAGGCCAGGGGGCCGCCGCCGAACGTCGTGCCGAGGTCGCCGGGGGCGAGCACATCCAGCCACTCTGGTCGCGCCAGCACGGCGCCGGCCGGAAAGCCGCCGGCCAAGCCCTTGGCCACCGTCAGCAGATCCGGCGTGACGCCCATCAGCTGCGCCGCGAACGGCTCCCCCATGCGCCCCATGCCGCACTGCACCTCGTCGAAGATCAGGCAGGCACCCACCAGGCGGGTGCGGTCGCGCAGGGCGGCGAGGAAGCCGGGCTCCAGCACGTAGGCCCCGGCCTGGCCCTGCACCGGCTCGGCGATTACCGCCGCAGTGTCCTCCGTCACCAGGGCGGAGATGGCGCTCTCGTCGTTTCGGGGCAGGAAGTCCACCTCGAACGGCGCCCGGGGGAACCCGTACCAGCGGGCGGCGCCGTGAGTCACCGCCGCGGCGGCGGCCGTGCGGCCATGGAAGGCTCCCTGGATGGCGACCACTCTCTTTCGGCCGGTCTTGCGCAGGGCGATGCGCAGGGCGTTCTCGTTGGCCTCGGCGCCGCTGTTGACGAAGAAGACCTGTGACAGGTGGCGCGGCGCGAAAGCGGCCAGGGCCTCGGCGGCCCGCGAGCGCACGGCCAAGGGCGTGATGTTCGACTGGAAGAAGAGGGTCTTGGCTTGCTCGGCCAGGGCCGCGAGCAGGCGCGGGTGACCGTAGCCGAGCAGGGCCACGGCGTGGCCGCCGTAGAAGTCGAGCAGGCGGCGGCCGTCGCGGGTGGTCAGCCAGACTCCTTCGCCGCTGGCCGGCTCGAAGGGCAGGTGGGGATAGACCGGCATCAGCCGGGGGCTCTCCTGGGCGGGCATCGTGAGCGTCGTCATCTCAGAACCATCCGGGGCCGGGCAGTTGGAGGCCGGCCTCCTCGGGCAGGCCGAAGAGGCGGTTCATCCACTGGATGCCCCCTCCGGCGGCGCCCTTGACCAGGTTGTCGAGCGCCGAGAAGGCCACCAACCGGCGGCCCTGGACGGCGAGGGAGAGGTGGCAGCGGTTCGAGCCCACTACGTCCTTGAGCTCGGGGGGGCGGCCGTAGACCTCGACGAAGGGAGAGCCGGCATAGGCCGCCGCGAGGGCCTCGAGCGCGGACTCGAGGGAGGCACCGTCCCGCAGCGTGGCCCAGACGGTGGCATAGATCCCCCGCGCCTGGGGACCCGCCTGGGGGACGAAGGCCACCGAGACCGGGGCACCGCTCGCCGCTCCCGCCAGCAGCTCCATCTCCGGCGCGTGGCGGTGGCCGAGAGGGCTGTAGGCGAAGAGGTTCGAGCGCCGCTCGGGGTGGTGGGTGGTCAGGGTGAGCTTCTTGCCGGCGCCGGTCGAGCCGGTGACCGCCGAGACGGCGAGCGAGGGCTCGATCAGCCCGGCGCGCAGCAGGGGCACGGCGGCGAGCAGCACGGCGGTGGTGAAGCAGCCGGGGTGCCCTACGTGGCCGGCCGGCACGCCGGGCCAATGCTCCGGCAGGGCGCAGACGAACTCCCCCACCCGCTCGGGGGCGCCGTGGGGCTCGCCGTAGATCTCCTGCCAGGTGGCGACCGAGCCGAAGCGGAAGTCCGCCGAGAGGTCCACGACGTTGACCGGGGCCCCCCTCTCCTCGGCGGCCGCCAGCAGGCCGTCGACCAGCTGCGCCGAGGCGCCGTGGGGGGCGGCCGAGAAAATCGCCGCCGGCAGCCCGGGCTGGAACAGGCCCGGCAGCTCGTCGGTCTGCCGGAAACGGGTCCGCCGGTAGACCCCGTCGAGGTGCGGGAAGACCGCGCCGATGCGCTCCCCGGACTGGCTGCCCGAGGCCACCGCCGCCAGCTCGAAGTGAGGGTGGCCCGCGAGCAGGCGCAGCAGCTCCCCGGCCACGTAGCCCGAGCCGGCGAGGACGAAGGTGGGGATGGGCGGGCTCACCGCTCGCCCCCATCGGCCAGCCCCGGCAGGGCCTCGATCACCCGTGCGGCGAGGCGGGGCGCGTCGCTGCGGGCATTGATCGCCGGGATGCCCAGGCGCTCCTCGATCAAAGTGGTGCCGACCTGGTTGTCGGTCGCCGGCCCGGTGACCACCACCGGCTCGATGCCGTACTCGGTGCGCAGGAGCTGCACCCCGCCCCAGGCCGCCACCGGGTCGTTGGCGGCCAGCACCACGGCGGTGAAGGCGTCGCGGATCTCCGGGTCGGCGAGGATGGCGTCCACGCCGTAGGTGCCGAGTAGGCCGTCCCCCAGCTCGGCGACGATCACCTGCGGCCGGGCCGCGGCCAGGCGGTTGATCAGGCTGCGGGTCAAGGCACGGGCGTTGTGGCGGGTGGTGGCCACCACACCGAAGTCGGTGAAGATCGCCGTCTGGCGGGCGCCGGCGTCCTCCATGGCCAGCACGTCGCGGCGCAGCGAGACACCGGTCGACTTGAAGCCATCCACCACGATTCCGTGGTGGGACATCTCGCGCACCAGGGCGCAGGCGGCGGCCGTCTTGCCGGCGTTCATGCACGAGCCCACCAGGGCCACCACCGGCACCCCGCGGGGCTGCAGGGGGGCCTCCGGATCGAGCTTCTCCTCCCCCACCCGCGCCGGTACGCCGATGCGTTCGCCCAGATAGGGGAAGGTCAGCACCGCCCCCAGCACCTCGCACTGGAAGGGGGTGCCCAGATCCGGGTTGATCGAGTCGCAGAGGCCCAGCACGCCGCCGATGTTGAGGATCTGGATGCGGTCGCCAGGAGCGAGTCGCTCAGGCAGGTGGCCCGAGTAGCCAAAGAGAGCGTTGCGGTGGCCCAGGGCGCCGGCCACGACGTCGCCCTTCTTGACTTGGGCCATGCGGCCGTTGGGCAGCTCCATTTGGTTGTAGGTGCTCTTGTCGTTCTCCACCCGCACGGCCACCACCACCCCCTCCTCGCAGGGGATCTGGGCGGAGAGGCGCACCTCCCGCTTGAGGCCGCAGCTGCGGGTGACCGAGGCGATCTTGTCGAGATGCACTGCTTTCACCGCTGCCCCCTCCTCTCGGACGCTTCCGCCCGGTCTTCGAGCACCACCGCCACCCTCGCCATCAGCCGCTGCTGGTCGCGTCCGTGGGCGCAGGCCAGGAACACCGTGTCGTCCCCCGCCACCGAGCCCACCACCTCGGGCCAGCCGGCCTGGTCGATCGCCACCGCCACCGTCTGCGCCGCGCCCACCAGGGTCTGCAACACCAAGAGATTCGGCCCGGCCGGGCGCTGGCCGCGCAGGAAGGGGGCCAGCTCCCGCAGCCGAGCCAGTGCCGGAGCCGAGGACTGGGGCGCCACGTAGCGGCCGTGGACCTTGATCACCCCGAGGTCGCGAAAATCCCGGCTGATGCTCGACTGGGTGACGGCGAAGCCCTGCTGCGAAAGCCGCTCCGCCAGCTCGACCTGGCTCGCTACCGGCCCGGCCTCAAGGAGCTCGAGGATGGCGCGTTGGCGATTCTCACGAAGCTCGATCTCGGTCGGCAACGGGGCTCCCCCTCCAAGAAGAATGCGCATACTGCCGCATGAATTTGCAGCTGTCAAGAGGGGGGAAGTGCAAGGGGATGGGCCGTCAGGGGTCGAGCGGGCGTGTCGCCATCGCCTGATCGCCCACGACCGCCTTCACCGCCGCCGCCACCGTCTCGGCGACGCGGTCGTCGAGCTCTTCCGCGCTGCCCGAGATGCTCCCTGCCCACAGATGCGTCTGGTCGCTCACCCGAACGAAGTGCGCGCGCACGACCAGCTCGTCCCCTGAGCCCTGCAGCTGGCCGAGGACGAGGTACTCCGCTGCGAGGGCGGCGCCGATCTTCTGCAGGTCAGTGAAGATGCGTGGGGTGCGCAGCACCGCGGCGTTGCCGATGACGGCGAGCCGCGGGTCGGCCGCGAGGGCGACCACGGTGCCGTCCGTCAGCTGCTGGGCGAGCCGATCGAAGCGGTTTTCACCCGTCTCGTTGTGGAAGAGCACGACGGCGACGACCACCCGCTCCTCCGGCCGCCCCACCCGCCACGCGACGCCAGCCAGAGTGGCCAGGGCCAGGCCGAGCACGGCGGCCAGGGTGAGGGCTCGCCAGCGCCGGCTCGGGGCGGAGGCCGGCGGTGTCGCCGGACCGGCGCCGGCCGGGGCGATCTCGCCAATGAACCGGTAGCCCCTCTTGGGCAGCGTCTCGACGAACCGAGGCGACTCGGCACGATCCCCGAGCGCCTCGCGCAGCTTGGCGATCGCCGTATTGAGACCCGCTTCCGCATCGACGAAGGTCTCTGAGCCCCAGAGCCGGTTGCGAAGCTCGTCTCGCGTGACGACCTCGCCGCCGCGCTCGAGGAGGGCGGCCAAAACCCGAAAGGGCAGATCCTGGATCTTGACCTTGACCCCGCTCCGGTAGAGCTCCCCGGTCGCGAGATCCGCCTCGAACTCTCCAAAACGCATCGTCGAGTTCTAGCCCACTTTCTCGGCGGTCACAAGGAGGTCGGGGTCGAAGACGGAGACCACCGCCTTGCCCAGCCGTTCGCCGAAGCGGATCCTGACCTCCGGTGCGCCGGCCGGGAAGAAGGCCCGCTCGCCGAGGTGCGTGAGTCCGCGGGCGAAGCGGCCCAGCCGAGCGATCGACAGGTTGGCTCCTTTGAGCTCGACCACCAACTTGTCACCAGCGTCGAGACCGAAAGAATAGGTTCCCGTGAGCTGCTGCAGGGCTTCGACGGCGATCGGCCGCGGCTCGGGCCGGCGATCCGCCCCCAGCAACGTGCTCAGGTAGTCGACCACGGCCTGCGAGGCGGCGCCTCCGGCCATCGCATGCCGGAGCAGCGGGATGCCGTGCGGCCCGTAGATTCCCGCCAGCTCCGGCGAGGGCGTGAGGAAGGCCTTGACGACCTCGAGCTCACCCAGCATCGCGGCCGAGAAGAGGGTCGGGCGCGCGCCGTTCGCCAGCAAGATCCGGGCGATCTCTCGGTTGCCCACGTGGGAAGCCGCGCCGAGGGCGTCCTCCCAATCGCCATATCCCCAGTCGATGGCCGCCTTGGCCAGGGTCGGCCAGCGGCCCAGCAGGTCTCTCACCCGCGGCAGGTTGCCGTGGGCGGCGATGACCATCTCGCGGACCAGGGCCGGAGGGTGAGAGGGGAAGGCGGCGTCCAGGGGTACGGGGAAGGTGGGCGGGGCCGCCGGCGCGGACTCGTCGGCAGCGGCCGCCGACAGCGGCGCCGAGGCGAGGGTCAGCGGAGCCAGGGCGACCGGGGCGAGGCGGAGAAAGTTGCGGCGTGTCACGGGCATCGCGAAACCTCCTTGGGTAGCCACCAGAGTCGGCGACCGGAGGGGCGAACGCCATCGACAGCATCTGAACTCTGTCCAAATCGGCGGCCCGCTCGGCTCGGGGGACGGTGGTGACCCCGGTGCTACGGGCGAGACCCGTGACGAAGATCCCGGGGCGTTTCCGCCGAACCTTCTGAGGAGCCCTCCCTGGGTTCCCTCTCGATTAAATATGTCGTAACCTCATACGCGATTTCCTGAACCACCACGAAGGAGGGTCCTGTCATGCCCCACCGGCTCGCCGCCGCCTGGCTCTGCGCACTGTTCGTCCTCGGCCTATCTCCCGCCGCGAGTGCCGTCGTCCTGGTCGACATCACCAGCCCCACACCCGACCAGCTCCGCGGGGACAGCCTGCCGGTCGAAGTGCTGATCGACGGCGCCGGCGTCATCACCGTCGCCACCGCCACCGTCGAGGACCGCAGCGTGATGCTGACCCGAGAAAGCCCCCACCACTTCGTCGGCACCCTCGACCTGACCGGCTTGGCCCGCGGCCCCCTCACCCTCACCGTCGACGCTACCGACGAGATCGCGGACACGGGCCAGGACAGCGTGACCTTCCTCCACGATGAAGTTCCCTCGGTGGCCGTCACCGCCCCCTTGAACGCCTCGGTGGCGAGACCCGAGATCATTGTCGAGGCGACCTGCACGGACGACGACCCCGCCGGCTGCACCCACATGACCCTGCGCGCCGGCAACCCCTGCACGAGCGAGGTCGCTACGCTGGCCGACGTGCCGGGTGGCGCTCTCTCCACCACGGTGTCGCTCGCCGCCTTCGACCCCTTCGCCGTCGAGCTGTGCATCGACAGCCACGACTCCGCGGGACAACGCACCACGGAAGTCCGCAACCTCTTCGTGGACGCGAGCCCTCTCTTGGTCGAGGTGGTCTCCCTGCCCGGCCCGATCGTCGATTTCGGCTACGGCCGCGTGCTCTACCAGGACACCAGCGTCACGCCGCCCAATTGGATCCTCCGTGACCTCACGGCGATGACCGACGAGAACCTGGGCGATGTCTGGCTGGACGGCCGCGTGCACTCCCGGGGCGCGACTCTGAAGCGGCCCGACCCCGGGCCGGCGATCTCCGAGTGGGTGGACTGGAACGAGGGAGTGGAGCTCCTGGTCGGCAGCTACGACGACGCGGTGGTCAACGGCGACTGGGGCGTCTACCGCCAGGACGGCAACCAGGACCTCGTGCGCCGGGACTTCGTGGCGGAAACCACGGCCGTCATCTCCCTCGACTCCGGAGGCCAGGGCATGGACGTCGCGGCCGACGGCCAGGCGGTCTGGGAGACCCCGCCCGCCGACTACCGGATCCACCTCTTCGACGGCAGCTCCAGCACTCCCCTCTCCCCCCTGGACGGCACCCTGCGCCTGCGCCCCGCCACCGACGGCACCCACGTCGCCTACTTCCACCGCACCAGCCTGATGGCGCCGGAAGCGATCCGGCTCTACGACCCGATGGGGGAGATCGAGCTGGCCCCACCGGCCACGAGCCCTCTCAGCCTGGCCCTTGCCAATGGCTGGATCGGCTTCACCCAGGAGGAGATGGGCGGCCAGCAGCAGGTGTGGGTGCGCTCGCCGATGGGCACCACCGAGCAGCTCACCTTCGTCCTCGGCCTCACGCCGATTTCGGTCGAGCGGATGGGCCCCGACGGCCAGGTGATCTACCGCCAGGGGGCCTACCTCTACCAGGGCCGCCTCGGCCGGGGCACGGACGGCCCCCTCTGCTCTCGTCTCGGCACCCTGCGTTTCGAAGGCGAAGGGGCCTACTTCGCCCTGGGCCGAACCCTGTTCCGCCTCGCCCTGCCCCTCTTCGCGGACGGCTTCGAAAGCGGCGACCTCTCGGCGTGGGGGACGGTGGTGCCCTGAGCTACACCACCACCACGAAGGCCCGGCGGCGGTCTCGGCCGAAGCGGTAGACGGCGAAGTCGCGGTCGAAGCTGGCGACGCGCTCGATGCCGAGGCGGCAGGCGACGACGAAGCTGGTGCGGTCGACCAGGGAGAAATCCTGGTCCGGGAAGACCTCGGCAAGGGCCCAGGCGCCTTCGAGGTCGGCCGCCGTCACCGGCTCGAGGGTCGCCACGCCCCGGCGCAGGCCGTCCCAGAAGCGCTCGGCGGCGGCGCGGCCCAGGCGATGGCGCAGCAGCAGCCAGGTCTCCACCAGGACGTGGTCCGTGGTGACCAGCCGTTCGCCGGCCGAGAGCACGGCGACGGCCCGGGCGTGGCTGCGATCGGAGAGGTCGGCGGCGGCGTACCAGGCCGAGGTGTCGACGAAGAGGCTCAACCCTCGGTCCCCGTGCGTTGAGCCGGCTCGAGCCCGCCCTCGGCGGCGAGGGCCTCACCGAGCATCGCGTCCTTGTCCCGGGCGACGTCCGC
>JBIOYC010000130.1:0-40463 GCA_044869955.1 Thermoanaerobaculia bacterium | reverse complement strand
GAGGGCGTGTCGGCCTTCCGCTGGTCCCCAGACGGCTCCGAGATCGCCTTCCTCAGCAAGGACCCCCAGACCCCCGAGCAGGAAGCCGCCGCCAAGGCCAAGGCCGACCCCCGCCTGGTTGATCGTGACTGGCGCTTCCAGCACCTGTGGAAAGTGGCCGTGGCCGGCGCCGAGGACCGCCCCGCCGCACCGCGCCGGCTGACCTCCGGCGCCTTCGAGGTCGATCGCTTCGACTGGGCTCCGGACGGCCGTCGCCTGGTCTTCTCCCACCATCCAACCCCGCGGATCTTCGAGTGGCGGAGCTCCGATCTCTCCATCGTGCCGGCCGCCGGGGGCGAGGTCGTGCCCCTGGTCCGGGCCGAGGGCATGGATACCGGAGCCCTCTTCTCTCCCGACGGATCCCGGGTCGCCTTCGTCTCCAATCGGGGAGAGCAGGCGTGGGCTCGGGACTGGCGGATCTGTGTGATCCCGGCCGCCGGCGGCGAGGTCACCGTGCTGCCGCGCAGTCATGACAGCATGCCCGGCGAGAACATCGACGCCGGTCTGCTCGGCTGGGCGCCGGACGGCCGCGGCCTCTACTACGTCGAGCTCAACGGCGTGTCGATCGACCTCTTCTTCGCGCCGATCGACGGCGGCCCACACCGCCAAATCACCCATATCCCAGGTGCCAAAGGGAGCTTCCGTCTTTCCCCGGCGGGCGATGCGGTGGCGTTCTATCGCGAGGACTTCACCGAGCCCGGCGAGATCTACGTCCAGAAGCTGCCGGCCGGCGAGCCGGTGCGCCTCACCCACGTCAACGACGCCCTGCGGCAGGGCCCCTTCCCGCGGAGCGAGGTCGTGCGCTGGCCCGGGACGGCGGGTGAGGTGGAAGGCCTCCTCCACTACCCGAAGGACCATCGCCCCGGCAGCCGTTTCCCCCTCCTCGTCGAGCTGCACGGCGGCCCCACCTGGGCCTTCCTGCGCTCTTTCGTGGCGGCTCCCTACGGTGGACTGACTCCCTTCACCGACCGCGGTTTCGGCGTCCTGCAGGTCAATTTCCGCGGCAGCGCCGGCTACGGCCGGGAATTTCGCTTCGCCGTCCTCGGGGACATGGCGGGCGGCGAGGTCGACGATGCCCTCGCCGGGGTCGACGCGTTGGTCGCCCGCGGCCTCGCCGACCCGGATCGGTTGGGCGTCTTCGGCGGCAGCTACGGCGGGTTCCTCACCGCCAGCACGATCTGGCGCAGCCCGCGCTTCGACGCCGCCATCGTGGCCTTCGGCATGTCGGACCTGGTGAGCTACAACGGCACCGGAGACCTGCTGGGCTACGTCTCGAGCTTCATGCAGAGCGAGCTGTGGGAAAAGCCCGAGCAGTGGATCGGCCGCTCGGCGGTGTTCAACGCCCACAAGATCCGCACCCCGACGCTGATCATCCACGGCGAGAACGACCAGCGAGTGCCGATCTCCCAGGGCTACGAGCTGTACCAGATCTTGAAGCGCCGCGGCGTCGAGACCGAGATGGTCGTCTACCCGCGGACCGGCCACGGTGTCGGCGAGCCCAAGCTGCGTTACGACGAGATCGAGCGCACGGTGGCGTGGTTCGAGAGGTGGGTGCGGTAGCTCCCCCTCAAGCCCCTGCGGCCACCACCTCCACCGGCACCCCGTTCAAGGCCGCGTTGCCGCAGAGGTCGTCGAGCAGCAGCTCGTCCGTCAGGTCGTTGACCGATACTCCGGCGTGCTCGCGGGCCACGCGCAGGGCCGTGCCGGGGCGGTCGTGACCCCAGCCGTGGGGGATGCTGACCACCCCGGGCATCACGGCGTCGGTGACCTCGACTGGCAGCTCCACGCTGCCGACCCGTGAGCTCACCCGCGCCGCCTCGCCGTCAGCGAGCCCGCGGCGGCCGGCGTCGTCCGGATGCATCAGCAGGGTGCAACGGGGCCGCCCCTTCACCAGGCGCAGGCTGTTGTGCATCCACGAGTTGTTGCTGCGGATGTGGCGCCGGCCGAGGAGCAGCAGAGAGCCGTTCGCCGGGATCACCGCCGCAGGCTCGAGCAAGCGCTGCTCGAGCCGCTCGAGATCCGCCACCAGAGCCTCCGGGGCGAGGTGGATGCACCGGTCGAGGGTGGCGAGCCGGCCGGGCAGACACGCCTCCAGAGGGCCGAGGTCGATCCCGTGCGGGGCGGCTTCGAGCCGGCCGAGGGTCAAGCCCTGACCGAAGGGCCTCCACCCGGGCCCCCACGGGCCGAAGCGGAGGGCGAGCCGCAAGAGGAGCCGCGGCCCCAGCCGGCGCTGGAGCGCCCGCCACGGCCGGCCGGCCAGCTTCGCGAGCCCGCCGCGACGGTCCAGTCGGGCGGCGAGGTCGAGGAAGATCTGCCAGTCGTGCCTCGCCCCCGGCTCCGGCGGGAAGAGGGCCGGCGAGTACTTGGCGGTGTTGCGAATCGCCAGCAGGTGAAAGACCAGGTCGTAGTGGTCATGCTCGAGGGGCGAGGTCGGCGGCAGGATGAGGTGGGCGTGACGGGTGGTCTCGTTGACGTAGAAGTCGATCGAGACCATGAAGTCCAGGCCCTCGAGGGCTCCCTCGAGCTGCCGGCCGTTGGGAGTGGAGAGCACCGGGTTACCGGCGGCCGTGACCAGGGCCCGCACCTGCCCCGGCCCAGGGGTGAGGATCTCCTCGGCCAGGGCCGCGACCGGCAGCTCGCCCGCGAAGCCGGGTAGACCCCGCACCCGGGAGCGCCGCTTGCCGAAGCGCCCGTCGGGATCCGCGCGCCCATCCGCCCGCACCAGGTCGAAGGCCGGCCGCGTGAACATCGCCCCACCCGCCCGGTCCAGGTTGCCGGTCGCGACGTTCAACACCTGCACCAGCCACTGGCAGAGGGTGCCGAAAGCCTGCGTGGAGAGCCCCATGCGCCCGTAGCAGACGGCGGTTTCCGCGGCGGCGAAGTCCCGGGCCAGGGCACGGATCTCCTCGGCGGCCATGCCCGTCGGCCCGGCCACCCGCTCGGGAGGGAAGCGGCGGGCCAGGTTCTCCACACCGTCCCAACCGTGCACGAGGTCTCGCAGCCGCCCAGGCTTGGCCAGATCCTCGGCGAAAATCACCTGGAGCAGACTGAGGAGCAGCAGGGCGTCCGTGCCCGGGCGAATGAAGAAGTGTTGGTCCGCGATCGCCGCCGTCTCGGTGCGCCGGGGATCGACCACCACCAGCCGCCCGCCCCGCTCGCGGATCGCCTTCAACCGCCGGGTCACGTCCGGCGCGGTCATCAGGCTGCCGTTGGAGGCCACCGGGTTGGCGCCGAGCAGGAGCAGGAAGGCCGTGCGGTCGAGGTCCGGCACGGGCAGCAGCAAGGGATGGCCGAAGAGGAAGTTCGCCACCACGTGATGGGGCAGCTGGTCGACCGAGGTGGCCGAAAAGCGGTTGCGGGTGCCGAGGGCCCGCGGCAGCTCGCGACCGAAGAGAGCCGATCCCCAGTTGTGGACCGTGGGGTTGCCGAAGTAGACGGCGACGGCGTTGCGACCGTGGCAGTCCCTCACCGCCCCCAGCCGCTCGGCGGTCTCGGCCAGAGCTTCCTCCCAGGAGATCCGCTGCCAGCCGTCCGGCGTTCGCCGCACGGGGTGGCGCAGGCGGTCCGGGTCGTCGTGGACGTCCTCGAGAGCGGTGGCCTTGGGACAGACGTGGCCACGGCTGAAGGGATCGTCCCGATCGCCGCGGATGGCGGTGATCCTCCCCTGCTCCAGCCGGATCTCGAGGCCGCACATCGCCTCGCAGAGGGTACAGGTACGGAAATGGACCTCGGCGCGATCCGTCTCGCTCGACGACATGGTCGGCCTAGGCTACTCCCCCTCGGTGTCGCTCCACCAGAGCCGGCACTTGTTCCGCGAGCACCGGCTCGCTGAAGTAGAAGCCCTGTGCCTCGTCGCAACCCTGCTCGCGGAGGTATTCGAGCTGCTCGGCCGTCTCGACGCCTTCGGCGCCGCAGCGGAAGTTGAGCGAGCGGGTGAGGCCGAGGATGGCCTGAACGATGGCCCGATCCTCCGGATCATGGTCGAGGTCGCGCACGAAGGTCCGTTCGATCTTGAGCTTGCCGACCCGGAAACGCTTCAGGTACTGGAGAGCGGCGTGGCCGGTGCCGAAGTCGTCGAGCGCGAGGCGAACTCCCAGGTCGCTCAGCTCGGCCATCATGCTCATCGCCGCCGTCGGGTCCCGCGTGGCCACGGTCTCGGTCAGCTCGAGCTCCAGGTACTCCGCCGCCACGTCGGTCGTCTCGAGGATCTGCTTCACGAGCTTGGGCAAGTTGGGCTGGAGGAACTGCACCGCCGAGAGGTTGACGGCCATGGTCAGCTCCGGCAGGCCCTGGTCGTGCCAGCTCTTGATCTGGCGCACGGCGGTACGCAGCACCCATTCGCCGATGTTGAGGATCAGCCCGGTGTCCTCGGCGATGGGGATGAACTCCGTGGGCGACACCAGGCCCAGCTCGGGATGCCGCCACCGCAGCAGGGCCTCGACACCGAGAACACGACCGCAGACGAGCGACAGCTGGGGCTGGTAGTGCAGAAACAGCTGGTCCCGCTCGAGGGCTCGCCGCAGCTCGGCCTCGAGCAGCAGATGGCGAGCGGCCAGCTCCTGCATCTCCGCGGTGAAGAAACGGTAGGCGTTGCGCCCCTGGTGCTTGGCTCGGTACATCGCGGTGTCCGCGCACTTCATCAGGGTCTCGAAGTCGGCTCCGTCCAGGGGATAGAGCGCGATGCCGATCGAGGAGGTGACCGTCAGCTCGTAGGTCTTGAGCCGGAAGGGGCGGGCGATGTCGGCGAGGAGGTGCTCCGCGATGGTGGCTGCGGTGCTGGCATCCGCGCCCGGCAGGAGCAGGATGAACTCGTCACCACCGAGGCGCGAGACGGTGTCGCTGTCGCGCACCGCCGCCACCAGCCTCTGCGCCAGCTCGACCAACAGGTCGTCGCCGCTGCGGTGCCCCAGGGTGTCGTTGACGTTCTTGAAGTGGTCCAGGTCCAGGAACATCAGGGCCAGCGGCTGTCGCGCCCGCTCCACCTGGCGGATGGCCTGGTTCATGCGATCGGTCAGCAGCACCCGATTGGGCAGGCTGGTCAAGGGATCGAAGTGAGCGAGCCACTGGATGCGGGCCTGGGCCTCCTTCTGGAGGGTGATGTCACTGAAGTTGGCGATGTAGTTGGTGACCCGGCCGCTCGAATCCGTCGACCTGCTGATCGACAGCCAGCAGGCGAACACGCTGCCGTCCTTGCGGCGATCGGTGACCTCCCCCCGCCAATGCCCGATCGCGTCGATCTCCGCCCACATGGCTTCGTAGAAGTCGCCATCGTGGTGACCGGACGAGAGGATCCGGGGGTGCTGGCCCAGGACGTCCGCCCCGCTGAAGCCGGTGATCTCGGTGAAGGCCTCGTTGACGGCGATGATGCGCCGCTCGGCGTCGGTGATGCAGATCCCCTCGCGGCTCTGGTCGAAGACCTTGGCGGCCAGGCGCAGCCGCTTCTCGCTCTCGCGCACGGCCTCTTCGGCCAGCTTCTGCTCGGTCACGTCCTGCACCGTGCCGACCGAGCGCAGCGGCCGACCCGCCTCGTCGAAGCTGTTCTCGCAGCGCTGGCGGAGCCAACGGACGCGGCCGTCCGGCAGCAGGAGCCGATAGGGGACTTCGCCGATCGTGCGGTCGGCGATGGACCGACGGTGAGACTCGAGGACGGCTTCTCGGTCGTCAGGATGGAGGCGCGCGAGGAAGGTCTCGGCGCTCGGCTCGTGGTCCCCCGGCTCGACCTCGAAGATGCGGTAGACCTCGTCCGACCAGAGCAGCTCGCCGGTGATCAGGTCCAGCTCCCAGCTGCCCACCTTGGCGATTCGCTGGGCCTCGTTGAGCGCGGCCTCGCCGAGGCGTGGCGCCCGCCGCCCGAGGGTCCGGCCGGAGCCCGCTCCTCGCTTGCCCACGGTCAGGCCCCTTCCCCTCGGCCCCGGCGACGGGCGCTCTCACCAACACAGGTGTCCACGCTCAGCTCTCCAGGTCGAGGATGGACCGACCGTCTTAAGAGCATCATTACGAGGCGGGGGCGGGGTGGGCGGCGAAGCTCACCTCCTGTCGAGCAGACGGCTGCTCGCCATTTCGGCGAGGCCTCAGATCGTCACACCCATCGGCTTGCGCAGGGCGAAGGCGACGACGATCGAGAGCAGCACGGAGGCGATCAGCCAGTGGGTCATCCAGCCGAAGAGGCTGACCTCGGCCTCGGGGTAACCGAGGGTGATCTCCGTCACCGGCGAGCCCGAGGGTAGAGGCGCCTCGGCGGGATAGAGCAGCTGGTCGAGGAAGCCGCCGCCGACCCGGATCGGCGAGCGGCGCACGACCTGCCCCGAGGAGACCAGGCTCTTGGTGATCCGCTGTCCCCCGGCTTCGAGGGCCAGCTCGTAGGCACCGGCTCGTTCGGCGGAGATCCGCCAGGTGAGCTGGCGCTCCTTGGGTGACCAGACCGGCCCCGCTTCCACCTTCACCCCGGCCGGGGCCGAGAGCGTCACCTGCGGCGCGCCCGCGGCGTCGTTGCCCAGGCTCGCGGCGCTCGGGGAGAGAGTGGCCTCGAGCAGCACCGCCCTGCCAGGCTCGAGCCCTTGGTAGCCCCAGTGGAACTGGAGCTGGGCCACCACCAGGGTCAGGGGCACGATCATCCAAGCCAGCGGCACGAGGGATAGAGCCAGATAGTGCAGGTTGGCCCGCAGGATCTCGCCCTGGGCCCGGAAGATCGCCTGCATGCTGTCGTTGAACAACCGGATCTCGAATAGGCCCGCGTGGATGCGCCGCTTGACCTGCTCGAGCTTCGCCTGATTCGAGGTCTTCTTGTAGATCCACAGCACCACGACGCCGAAGAGCACCGAGAAGATCACCACGCCCCACATCGGCGCCAGCCCCGAGAGCGGAGCGAGGAGCAGATCGAAGAGCCGGGCGAGCGCGGCGTTGAGGGTGGACATGGTGACGATGGGCGTCTCTTCAGGAAATGTAGCCGAGACCGCGCAGGCGCTTCTTGATCTCTTCTTCGGAGCCGGCGTCCTCGAGCTTGGCCAGCTCCTTCTCGAGGGCGTGGGTGATGAACTCCTCGGGCGAGGAATAGCCGGCAATGTCGCTCATCCGTTTGACGCGGGCGACGAGGTCCTTGTCGAGCTTGACCTTGACGGAGTCTCCGAACATCTGCGCTCCTCCTCCTCGATCACCGCTTCGCGGGCGGCGGAAACGCCTCGGTGACGCCGAGCTCGGCGAGCAGGGAGGCGGCGAGGTCCTTCAAGCTGGTGGCCGGCTTCTTGAGCGGCCGGCTGGCGAAGAGCACTCCCGGCACGGCCTCGTGATCCATGCAGTGATCACCGCTCCAGGCGCTGGTGTTGTCGACGATGGCTTCCGCCGCCAGGGCACCCAGGGCTGATTCGTTCGAGGTACGGTAGCCCTTGGCATAACCGATCACCAGGTCAGGACCGATTTCCCGCTGGCCGCGGTCGTCGTAGGTCTGCTCCCGCGAGTAGACCTTGGTGACGATGCGCTGGCCGTTGGCCGGATCGGTGGCGGCGAGCAGCTTCGCCGAGATCTCCTCCATCAGCGCCTCGCGCTGCGAGGGCTCGACGATGCCGTCCTTCTCGCGCCCCTTCAAGTTGACGTAGAGGCCGTTCAAGCCCAGCGCGTAGGCCCGGCTGCGCTTGAAGTCGATGTTGGCAAAGAAACCCGGATCGCTCTTGCGGTTGGGATCGATCGGCGTCAGGTAGCCCTCGTCCTTGAGCCAGGTGTTGAGGTGCACGGCGCGACGGAACGAGGCGAAGCCGTGGTCCGACATGACCACCAGCAGGGCGTCGGCGGGCATCCGCTCGCGGGCCATCCCGACGATGCCGTCGAACTTCTGGTACAGGTCCGTGATGACGTTGCGGAATGGACCGTCCTTCTCCGCGTCGTAGGCGGGATGCTCGGGGTCCATCGCCCGCCACATCATGTGGGAAACCAGGTCAGTGTTGCCAAAGTAGTAGAACAGCAGCCCCGAGCGGTACTCGTCGAGCACCACTCTCAGCTGATCGATCAGGGGATCGCTGGCGAGGCGTGCCTGTACCAGGAACTCCTCGGGGGTGAAGATCCCCTCGGTCAGGACCTTGGTGTCCTCCGGCATCTCCTCGGTGTAGTAGCGATCGGTCGCTTCGGCGAGATGAGCCGCAAAGTCCTCCGGATTCGAGATCGGCAGGGCCGGCTCGAGCGGATCGATGTTGATCGGTGTGACGTAGAGCTCGAGCTCCGGCCGTACTCGCTTGAGGTAGAAACGGGCGATCCCGCGCACGCTCTGGGTGGGCATCAGATCGAAGTCGATCGGCACCCAGTCGCTCCACTCGCCGGCCGCCAGCAGACGCTCCTCGTCGCCCACCACCAGTTTGATCACGTCGCGGACGGGGTCGATGTGAACGGTGAACGGCGCCGTGGCTCGCTCCTGCTTCTGGAGAAAACTGTTCATCGGTCCGTAGAGGTCGGCCTTGACCTGATCGTCCTCGATGAAGACCTCGTGCGCCTCGCCGCCGGACAGCTCCCGGCCGTAGTACTTGAACAGCTCGGTGGTGTAGAAGAGGAAGGTGCCGGGCGTGCCGCGGAGGTCCGGCGTGCCCATGCCGGAGAGCTCCTTGGCCGCCTTGCCCGAGGGCGGGAAGTTCGCCGGCATGCGCACCACGATGGTCTCGATGCCGCGCTCGTCGAGCACCTCCCAGAACGGCTTGCCCCGGCGCAGCAACTCGACGGCCCCGCCATCCAGTGGGAACTGGTACTTGTTGCCCATCTTGACGAACTTGGTCGACTCCTCGGCCTTGCTGGTCGAGAGGTAGGGGATCATCGTCTTCGGATCGCGGTGGATGAAGTCGTAGATCCCGTGGCCGCCGGCGTCCATGCCGGTGATGAAGTTCGACCAAGCGACCGGGCTCTGGGGCGGGATGGCGGTGCCCAGGGTCTGGAAATGCCCTTCCTTGGCCAGCCGGGCCAGATTGGGCAGCTTGCCTTCGTCCATCAGGCGCCGGGCGAGCACCGGGTCCATGCCGTCGAAGCCGAGGACGATGACTTTCTGGCCCTCGCCGCCCCCGCGCCCGCAGGCGGCGAGGGTGAGGGTGAAGAGCAGGAGAACGCAGCGCATGCCGGCTCGCGAGGGATTGAAATCCCTCGCTACCCATGAACGTCCCTGCGGGACGGGGGGAGAAGAGATCCCTCGGCTCCGGGCCTGCGGCCCTGCGCTCGGGATGACAGCGGGGCCAGCGTGCCAGAAGCTCACCGTTGTCATCCCGACCGGAGCCGGAGGAGCGAAGCGACGGAGGCGGAGCGGAGGGATCTCCCCTCCCCCGTCCCGCCCGGGACGTTCATGGGTAGCGAGCGATTTCAATCGCTCGCGGAGCAGCCCGAGACGGCCTCCGCCTTCCCGCTCAGGGGAGATCCCTCGGCTCCGCTCGGGATGACAACTGGGTAGGGTTGAGCCCAACCTCCTCATGCCGCCTTCTCCCCCTTCGCCGGCTTCTTCGCGAAGGGATCCGTGCCGAGCGGGCCGGGCTTGAACAGGGGCTTGGCGTCCATGTGCTTGGGCGGCTCGACGCCGAAGAGAGTCAGGGCCGTGGGGGCCACGTCCATCAACGCCGGCTCGGCGACGTCGATCTTGTGGCTGCAGAAGAAGACCCCCGGCACCAGGCGCGGGTCGACGCAGTGGTCGCCGCTCCAGGCCTTGGTGTTGTCCTCGAAGACCGGCCCGGCGACCATGCCCGTGGCGCAGTCCCAGGACACCCGATAGCCGTGGTTGTAGCCGACGATCAGGTCTGGAGCGTTCTCGAGGTAGGGGCCGTCGTAGAGCTTGGCCGTCTCGAACACCTCGCGGATCCCCACCTCGTTCTTCTCCGCGTCCTTGAGGCCCGACATCTTCTGGACGATCTCGGCCTTCAACGCCTGGGCTTCCTTGCCCGGCTCGACGATGCCCTGGGCTTCGCGGCCCTTGACGTTGACGTACATCCCCACCAGGCCCAGGGCGTAGGCTCGGGTGCGCGACCAATCGACGTCCGCCAGCCATTCGGCGCTGCCGTCTCTGCCCTCCTTCAAGGCCAGATAACCGTTCTCGAGCAGCCACTGGTTCAGGTTCACGCCACGGCGGAAGGAGGTGAAGCCGTGGTCCGAGATCACCATCAGCAGGTCGCCCTTGCCGAGCTTCGCCATCACCTGCCCCACCAGCTCGTCGTTGCGGCGGTAGACCTCTTCGATGGCCCCGGTGTGCTCGGAGTCCGGGCGCGCCCCGCGAGCCGGGTGATCCTTCTCGAGATAGCGCCAGAACATGTGCTGGACGCGGTCGGTGGCGTCGAAGACGCACACCAGCGAGCCCTTCTGCAGCCGATCGAGGGCGGCGAAGAACATCGACCGCCGCTCGTCGTCGATGTCGAGGGCCTGCTTCAGGAAGGTGCCGTCGTCGATCACCTGCTCGTTCAACGACCAGGTGTCTTCCGCCAAGCCCAGGGTGGCGAAGGGGCCGATCTTCTTCGCCAGGTAGGTGGCGTAGTAACCCGGGTGGGAGATCGGCATCGCCGGGCCTTCCGGGTCGAGGTTCAGAGGCGAGAGGTAGAGCGAGAAGTGCTCGCCCATCTCGGTCACCTGGAGGCGGCAGATGGCGCGGACGGTGATCGCCGGCGCGGCCGCGAAGTGCACGGACACCCAGCCGGAGAGCTTGCCGGGCTCGAGCGTGACCTTCTCGTCCTTGCCGATCGACACCGTGGCCCGGCCCGCCGCGGCGTCGAGGTCGATGGTCATCGGCACCGAGAGGGGCGGCTTGCCCTCGAGGAAAAGGTTCTCCGGACCTTCGATGCGGGTCACGAAGCGGGGGGGGAGCTTACCGCCGTTGTCGACCGGGCTCGGCGTGAGGGCCACGCGCAGGCCGCCCTCCTTGAACTTGTCGCTGGCCGGCCGGGTGGTGAAGAGCAGGAAGGTCCCCTGGCTACCCAGCAGGTCCGGCACCGACATCGCCGACAGCTCGGCGCCGTAGAAGCGGTCCGGCGGGAAGGTGATCGGCACGCGCAGGATCGTCGACCAGATTCCCTTCTCGCCGAGGATCGACCAGAAGGGCGTCGAACGCCGCAGCAGGGTCAGCTCCGGCTGCTCCATCGGGATGCGGTACTTGCCCAGCTTCAGGAACTTGCGCACCTCGCCGATGCGGGTCGAGGAGAGCAGGGGCAGGTAGGTCTGGCGATCGCGGGCGAGGAAGTCGAAGATGTTGTGCTTGCCCGGGTGAGTGCCGGTCGAGAAGGAAGACCAGGCGACCGGGGTGATCGAGGGATAGGTCGAGGCCAGTCGCTGGTAGCAGCCCATCTCCGACAGGCGCTTGAGGTTGGGCAGCTTGCCCTCGGCCAGGAAGCGATCGGTCAGGCGCGGGTCCTGGCCATCGAAGCCCACGATCACCAGCCGGCGGACCCGCGTCTGGAGTGGCTTGCCCCGCCGCAGCCGGCGGTAGAGGGCCCGGAACGGCCAGATCAGCACGGTGGCGATCGCCAACAGGATGGTGGTGGCTACCACCATGAACGACGACAGCAGGGCGAAGCCCGCTCCCGGACCGACGTAGCCCCAGGCCGGCGCGGAGACGAGCGCGGTGAGCGCGATCGCCAGCCAGAAGGCACGGCGGGAGCGCGGGCGGGAGGGAGGCTTCATCAGCTCGATGTGAGAGGGGGGTGCGGTATGCTCTCGCCCGCTTCCGGGCGTCTGAAAACGAACGGCCGGCAGCATAGCCGGATGGGTCGGTCAGATCAAGCGACCCGGAGAGCCAGAAAGGAACCCCCCCGCATGTCCTCGTCCGTTACGCGTTTCTGGCGGCGCCTGCGCTACGGCACGCCGATCGTGGTCGTCTCCGGCTTGCCCCGCTCCGGCACCTCGATGGCCATGAAGATGCTCGAGGCGGGTGGTCTCAGCCCCATCACCGACGGCATCCGCGCGGCCGACGAGGACAACCCGAAGGGCTACTACGAGGACGAGCGGGTCAAGAACCTGGCCCAGGATCCGGACCAGAGCTGGCTCGCCGAGGCCCGCGGCAAGGTGGTCAAGATCATCTCGTTCCTCCTGAAGGACCTGCCTCCGACCCACAACTACAAGGTCGTGTTCATGCGCCGGGACCTCTCCGAAGTGCTCGCCTCGCAGGCGAAGATGCTCGACCGCCGCGGTGAGGCGAACGAAACGGCCGACGCCGAGATGCGCGCCCACTTCGAGGATCACTTGCTGCGGGCCAAGTACTGGCTCTCGCAGTCGTCGCACTTCGAGGCTCTCTACGTCGACTACAGCGCCGTCCTGGCCGAGCCCCGCCGCGAGGCCGAGCGCCTCGCCGCCTTCCTCGACTGTGGTCTCGACGTCGAGCGCATGGTGACGATGGTCGACGAGTCCCTCTACCGCAACCGCAAGGACTGAGGCGGGGAGACCACCATGCACCGAGCCGTCCTGTCGTCCTTCGTCCTGCTCGGCGCGCTGGGATGCGGGCCGAAGAGCTCCGAGCCGGCACCTCCGCCAACGCCACGTCCTGCCTTCTCCCGCCTGAGCGCACCGGCGGTCCCCACCGATCGGCCCCTGGTGGCCGGATTCCTGGTCGTTCCCGGCGTTTACAACTCCGAGCTGATGGCCCCCTACGACGTGCTGCAGCACACCGTTTTCCACACCAAGCCGGGGATCGAGGTCTTCACCGTCTCGCCGGACGGCACGCCCCTCACCACCTTCGAGGGCCTGCGCCTGGTGCCCCATCACAGCTTCGCCACGGCGCCGCCGATCGACCTCCTGGTCGTGCCGAGCGCCGAGCACAGCATGGACACCGACCTCGAGAACGGGGCTTTGATCGGCTGGGTGGCTGAGACGGGCAAGAGGGCGCGCTTCGTGATGTCGCTCTGCGATGGCGCCTTCGTGCTCGCCGCCGCCGGCCTGCTCGACGGCCGCGCCGTGACCACCTTCCCCGGCGACCAGGACGCCTTCGCCGCCCGCTTCCCGCAACTGGACCTCAGACGGGGAGTGAGCTTCGTGCACGACGGCCCCTTCCTGACCTCTCAGGGCGGCGCCAAGAGCTACGACCCGGCGATGTACCTGGTCGACCACCTCTACGGCGAGAAGGTCGCCCAGGGCGTGGGCCACGGCCTGATCATCCCCTGGCCGCCGACGGCGGAATCGATGCCGGCGGTGGTGGTGCCCCAACTCTGAGGCGCCCACCAACTCCAGTTGCTACACTCTTCCGCCACAGCCCTTTCCGAGGAGGAGAAGACATGGGAATCCTGTCCTGGGTGATCTTCGGTCTGATCGCTGGTGCGCTCGCCAAATTCGTCATGCCGGGCAAGGATCCGGGCGGTTGCATCGTCACCTCGATCCTGGGCATCGTCGGCGCCGTGGTGGGCGGCTTCATCGCCACCCGGCTGGGGATGGGCACGGTGCAGGGCTTCGATCTGCGCAGCTTCGGCATTGCGGTCGCCGGGGCGATCCTGGTGCTGCTCGTCTACCGGATGGTCAAGGGCAAGTAGGGGCGCACGGCCGTGCGCCCAGGCGGCGGGCTGCTTCAGCCGCGCCGGACCTGCCCGAGGAGATGACCGGCCTCGGGCAGGATCAGCTCGCCCATCGCCAGCTCCACGGCCTTGGGCGAGCCCGGCAGGACGAAGACCACCCGCCGCCCGACGACTCCGGCCGTGGCCCGCGAGAGCATCGCCGCGGCGCCGATCTCGCGGTGAGAGAGCATGCGAAAGAGCTCACCGAAGCCCGGCACCTCGGCCTCGAAACGGGGCGCGACCGCCTCGACGGTGTGATCTCGGGGCGAGAAGCCGGTGCCGCCGGTCAGCACCACCACGTCCACTCCTTCGAGCGCCAGGGCTCTCCTCAGGGCGGCGAGGACCTCCTCGGCCTCGTCGCGCACGATCTCCGAGCGCTCCACCCGATGCCCGGCACCCCGCGCCAGCTCCCGGATTCGGGCACCGCCGGTGTCGGTCGCCTCGATGCGGCTGTCGCTGACCGTGATGACGGCAAAGCCCAGAGCAGACGGAGAGTAGGCGCGGTGTTCCTCGACGACGGTCACGGTGGCAGGCTATCACCGCGCCCCGAGTCGCCCCCGCCTCGACGCCCTGGACAATCTGAGTAGAATAGGGCCGTTCTTTCCCCGACCGTCTCGAAGTGAGGCCGTGAACGAGGACGATTGCCGATGCAGGGACACGCGCGCCCGAAGATCACCTACCTGGGCCACTCCACCGTGCGCCTCGACCTGGCCGAGGGGCAGGTGGTGATCATCGATCCCTGGGTCGACACCAATCCGGCCTGCCCCGCCGCCTCGAAGGACCTCGGGCGCCTGGACGCCATCCTGATCACGCACGGCCACAGCGACCACATGAGCGACGCCGTGGCCCTGGCGCGGCGCCACCGCCCGGACGCCGTGGTCGCCAACTGGGAGATCGGCGTCTGGCTGCAGGCCCAGGGGGTCGCGAACGTCCGCCCGATGAACACCGGCGGCTCCCAGGACGTCCTGGGCCTCGCGGTCACCATGGTCCGCGCGGACCACTCGTCGACCATCCAGGACGGCGACCGCGTCGTCAACGGCGGCAACCCCGCCGGGTACGTGGTGCGCTTGCCGTCCGGCTACACCTTCTACCATGCCGGGGACACCGCCCTGTTCTCGGACATGCAGCTGATTGCGGAGCTCTGGCGGCCGGAGCTGGCTTTCCTGCCGATCGGCGACCTCTTCACCATGGACCCCCAGCAGGCGGCGCGAGCGTGCCGCTACCTGGGAGTCCGTCGCGTGATCCCGGTGCACTGGGGGACCTTCCCAGCCCTCACCGGCACGCCCGAAGCTCTGCGACTCGCCCTCGACGACATCGGCGTCAAGTGCGAGGTCCTGGCCTTGAAGCCCGGGGAGTCCTGGTGAGGACGGCACCCCGGCCGGCCTTCGCGTCTCTCGCGAGCCCCGGCCTCTTCCGACTCTCCGCATGAGCGGCGCCCGCGGCCATCGGCCCGGCCTGCGCTCCGGGCAAACCACCCATCGATCCTGCCAGCCGGCCTGGCAATCCTAGGAGGAACACGCCATCCGAAAGCCCAGCTTTTTCGACCGAGGCCCCCGCGACCCCAACGAGCCGCGGGTCAACGACCGCATCCGCAAGAGCCCGGTGCGTCTGATCGACACCGACGGCACCCAGCTCGGCATCGTGCCGATCGAGGAGGCCCGGCGCCTCGCCGAGGAGCGCAGCCTCGATCTCGTGGAGGTCGGATCCGAAGCCGATCCCCCCGTCGTACGCATCCTCGACTGGGGGAAGGTCCGCTACGAGCGCCAGAAGCGTGAGAAGGAGTCCAAGAAGAAGGCCAGCGTGATCGAGATCAAGGAGGTCAAGTATCGACCGACGATCGACGGTCACGACTTCGACATCAAGACCTCCCAGGCCCGCCGCTTCCTCGAGAAGGGCAACAAGGTGAAGGTCACGGTCTTCTTTCGGTTCCGCCAGATGCGCCGGCCCGAGCTCGGCAACGAGATCCTCAACAAGGTCACGGAGCAGCTCAAGGACGTGGCCCTCGTCGAGCACCGGAGCAAGTTGGAAGGACGTCAGATCGTCATGATCCTGGCGCCTCAGGCTATGGCCAGCCACAAGTAGGGCCCCGGTCGGCGGGCAGATCGCCCCGGGAGGACGCCGCGGAGCCCTCGCCGGGGCCGAGGAGCGAGGGTTCGAGACCCGAGACCTTGCCCTGGAACGTCGCGAGGTCCCGTCGGATCTCGCGATCGACCCCGAACTCGACCGACCCCAGGGGCAGACCACCCAGGCAACCGTCACCGAGGCGCAGGGCGTCGGCCACGAAAGTGCGTCTCACCTCCCCATCGAGCCGGGTCAGGCTGGCCAGCGCCGCCGAGGTCGGCTCGAGCGCGGCCATCACCACGGCCGCGGCCCGCGCGGTGACCTCGCCACGCGGAGTATGGGGCCGGTAGCCGTCCACCAGCGTCTCGACGAAGCGCGCCTGGAGAGGGGGGTAGCCGCTGCGGGCGATCAGCCAGGCGGCGAGCTCCATCCGTGGTTGGCCGGCGCTCGGCAGCTGGTGGTAGGCGCCGCCGCCCAGGACCTCGAGCAAGCAGGCGAGCGAGGGCTCCTCCACCCCGAGGTCGGCGGCCACCCTCCCGAGTCCCCTCGCCAGGGCCTCGAAATGCTCACCGAAGCGCTCAGCGCCGATCGCGAACGGGTCGCCGGCCTGGAGCAGGCCGGCCTCGATCAAGTTCGCCAGCACCTCGGCCCCGGCGACCCTGATCAGGCGGGCGAGCTGGTCGGGCTCCAGCCGGCGGGCTGCCTCGCCGAGCAGCAGGGAGGCGCGCGAGACCTCGGGCGTCGAGGTCCCGCGGCGATCGGCATCGAAAGGATCGAGAGCCGCCAGGGTCGCTCCCAGCTCCATGGGGCCAAGGGCCACGAGAAACCCCTCGAGCCAGACGGGGTCACTGGCGTGCCGGCGTAGCAGGTCTTCGACGATCTGGGCCTTGTGCTCGCCCGCGCTCGCGGCCAACACCCGCTGGATCACCAGCTGGGGGATCGGCGCTGGGGGCATAGTGAGGCTCATCGCTGGCTCCGGGACATCGACCCTCCGTGTCAGACACGGCTACCGGCCTTCGGGTTGGTCGCGCGGGACCATTCTAGGCGATGAATCGATAGTTGTAAATAAGCTGAGATGTCTACGGGTGCCGGGAAATTTTCCCTGCTCTCGCCCGGTATCGGCGTCCTCCCGGCTCGCCACTCGCCCTGAAAGCACTGACGGCAAAGAGCTTTGATGGCATGGCGCCGAGGTGGCACCTGCATTGCTGAATAGCCAGGCGCCGATCGATACTGCTCACGAGCATCGCACCGATAGGAGAGCCGACCCCCATGACGACCCTCGCCGCCACCGAGCTCATGCCCACCTCGTCTTCCTCGCCATCGAGCGCGGTTTCCGCCGGATGTCTCTCCGACCCGCCACGCCTACTATCCCAGGCCGGTCTCGAGTGGCTGCTCGACACCGGGCTGCTCTCGCCGGGGCTGGGCTCTCCCCTCGAGCCGTTCTCCGGACCCATACGTGTCACCTCTCTCTCGCAGCGCCAACGCGCTGCCCTGGAGCTTGGAGCCAGCTTCCCGTCAGGGCCCGCCCCGCGAACCCGCGGACCCGTCTTCCGAACCAGTTGGCTGGGTCGGGCCCTGGCGGTTTTGGAGTATCCCGAGGCGAGAGTGCGGGTCGCGACGGCGACGCCGGACCGTCCTCCCGCCGTGGTCACCTTCTACCTGCGGGGCGGGCTCGCCGTAGTGGGTCACCCGGACCGGGAGGGCTTCTACGTCGACCGGCCGATCTCCATAGTGCACCTGGTCGAAAGACTGGCGAAGGACGCCTCGAACGGCGCCCTGCCGGCGGAGATGTCTGCCCTCTGTGTCCTGCCGGAGGTCTACGAGCTGGCCAACGTGCTCTGGCAGCGCCGGGGCAAGGGCCTGGCCGAGCCGATCAGCCGCGGCGAGCTCGAGAGCTTGCTCGAGCCCGGTCCGAATCGAGGCGAGGCGGCCAGGGAGCTGCTGGCCGTGCTGCTCGACGTGGGCCTGCTCACCGCCTCGGGAGCCCGCTTCTACGTCAGCGAGGGCTACCGCTGCTGGCTGGAGCTGGTGTGGTCCGGGCACATCCTGGAGATCGAGCGAATGGCGGTGGCCGCCGTGGCCAACTCCGACACCCCCCACGAGCGGGCCCTCTTCGCCGGCCCCGCCAACCAGCGGGTGCTCTGCGAGGACGTCATGGCCCCGGCCGGTGAGCCCCTCGTCGTGTTGTCGCGGCTGAGCCACAGCGAGATCCGCGACCGTCTCCTCCGGCTCCTGAGCCCGCGGCTCGCGAGCTCGATCCCGACCACCGTGACGCTCAACGCAGCCGGGATGGACGTGCTCGCGGTGTCTCCCCGGGGCGAAGACGTCAACTAGGTCCCACCACCGACGGGAGACGATCGATGCTGCCTGAACCGACCCGAGGGGCTTGCGCCCCCATCTGCTACCAGATCCGGGTGCTCTACCCCAACGGCCGGGTGCTCGAGCTGGAGTCGCGGCGACGCCTGCTCTACGTGGGCCGCACCCAGGGCAACGACCTGCGGCTCGCCCACCCCTTCGTCTCGGCCCGCCACCTGGTGTTGCGCGTGGTGGACGACCAGTTCCGCATCACCGATCTCGGTTCGACCACCGGCACCAAGATCGCCGGCACGCTGCTCGTGCCTCTGGTCGAGCAGGCCCTGGAGGATGGTGACCTGGTCGAGGTCGGTCCCCTCAAGCTGACCTTCGACCGGGTTGTCGAAGCTCGGGTCGAGTACGAGCCCGGCGGGCGGCTGCCGACCTGGCCCCGCCTCGTCCCCGCCGCGGCCTTCCCCGAGGCTCTCTCCAGCCCCCCTGCCGTGCAGGGGGCGCCAGGCCGGTCCTGGCGCCCCCTGCTGTTGGCGGCGGGGGCTGCCCTGGCGGTGACAGCGCTCACCGCCCTCGCAGCGGCGCTCGTGCCTTGACACCGCGAGCAGGGCTCCCCCCTCACCATAGATGGATGGCCCTTGATAGATTTGCCGTCCTGAGGAGGGAAGCCCCGATCCGATGGCCCCCCATCGCCCTACCGTCCTGATCGTCGACGACGAGGCCGCGATCCGCGAGGTGCTGGAGCTGCGCCTCGCGCAGTGGGGTTACCGAGTCACCCTCGCCTCCTCGGCCGAGGAGGCGACCGGGCTGGTCGAACGCACCGAACCGGACCTGGTGCTCTCCGACGTGGTGCTGCCCGAGGTCTCGGGCCTCGAGCTGCTGCGGCTCCTGAAGTCGGGCGACCCGGAGCGGCCGGTGATCTTGATGACCGCCTACGGCTCGATCGATCGTGCCGTCGAGGCGATGAAGGAGGGCGCCGAGGACTTCCTCACCAAGCCCATCGACTACGTCAAGCTCAAAGCCACCCTGGAGGCCGCGGAGGAGAAGCTGGGCTCCAGGGACAACGCGCTTCGCCTCGCTTCCGCCCTCGGTCGTGGCGCCGGCCTGGGGTCCCTGGTCGGCTTGTCGAGGCCGATGAAAGCCCTCTACAAGCTGATCCAGACCCTCGCCGGCTCGGAGGCCGGTGCCATCCTCACCGGCGAGAGCGGCACCGGCAAGGAGTTGGTGGCCCGCACTCTCCACGAGCTGTCGGGGCGGGCCAGCAAGCCCTTCATCGCCATCAACACCGCCGCCATTCCCGAGGGCCTGATCGAAAGCGAGATCTTCGGTCACGAGAAGGGGGCCTTCACCGGCGCCGTCGCCGCAAGGCCGGGCTGCTTCGAGCAGGCCAACGGCGGAACCCTCTTCCTCGACGAGATCGGCGAGATGCCTCTCGGCCTGCAACCCAAGCTGCTGCGCATCCTCGAGGACGGCCGGGTGCGCCGCCTCGGCGGGGCGAGTGAGGCACGCTTCGACGTGCGGGTGCTTACCGCCACCAACCGCGACCCCAAGGAAGCCGTGGCGAAGGGGCTGTTGCGCTCGGACCTCTACTACCGCCTGGCGGTGTTCACCGTCACCCTGCCGCCCCTGCGCGAGCGATTGGACGACATCCCCCTCCTCGCCCACCACTTCCTCAGCCAGTTCAACCGCAAGCACGGCCTGGAGGTCGCGGGCATGTCGACCGAGGCCCTCGAGCTGCTGACCGGCTACGGCTGGCCGGGCAACGTACGCGAGCTGCGCAACGTGCTCGAACGGGGCCTGATCCTCGCCCGACGCGGCTGGCTCGAGGGCCACCACCTGCCGCCCTACATCCGGCGCGCCGGCGGGACCTCGGGGGAGCCTCTATCACTGCCCGCGGGCATCACCATGGCCGAGGCCGAGCGCCTGCTGATCCTCTCGACTCTGGAGCGTGTGGGCCAGAACAAGGCCGAAGCTGCCCGCCAGCTCGGCTTGGACACCAAGACCATTCGCAACAAGCTCAACGCCTGGGCCGAGAAGGGGGACCGCGATTGAAGGTCGCCACCAAGATCGCCACCGGCTCGGCGCTCCTGGTCCTGCTGCTGCTCGGGGCCCTCTCCTACAACGTGCGGCTGATCGAGCGAGCCGCGACGATGACCAACGACCTGCTGCAGAGCCAGTTCGCGGCGTCGGAGGCGACCTTTTCGCTGCTGCGCCGCCTCGACGCCGTGGACCAACGGCTCGGCACCCTCTTGCTGTTGAGGCGTCCGGACCATCCCAGCTCCGAGCTCGCCCCGGAGGTCGAGACCGGCCTTCTGGGCGAGATGGAGGCCTTCGACACCACCCTCGAAGAGCTGGAGGCGCTCTATCTCTCGGCAGGCGAGGAAGGCGCCGTGTCGGCGCTGCGCAGCCAGTGGGAGCACTTCGTCGCCTCCTGCCAGAAGGTGGTGCGGCCCTACGGCAAGCGGCCCCCCGCCGTGCCCGAGGACATCGAGAAGGTACTGGCGGGGCAGCTCGAGGATCTCAAGGCTCAAGCCAGCCGCGTCTATGAGGCGACCAGTGCCGAGGCGAGCTCGGACGCCCGCCGGACCACCTCGGCCTCGCGGAAGGTGAAGCGCCTCGCCTGGGCGGTCACCGGCCTCGCTCTGGTGGTCTGCGTCATCGTCATCGTGCTCACCGTGCGCTCGATCAACGGCCCCTTGAAACGGCTCATCGCGGCCAACCGCGCGGTGGCGGCCGGCCGCTTCGAGACCCGGTTGGACCCGGCCCGCGGAGGTGAGTTCTCCCGCTTGGCCGACTCCTTCAACGCCATGGCGGAGCGCCTCTCCGAGCTCGAGGCGATGAAACGGGAGTTCGTGGCCCACGTCTCGCACGAGCTGCGCAACCCGCTGGTGGCGATGCAGGAGACCAACCGCCTGCTCCTCGACGAGCTCGCCGGGCCGCTGACCGACAAGCAGCATCGGATGCTCCTGCTCAACCTGGACAGTGCCCGGCGTCTCTCCGCGATGATCTCGAACCTCCTCGACCTCTCGAGCCTCGAGGCCGGCGTGATGACCTACGAGTTCCGCCAGGTCGACTTCGTCGAGCTGGTGCACGCCGTCGCCGCGGAGTTCGAAGGGCGGCTCGGGGAGCGGGGCCTCGAGCTGCAGCTGGACCTGCCGGCCGGGCAGTTGCTCGCCTCCGGCGACCGCGATCGGTTGATCCAGGTGCTCGAGAACCTGTTCGACAACGCCGTGAAGTTCTCGCCCACCTGGGGTCGGATCGAGGTTGCCCTGGGTCTCCTCGTCAAGCTGCCCAAGGGACTGCCCCCGGTCCTGGCCAACCGTCTGGCCAACGCCGCCGCGGGCCGGGCCCTGGTGCTGCTCACGGTGTCGGATCCCGGACCGGGCGTGCCGGACGGCCAGAAGGACCTGATCTTCCGCAAGTTCCACCAGGTTCCAGGACGCTCGCGGGCTCGCGGCAGCGGCGTCGGGCTCGGCCTCGCGATCTGCGCGGAGATCGTCGGTGCCCACGACGGGGCACTCTGGGTGACCGACCGGCCAGGAGGTGGCAGCGTCTTCTCGGTGCTCCTGCCCGGTCCCCTGCGCACTGAGCTGGCACCCGAGACTCGGCAGCGGCTGCCCCTGCTCAAACAGCAGGAGGCCGCTCCTTGAAACGGGCGGCGGCTCGAGGAAGCCGGGGCCGGCAGCTCGTCGGGCTGTCACTGGCCCTCCTCTCCCTCGGTGGCTGCGCCTCCACAACCTCTCCTTCCGCCAGCGAGGCGCCCTTCGCCGTCGACCACTGCGCGGCGCTGGTTCCGGCCTATCAGCAGCAGCTCTGGCAAGGCCCGCCCGCCCGCGACAAGGAGCGGCTGCTCTTCCGCCTCGCCCTCTGCCACGCCATCGCCGGCACCGGTGTCACGGACCCGACCCAGGCCGCGCAGTACTTCCAACAGGTGGCCTGGAACGGCCGGGGCAGCGACCTCGCGCTCGCCGCTCGGGCCTGGCTCGAGAGCCACGAAGTCCTCAGCCGTCTGGAGAGCGAGCGGGCCGCCAAGGACCCGGCGGCCAGCGACACCAACGGCTGCCCTCCTGAGCACGGCGAGGCCGGCGCGAAGGCATCTTCCACTCTCGCTCGCACATCTGAGGAGCTGCAGAGGTGCCAGGAGGAGCTGGCCGAGCGCGAGCGCGAGATCGCCCGCATCAAGAAAGCCCTGGACGAGCTCATCCGGCTCGATATCGAGAAGCCACCGCAGCCACGATAATCTACCTGGCCGTGGCGACCAGCACCGTCGAGGACTATCTGAAGCACATCCTGCTCGAGGAGCAGGCCAGCCCCGGTCGGAGGGTCTCGACCGGGCAGGTGGCGGCTGCCCTCAAGGTGGCGCCTGGCACGGCCACGGCGATGATCAAGACCCTGGCGGACAGTGGCCTGCTCGCCTACGAGCCTTACAGCGGCGTCTCCCTCACCGACTCCGGCCGCCAACTGGCCCTCCACGTGGTGCGCCGACACCGTCTGGTGGAGCTCTTCCTGGTGCGGGTGATGGGGATGGACTGGAGCGAGGTGCACACCGAAGCGGAGGAGCTCGAGCATGCCATCTCTGACCGCCTGCTCGCGCGCATGGACGAGGTGCTGGGGCATCCCTCGGTCGACCCCCACGGCGACCCCATTCCCGACGCCCAGGGGATGGTGGCGGAGGTCGAGGGGATCTCCCTGGTCGCCTGCGATCTCCACCGCCGCTGGCGCATCACCCGCGTCACCGACCAGAGTCCGGAGTTCTTGCGCCTGGTCGAACGCCGCAGCCTGATGCCCGGTTCCGAGCTGGTGGTGGTCGGGCGCGACGAAGCCTCCGACACGGTCGAGATCTCCCTCGCCGACGGCAGCGTCGTGGCCCTCGGCTGGCGCGCGGCCTCGAAGATCCTGGTCGGCGAGGGCTGACCCAGCGGCCCCGCGGACGGGGCTACAATGGCCGCCATGACCTCCATTCCCCACCCGAGATGAGCGAGCTCGAGACTCCCCCCGGCGCCTACCAGGCCGTGGCTCCCGCTGTCCGCCACCTGACCCAACGGATCAAGGCGGAGATCAAGGCGAGCGGCACGCGGGGTGCCGACGTCGCGCGTGCTCTGGGACTCTCCGAGGCCGCCTGGGCGCGCCTGCTCAACGAGCCCTCGCGGCTCGAGGTCCGCCAGCTCTACGCCGCGCTGGCTGTCGCTCACCTGCACCCGGCAGAGTTCTTCGTCCGGCTGCGCCGGGAGCGGGGGCGCATCCTGCCCCACATGGCCCTGCTTTCCGAGGTGGCCGGGACCCGGCCCCTCGGTGTCGACCTCGAAGGAGAGCGGACCGGCGAGGGTGAGGTGCGACGCCTCGCGGACCTGCTGCTGGCCAAGCTCCAGACCGCCCAGCGCAAGCTCCGCCCGACCAGCCTCGAGCTGGGGCTCTCCGCCGACCGCCTCGGCCAGCTCCTGCGCCCGGGCGGACCGCTCAAGCTCTGGCACGTCCTCGCGGTGCTCCGTCTGCTCGACCTACGGCCCGAAGCCTTCTTCGACGAGCTCTACGGCCTGGTCGACGGCCTGCCCGACGTCACGTTGCCGGGTGGGCATCGCTGGAGCGAGCTCAAGGCCGTGGTCACACGGCTGGACAAGGATCTGACGAAGCTCGAGACCGACCCATCCTGGCTGGACCCGGAAGGCCGCGGCGGCTCCGTGCAAGGCATGGAGGCCTGGGAGGAGCCACGGACCGGCTGGGACTCCTCCGCCCTCGCCGAGCGAGAGGCAGAGCCCCTGACCGGCTCGTGGACCGAGGATGGGGAGAAGGGATGAGGGTCTCTAGGTCTTCCGGTGCTCGCGCAGGCGGGCTTCGAGGCCGGCGAGCAGCTCGCGGCTGGCGGTGCGGGCTAGCGCCGAGCGGTAGAACAGCAGCAGGGCGACGCTCGCCTCGCGCGGGATGGCGCGGGCGATGAACACCGGGTAGACCTCCTCGGCCAGACGCTGCACCTCGTCGAGACGGCCGGCCTCGGAGTAGACGGCGGCCAGCTCCAGCGCCGCGAGCGCGGCGTCATAGGGCAGCTTGAGGTCGAGCAGGTCAGTGCAGACTTCGCGCAGGACCTGAGCGGCGAGGTCCGAGAGACCGAGTGTGGCGGAGATCCTGGCCTCGAGCCAGCGGGCGCGCAGCAGCTGCAGGTGCGAGCGCCGAGAGGCACGACGATCCCGCACGCTCTGCAGCAGCCGCAGGGCATGAGCCGGATAGCCGGCCGCGTCGAGGTAGTTCGCCAGGTTATGGACCACCAGCAGGTAGAGGCTCGGCTCGCGAGAGAGGTCGAGCTTCTGGGCGCCGGCCACCAGCGTGGCGATGGCCCGGTCGGGTTGCCCGGCCTCGTGGAAGGTGCGGGCGAGATCGACCAGGGTGCGACCGGCGAGATGGCTGTCCCCGACGTGCTCGTAGAGACGGGCGGCACGGTTGAAGAGGACCTCGGCCTCGACCAGACGGCGCTGGTCCGCCCGCAGGTTCGCTTCGAGTGCGGCCAGACGGGCCGCGAGCAGCGGATCTCCCGAACCGCCGTAGCGCAGCTCGGTGGCTGGCGGCCAGAGGAGGTCGGCCTGCTGGATGTCACCGACGATGCGCAGGGCGTTGGCCAGGCAAGCGTGGGCTTCGGCCTTGAGGTCAGCGACCACGACTCCGGCCGGTAGCTCGGCCCGGGCGGGCAAGGCCTCCGCCACTTCGAAGGCCACCCGTGCGATCTCCAGCATTCGCGCCGGATCGCGGTGCCGCTCGGCGAAGGATAGGGCGGCGAGGCGGCCGAAGACCTCAGGCCGACGGAAGTAGAGGTCCGACTGCAGCAAGGCCCGCCGCTCGGCAGGGTCCCGCATGAGGAGCTGCTGAGCTCGCTCACCGACCTGGGCGGCAGGCAGACGCTCCGCCGCAGCCGAGAGCGCTGCGGCTACCGCTGCATCGAAGGCTTCGCGATAGATGTCAGCTTGATGTGCCATTAGCGCTCGCTATTGTACACGGAAATTCCGGTTACGGGAATCCGCCCGCGCAACCGGTGGTTCCTCCTCAGTTGCCGGCGGACGGGCCCGGCACAGCCGTAGTGTTCGTCGAGAGGCTGGCGCCCGTGCCATTGGTCGGAGAGCCATCGGCGATCATCACCGAACCGGCCTTCTCTAGCAGCTGCACCAGGACGTCAGCCCAGCTGGCGAAGAGGTCGAGGCCCAGGGCGAGCGGAGCCCAGGTGCCCTCTTGCTCACGCTCACCCGACCCGGGCAAGGCGGCGGCGGGCAGCACCACGAGGCTGAAGGCGATGGCGGCGATGACCAGCGAGGCTTTGGCTCGTTGCAGCATGATCCCCTCTCCTTCCTGATCCCGAAATGAAGGGCTCGGCCTCGCCGAGCCGGCGTACAGTGCAGAGAATGGCTTTCAAGGTATAAGGTATTTGCCGCCGACGGAAACGTGACAGGCCGGGGTTGATTTGACAAGCCCCGCCGACTCTGGCAGACTCTCGCTCCCTCGAGGGTGCCCCCGGGTACCCTCACCTGACGCGGGGTGGAGCAGTCCGGTAGCTCGTTGGGCTCATAACCCAAAGGTCGCAGGTTCAAATCCTGCCCCCGCAACCAAGATCCTTCCAGGGCCGCCCCTTCACCGGGCGGCCCTGTTTCTTTTGGGGCCGCCTCGTGTTTTCCGGGCGGCCCTGTTGCTTTCAGGCCGCCTCGTCCGAAGGTGCCGCCTGGGGCGACACGGCTTCCGCCTCTCGCTTGGCCGGCGGCGTGATCCGCAAGGTGTAGAGCGTCAACAGCACCATCATCCCCCCCGCGATGAGGAACGGCAGCGTGCGCACGAAGCCGTAGGCGTAGGTCGCCCAGAGGGGCCCGCAGAGGCGGGCCACGCCGCCAAAAGCCTGCTGCACACCGAGCGCACGGCCGGTCTCCGATCTGGCGTACTGCTGTGAGATCAGCGAGGTGGTAGCCGGGAAGAGCAGCGCCGTGCCGACCGGCATGAAAAGAGCACAGAGAGCGAGCATCGGCAGGTTCTGCGCGAACGGCACGGTCAAGAGGCCGAGGGTGACCGCGAGGGCGCCCAGGCGCAGCGTCCCCACCTCACCCACCCGCTTGACCAGCGGGCCGATGAGAAACGCGCGAACGATCAGGGTGACCCCCCCGACGTAGGTGTAGAAAGTGCCGATGGTCCTCTCGGTGAAGCCGAAGGCGTCCTTCAAGTACAGGCCCAACACACCGTTCAGTGAGAAAAAGGCCAGCATGCCCAGGGCGTAGGCCCAGATCAGCGAGGCCACCTGGGAGTTGGGGTTCTGGAAGACCTCCAGGGCCGCCTTGCGCATCGAGAAGGACGACAGCGTCCGTTGCTGGCCCCCGCGCGCCGAGGACTCGGGCAACCAGCGCCAGGCCAGCAGCAGATTGATCAGGCAGAGAGAGGCGGCCAGGATCCCCGGCCCCATGGGCCCGAAACGGACCGCCTCCGAGCCGAGCTGCGGCCCCACCATCACCCCACAGGAGATCGCCGCCGTCACCCAGCCGAGCGCCTTGGTGCGTTCCTCGGGGGCGGTGGCGTCGCTGACGTAGGCCTGGAGCACGCCGGCGGTGCCACCGCCCGCTCCCTGGGCGAAGCGAGTGACGAAGAGCAGTGCCAGCACCCCGGTCTTCCCCACCGTGGCGAGGGCGAGGTCCGAGGAGGAGAAGCCGAAGAGGGTGAAGGCGACCATCGAGCTGAACAGCCCGGCGAGGATCGCCGGCCGGCGGCCGTGACGGTCGGAGTAGCGGCCCCAGAAGGGAGCCGTCACCAGCTGGGCGAGGAAGAAGGCGGAGATCAGCATCCCCACCGTGCCGGGTGTGGCGCCGTAGCGGGTAGCGTAGAAAGGCAGCTGCGAGAACAGCATCGAGCCGCCCAGCATGTCGACGAAAGCCGTCGCCATCAGCACGCCGAGGCGACGCAGGGAACCGTTGGAGCTCAAAGATTCTGCCTCTCCCGGCCCCAGGCGAGGAACGCCGCGCTCGAGGCCACCATCAAGATCACCCCATAAACGGCGGCGAGACCCAGATTGTTGCGGCGCAGGATGGAATCGATCGCCATCGAGATGGGCCGGTTGTCGAAGGTGTAGAGCAGCACCGAGGTGACGAAGTCACCCAGGGCGGTGATGAAGGCGAGGCCGGCCCCCGCCACCACGGCCGGCCGGAGCAGCGGCAGCTCGACGCGCCAGAAGCGCCGCCAGAGGCCGGCGCCGAGCGAAGCCGCGGCCTCGCCCAGGGTGGGGTCGAGACCCCGGAAGCCGGCGAGCGACGACCGCCCGGTCAGCGGCAGGGCGCGCACCACGTAGGCCAGGGGCAACAGCCAGGGAGTACCGATCAGCACGAAGCGGCCGAGCCAGGGGGCGTCGACGCTGAAAGTGGTGGCGAGGGCGAGGGCGAAGACCGTCCCCGGCAGGGCCCAGGGCAGGGCCAGCAGGGACTCGAAGAAGCGTCCCGCCCGGCCACCCAGCCGCGCCGCTTGACCGGCGGCGGCGAAGCCCAGGAAGGTGGCCGCAACCGTGGCCAGGGCGGCCATCCACAGTGAGTTGACGAGGGGCCGGAGCCCCTCCGGCCCACCCGCCATGCCGCTCCAGTTGGCCAGCGAGAGCACCGGCGGGAAGGGCTCGACCGACCAGGTCCCCGCGGGGACGAAGGAGATCAGCAGCAGCGTGGCGTGCGGGGCGAGCAGGAGGGTCGCCAACAGCGCGGCGGCCAGGGCGGCGAGGAGAGTGGCGCGGCGGCCTCCCACCGGGCGCCGGCGGGGGGCCACCCCGCGTACCGTGCCGGCCAGGCGTCGCTGGGGATCGAGCCAGCGCAGCACGAAGAGAGAGCCGATCGCGAGCGCCGCCAAGGCCAGGGTCTCGACCTGCGCCATCACCAGGTCGCCGTTGAGCTTGGAGGCGACGATCTGGGTGGTCATCACCCGGAAACCGCCGCCGAAGAGATACGGCGCCGAGAAGGAACCGAGCGAGGTCATGAAGGACAGCAGCGCCGCCCCGGCGAAGGCCGGTCCGAGCATCGGCAGCGTCACCCGCCGCAGGATCGAGAAGCGGCTCGCGCCGAGCGCCGCCGCGGCCTCTTCGAGGGCGCCGTCCAGGCGGGCGAGGCCGGCGCGGGTGAAGAGGTAGAAGTAGACGTACATCGAGTAGGCGTGGACGAGCAGGATGGCCCCGGGGCCGGACAGGCGCCAGGGCGGAGCGGAGAGGCCGAGCAGGGCGACCAGGGCCCGAGGCAGGAGGCCGCTCTCGCCGAACAGGAAGACGAAGGCGATCACGCCGACCAGGGGGGGCAGGGCCACCGGCAGGGCGATCAGGGCACCGAGCCAGCTCCGGCCTGGGAAGTCCGCCCGCTCGAAGAGGAAGCCGAGCGGGATGCCGATCACGGCCGCCAGGAAGACCGAGGCGATGGAAGTCCACAGGCTCCGCCACAGCGCCAGCCACTCCTCGGGCCGGTCGGCGAAGGTGGCGAGGGCCGCCCCCGCGCCGCCGGGAGCGTCGAAGAGGGCCACCACCGTCACCAGCAGGGGGTAGCCCACCAGCCAGACCAGCACCGCCCCGAGCAGCCAGGGAAAGAGGCGCCTCCAGCTCAAACCGGCGGCTCCGGCCGCGGGAAGAGCCGTGGCGCGGGCCCCGTCCCCGAGGGCCCCACCCCGACCCTGTCCCCGCTCCGCGCCGCGCCGGCCGCCGCCGCCACCTCGAGCTCCAGGCCGCCGCCCAGCGCCACGGTGTAGAAAGTCGTGGCCCCGGCGAAGCGTCGGGTCACCACTTCGCCGGGCAAGGCCGTGGGCGACGACGGCTCCGTGAGCCGCAGGGCTTCCGGCCTCAAGATCAGCTCGACCGGCGCTCCCACCCTCGCCTCCGCCAGAGCACCGTCGCCGTCGGCGCCGCTCCACACCAAGCCGGGGCGTGCCGTCTGTGCCAGCTCGACCGCGAAGGTGTCGCCGAGGCGCACCAGCGCCCCCGGCAGGATCGAAGCCCGCCCCACGAAGGTGGCGACGAAGCGGCTGGCCGGCTGCTCGTAGAGCACCTCCGGCCTGCCCACCTGCTCGAGACGCCCTCTCGACAGCACCCCCACCCGGTCCCCCAGCTCGAAGGCCTCCTCCTGCTCGTGAGTCACCAGCACGGTGGTGATGCCGACGCGGCGGACCGTCTCGGTCAGGCTGCGGCGGGTGCGCTCGCGCAGGGCCGGGTCGAGGTTCGACAGGGGCTCGTCGAGCAGCAGCACCCGCGGCTCGGGAGCCAGAGCGCGAGCTAGGGCCACCCGCTGCTGCTGGCCCCCCGAGAGAGCCGTGACGGGTCGGTGCTCGAGGCCCCCGAGGTCCACCAGGCCGAGGGCGCGGGTCACCCTCTCGGCGCGGTCGGGGGCTTTGGCGAGGCCGAAGGCGACGTTCTCGGCCACCGTCAGGTGGGGGAAGAGGGCATAGTGCTGGAAGACCATGCCGAAGCGGCGGCGGGCTGGGGGGAGGCGAGTCACGTCGTCGCCGTCGACTACGATGCGCCCCGCGTCCGGCTCCTCGAAGCCGGCGAGCAGCCGCAGCGCCGTCGTCTTGCCGCTGCCGCTCGGTCCCAGCAGGGCGAAGACCTCACCTCGCGGGATGGCGAGGGACAGGCCCGTGAGCACCGTCTGGGCGCCGAAGCGCTTGTCGAGCGAGGCCAGCTCGAGGTAGGTCGGCTCGCCCATCTTGCCGGCCGCCCTACCGCCCACCCTTGCCCCGCACCTTGCGGTCCCACTCGGCCATCCAGCCGGCCCCTTCACGGCTCACTAGGTCGGCGTCGAGGGGCTCCGGCTTGAGGGCGGCGAGCACCTCGCGGGCCCACTCGGGGAGGCTCTCGGAAGGCAGGTCGGTGCGCGCCGGCAGACGAAAGGCCTGCTCGGCGGCCAGGCGCTGTCCCTCCGGGCTGCCGATCCACTCGATGAACGCACGGGCCTCGGCGGGATGGGGGGCTCGGGTCACCAGCCCGATCGAGTCGTCGATCATCGGCGTGCCCGAGGTGGCGAAACGAAACGCCAACGGGCGACCCCGCTGGCGCTGCCAGAGCATGTCGGTCAGCTCCCAGACGGTCACCACACCCTCGCCCCGGGCGAGCTTCTCGATCATCAGGGCGGGGTTGAGCACGTACTCACGGGTCTGCGCGTCCAGCCTTCGCAGCCAGTCCCAGCCGGCGTCCAGGGAGCCGGTGTCGCGCAGGGAGCGAGAAAGGACCGCTGCGAAGAGAGTCCGCAGGGTGCCGCTCTCGAGGGGGTCGCGCAGCAGCACCTTGCCCCGGAAGCGCTCGGCGAGCAGGTCCTCCCAGTCGCGGGGCGCTTCGCTCTCGGGCACCAGGGCGCTGTTGTAGGCGAGCACCGGAGCCGTGCGATAAAGGCCGAAATAGAGGTTGCCTGGATGGCGGCTGTCCTCGGGCACCGAATTGGCCCAGCTCGGGCGGAACGCCTCGAAGAGGCCGTCCGCGGCGCCGCGGGCGAGGATGGTGTCCGGTCCGCCGAACCAGACGTCCGCCTGGGGGTTGGCGGCCTCGGAGCGAATCCGGTCGTAGACTGACTGGGAGCCCATGTCGAGCCAGCGCACGTCCAGCTCCGGATGCAGCTCCTCGTAGCGCTTCTCGACCAGCTCCAACAGCTCCGGACCGTGCGGCGAGTAGAGCACCAGGGTCTTGCGGCCGTCGCCGCCACAGGCGACGAGGAGGAGGGCCACTACAAGGACACAACCGGCGCGGCGCGCTGAAGGCGGCAGCAACACGGGCGGAGTCTATCCCGTTCACCCGCGATATCCTCCCCCCGTCATGGAAGCCCTGATCGCCGCACCTGCCGCCACCGAAGCGCTCACCGAGCGCGAGATCGTCGACATCTTCCGCCGCTGGGGTTTCCTCCAGGCGCAGCTCGATCCCCTCGGACGCTTGCCTCCCCTGCCTCACCCGGAGCTGGACAGTCTCTCCGGCCCGGTGGCCGAGGCGGCCCGGCAGGTCTACTGCGGCCCGATCGGCGCCGAGCTCATGCACATGCCGGATCCGGTCCGGCGGCGCTGGGTGGCGGAGCGCATGGCAGGGCCGGTTCCCGCGCACGATCCCCGGCAGATCCTCGAGCGCCTGGCCCGGGCCGAAATCTTCGAGCAGGTGCTGCAGTCCCGCTACCTCGGCAACAAGCGCTTCTCCTCCGAGGGCGTCACCGCGCTGATCCCCCTCCTCGACGAGATCGTCCGCACCGTCACCGAGCACGGCGCCGTGCAGGTCGTGATCGCCATGAGCCACCGGGGCCGGCTGAACGTCATGGCCCAGATCGTCGGCGTCCCCCCGGCCCACCTGTTCACCGGCTTCGAGGACGTCGATCCCCGCAGCGTGCTCGGCTCGGGGGACGTCAAGTACCACCTCGGGGCCACCGGCTTCCACCCCCTGGACCCGCAGAAGCGGCTGCGCCTGCACCTGGTCTCGAACCCCAGCCATCTCGAAGCCGTCCACCCCGTGGCCCTCGGGCGCGTCCGCGCCAAGCAGCTGCGCCTCGGCGAGGGCGGCAAGGCGAAGGTGGTGCCGGTGATCCTCCACGGCGACGCCGCCTTCGCTGGCCAGGGCATCATGGCCGAGGCCTTGAACCTGGCCGGCCTCGACGGCTACGACGTGGGCGGCACGATCCACGTGGTGGTGAACAACCTGATCGGCTTCACCACCGAACCGGTGGACCTGCACGCCTCCCGCTTCTCCTCGGACATCGCTCACCGCCTGCCGATCCCCATCTTCCACACCAACGGCGAGAGCATCCCGGCGGTGGTCAAGGTCGCGCGGATGGCCACCGACTACCGCTACGCCTTCGCCAGCGACGTGGTCATCGACCTGATCGGCTACCGGCGCCACGGCCACAGCGAGGTCGACGACCCCACGGTCACCCAGCCGCGGCTCTACCAGGCGATCAAGGAGCATCCCCAGCTCTGGCAGCTCTACGCCCGAGAGATCGGCGCCACCGCCGAGCTCGACGCCCTCACGGTGCGCCTCAAGGCCGAGTACGAGGAGGCCCAGCGCGAGGCCAAGACGCTGACCAAGAAACCCTCCCTCCACGAGCTGCCGGCCTATTGGAGCCACTTCCGGGGTGGCCGCTGGGAGCCGTCGCTCGAGGTGCCGACCGCGGTGCCGGAGGAGCGTCTGGTCTTCCTGGCCGAGCGCCTGGCGAGCGTACCCGAGGGCTTCGCCATTCATCCCAAGCTCAAGAAGCTGCTGGCGGAACGACTCGAGATGGGGCAGGGCACGCGGGCCTTCGACTACGGCAGCGCGGAGGCCATGGCCTTCGCCTCCCTGGTCAGCGCGGGCGTGCCCGTACGGCTGACCGGCCAGGACTGTTGTCGCGGCACCTTCAACCAGCGCCAGGCGGTGCTGATCGACACCGAGACCGAGCGCGAGCACACTCCGCTCCAGCACCTCACGCCCGACCAGGCGCGCTTCGAGGTCTACAACTCGATGCTGTCGGAGGCCGCCGTGCTGGGCTTCGAGTACGGCTTCTCCCGCGACTTCCCCGAGACCCTGACCCTCTGGGAGGCGCAGTTCGGCGACTTCGCCAACGGCGCCCAGATCATCATCGACCAGTTCCTCGCCGCGGCCGAGGACAAGTGGGGCCTGCTCTCCGGGCTGGTGATGCTGCTGCCCCACGGCTACGAGGGGCAAGGGCCTGAGCACTCGAGCGCTCGCATCGAACGCTACCTCCAACTCGCCGGGGAGGAGAACATCCAGGTCTGCCAGCCGGCCACGGCCGGCCAGTATTTCCACCTCCTGCGCCGCCAGGCGCTGCGAGCCTGGCGCAAGCCGTTGGTGGTGTTCACGCCCAAGAGCATGCTGCGGCATCCCCTCGCCGCCTCCCAGCGGGACGTGCTCACGAAGGGACGCTTCGAGCTGGTGCTGGCGGATGCGGAGGTGCCGGCCGGCGCCCGGCGCGTGCTCTTGGCCAGCGGCAAGATCCGCCACGAGCTCGCCGAGGAGAGAGCCCGCCGGCTGGTGGAGGACACCGCCATCCTCTCGATCGAGCAGCTCTATCCGTTCCCGGCCGCCGAGCTGGAAGCGGCCCTCGCCGCCCATCCGCAGGCGGTGGAGGTGGTGTGGGTGCAGGAAGAGCCGGCGAACATGGGGCCCCTCTCCTACGTGCTGCCGCAGATCGAGCACGTGGTCAGGAAGGCCGCCGTGCGCTCGATCAAACGCTCGGCCTCGGCCAGCCCGGCCACCGGCTCGGCCAAGGCCCACGCCCTCGAGCAAAAGAGCCTGCTGGCCCTGGCGTTCACCACGCGGTAGGGGCAATCGCGGCGCTTTGCGCTAGCCTACGCGGGTGAGCGAACCCGAGACCCCCAAGAAGAAGAAGGTCGAGCTGGGCACGGCGCTGGGCGAGGCCAAGCAGCTGGTCGCCGCGCGCTGGCAGCGCCTGGCGGTCGGCCTGGGGCTGATCGCCTTCGGCCGCATGGCCGGCCTGGTGCTGCCCGCCTCCTCCAAGATCCTGATCGACGACATCATCGGCAAGGGTGCCTCGCCCTTGCTGACCCAGATCGGCGCCGCCGTCGGCTACACCGTCCAGGGCACCGGCGACATGCTGGTGGTCCTGGCCCTGGCCGCGGGCGCCGCCACCCTCGTCCAGGCCGCCGCCTCCTTCAGCCTCACCCTGCTCCTGGGCATCGCCGCCCAGTACTCGATCACCGACATGAGGAAGCAGGTCGAGCAGCACGTGGTGCGCCTGCCGGTCTCCTACTTCGACTCGGCCAAGAGTGGCGAGCTGATCTCCCGGGTGATGACCGACGCCGATGGCATCCGCAACCTGGTCGGCACCGGGCTGGTCGAGCTGGTGGGCGGCCTCCTGACCGCCGCCGTCGCCCTCACGGTGCTCTTCTACCTCAACTGGCAGCTGACCCTGGCCGTGCTCGGTGGCCTGGCCGTCTTCGGCGGCGTGATGGCCCTGACCTTCAAGAAGCTGCGGCCGATCTTCCGCGACCGCGGCAAGATCCAGGCCGAGGTCACCGGCCGCCTGGGCGAGACCTTCGGCGGCGTGCGCCTGGTCAAGGCCTACACCGCCGAAAAACGCGAGGACCTGACCTTCGCCAGGGGCGCCCACCGGCTGTTCCGCAACGTGCGCTCGACCATGCTCGCGATCGCCTCGGTGTCTGCCTTCACCAGCCTGCTAGTCGGCGCCCTGGGCCTGCTGATCGCGGTGCTCGGCGGACGGGCCATCCTCGCCGGCACCATGACCCTCGGCGACTTCGTCATGTACCTATTGTTCACCGGCATGGTCGCCGGGCCCTTGGTGCAGATCGCCTCGATCGGCACCCAGATCACCGAGGCCTTCGCCGGCCTCGACCGCCTGCGCGAGATCCGCTCCCTCGCCACCGAGCGCACCGCGGAAGAGACCCTCGAGGGCATCGAGGGCATGCGCGGCGAGATCGAGTTCCAGGACGTCTCCTTCGAGTACAAGCCGGACACGCTGGTGCTCCGCCACGTCTCGCTGCGAGCCCCTGCCGGCACCACCACCGCCCTGGTCGGCCCCAGCGGCTCGGGCAAGAGCACCCTGATCAGCCTGGTGATGGCCTTCTCACGACCGGTCTCCGGGCGGATCCTGGTCGACGGCCGTGACCTCGCGGAGCTCCGCCTGACGGACTACCGCTCGCACCTGGGCGTGGTCTTCCAGGACAACTTCCTGTTCGACGGCACGGTGGCCGAGAACATCCGCTACGGCCGGCCCGGGGCGAGCCGCGAGGAGATCGAGGCGGCGGCGCACGTGGCTCATTGCGACGAGTTCGTGCGCGGCTTCGCCGATGGCTACGACACCGTGGTCGGTGAGCGCGGCGTCAAGCTCTCCGGGGGCCAGCGCCAGCGGGTGGCGATCGCCCGCGCGATCCTCGCCGATCCGCGGATCCTGATCCTCGACGAGGCCACCTCGAGCCTCGACAGCGAGAGCGAGGCCCTGATCCAGGACGGCCTCAAGAAGCTGCGCAGGGGCCGCACCACCTTCGTCATCGCCCACCGCCTCTCGACCATCCGCAGCGCCGATCAGATCTTGGTGCTCGAGGACGGCGAGATCGTCGAGCGCGGCACCCACCCCGAGCTGATGGCCCTCGGCGGCCGCTACCGCCAGCTCCACGACCGCCAGTACCAGTTCGAGAGCGACCAGTTCATCAACCCCGGCGAGGACTTCACGCCGGCGGTCGAGAAGGCAAAGCCGCCTGCGCCGGCGGGGGCGGGGCGGTTGTAGGGTCCGAGCCTCACCGACTGGTCTCCCACACCTCGTCCGCTCCGTCCCGGAGCTGCCCTTGCTGGCCGAAGGCTCAGGCTTGCTCCCTGTCCGCAAGTCACGGGCTTTGACACTCGTTCGCGGCGACCTCTCTATTGACAAATAATTCCGCTGAGTCTATTTTTTTCTAGGCGAAAGTTCAGCTTCTCTCGCTTCGAGAGCCACTCGATCCAGCATCAGGCGGCATGGCGCCGCCTGCTCGTGACCCACGGAGAGACACCATGAGATATCGACACCCTGGATGGACCGCCTTTGTGCTCTCGGCCTCGCTCCTGCTCCTGATGGGCTCCGCCCTCCCCGCCGGAGCTGCCTGCGGCAACACCTGTGACACCTACCAGTACGGCACGAGCGGTGGGGACACTCTCTACGGCACGGCGGGCAACGACTGCCTCTACGGCTACGCCGGGGACGACACTCTCTACGGCTACGCCGGAGATGACAACCTCGACGGCGGCACCGGCAACGACAACCTTCAGGGCGGGGACGGGTTCGACTATCTGTTCGGGGACTCGGGCTACGACACGCTCGAAGGCGGAGCAAAGGCCGACTGCCTCGACGGCTGGACCGACGACGACACCGTCGGCGGCGGCTATGGCAACGACAACCCGCTCTACGGCTACGACGGCAACGACGACATCTGGGGCGCCCAGGACAACGACACCATGTACGGCGAGGGCGGCAACGACACCCTCCATGGCAACTCCGGAACCGACTACGGCGACGGCGGCCCGGATACGGACAGCTGCGGCGATGGCCTCGAGACAGCCGTGAACTGCGAGATCTTCTTCTAGCCAACTAGCTGGAATCGGTGGGGCGCTGCCCCCGCGAGCCGGCGGCAGCGCTCTGCTTGAGCTCAGCTTTGGAGCCAAGCCATGCAGCTCTCGCGACGTCTGGCGCTCGCAGGGGGTCTCCACCTCCTGGCGGCCAGCTTGGCCTCGGCCCAGCTCACCGCCTCCGGCGCAGTGACCGATCCGGACGGCCGGCCCCTGGCCGGAGCACGGATCGAGCTGGTACGGCCGGCCGGCGACTTCGAGAGCGGCGTCGGGTGGATCGAGACCAACGAGGTTTCCCCTTCGATCGGCGGAGCTTCGACGGATCTGGAAGGCCGTTACACCCTGACCGTTCCCGAGGTGGGGTTCTGGACTCTGAAGGCACGGGCACAGGGTCGCGTGCCGATGCAACTCGGCCCGCTCGCCGTCACCGGCCCAGAAGAGCTTCCACCGTTGATCCTCTCCCCGAGCAGCGAAGCTCGGCTCCAGCTCCGAGACCACGAAGGAGAGCCCGTTGCGGGCGCCTGGGTGCTGGCTACAGGAGAGACCAGCGGCTCGAAGCGCCCCCCTCGCGTGGCTTGGAGGCCCGACCTTCGGCTGACTCGCAGCGGTGTCGACGGCGGAGCGATGGTGCCGCGGGGCAAAGACGAGAGTCTCGACGTCAGCATCTTTCCATCCGGGCTCCCGGAGGTTCGCAGGCAGGGGGTCACCGATGGGCTGATCTCCCTCGCGCCCCCAACGGCCGAGCGCGTGCTGGTGCGGGTCCTGGGCGCCGCCCTCGAACCAGTGCCCCGAGTCCTGGTGCGTATCGGCGAGCACAGCTGGCCGGCCGGGCTCACTGACCAGCGGGGCGAGATCGTGCTCGCGATCCCTCGCGACCAGCCGCTGCCAGTCCGGCTGGTGGCCACCGATGGCAGCGAGGCCAGAATCCGGCTCGAAGCCGGACTGCCCAGCGTGGAAGTCCGCCTTGCCGCACCGATCTTGCTCGAAGGACGGATCCTCGATCAGCGTACCGGCCGAGGTATCCCTGGTGCCCTCGTCGCCCCCACCACGGCTGCGGGAGCCGTGGTGCGCACTACGAACGAAGGTCGCTATCGCCTGCCCCTCCCTCGGCGGGGGCGATGGACCCTCGAAGCTCACGCTCCGTCCTATCTGGGCACCAGGTTCAGCCTGGAGGAGGGCGCCTTTCGACGTGGTCGTGCCCCGGCCGTCGCGCTCGAGCCAGCTGCGCGGCTGCGAGGCCGGGTCACCACCACTGAGGGTGCTCCCCTTCCCGGTGTCACCCTCGTCGCAGTGCCCGAAAGCGCCCTCAGCCCCCGCTGGTTCAGCGCTGCCGATCCGGTAGCCGAACGGGCCGTCACCGGCCAGGACGGCGGCTTCGAGCTGGCGCGGCTCCGGCCCGCCCGGGGCTACGAGCTGAGAGCCACGAAGGCGGGCTATTTCCCCGCGGCCTTCCCGGCTCTCACCGCCGAGCCCGGCGTCCCCACCCGCCCGATCGCCTTCCAGCTCACGCCCTCCCGCGGCCTCCGCGGTCGCGTCGTGGACCAGGACGGAAAACCGATCACGGGAGCCGAGCTGGTGGCCCTGCCGTCGATCCGGCCGGGTCGGGCCCACCAAGTGGATGACCAGGGGCTCGGCTCGCCGGAGGGGCCGGGGCGGGTCGCCGTCTCGGATCCGGCCGGCCGCTTCTCGCTGCTCGAGAGCCCTGCTCGCGACATCGATCTCGAGATCCGCAAGAACGGGCTCGCTCCGCTGATTCGGCGGTCGCTCCGGCTGCCGCCCGGCCGCGGCCCGGTTGACCTGGGGATCCTGACCTTGCATCCAGGCCTCCCCCTGCGAGGACGGGTCACAGACATTGGGGGTCGCGGCATTGCGGGGGCGGAGATCTTCCTGCTCCACCGCCAACCTCCGGCGCCTGCCCTCGACGAGGCCCTGGTAGACCGGCGAGCCGCGGCCACCAGCGGCGCCGACGGCAGCTTCGAGCTTCCTGACCGGCCGCTCGGAGAGCCGCATCAGCTGGCGGTACGGGCGGACGGCTATCGGACCAGCTCGGCGCGCGACGTGCGTGCCGCTCCCGGACGGTGGATCACCATCCGCCTGGAGCGCAGCGCCCTTCTCCGGGGCCGCGTCGTCGCCGAGGACGGCTCACCCATCGCCGAGGCGGAGGTCGGCCTGACCTGGCAGGCCGTCCTGGTCGAGGATCCGGAGCGCAGGCCGGTCGGGCCGGTCTTCCAGCGCTCCGCCCGGACCGACGCCACGGGGCGCTTCGAGATCCTCGACGCGCCCCAGGGGGAGGTCGGTCTCGACGTCTCGGCCCGAGGGTTCGTCACCGTCCAGGATCGACGGGTGGCCGTACCCTGGCCCGACCCGCAGCACGAGCTGACCCTCGTCCTGGCACGCGGTGCCACCCTCGAAGGCGAGGTGAGGACCGCCCGCGGTCGGCCGGTGCCGGGGGCCCGGGTCCTGGTCGAGAGCGCGGCCGGGGTGTCGGATGCGGAAGGCTGGTTCTCGGTCGAAGGCGCGGAGCCCGGAGAGAGACTGGCCGAGGTCTTCCACCCGGATTTCCGCCCTCTGAGGCGCACCGTGCTGATCGAGCCCCGCCTCAACCGGGTCAGCTTCCAGCTCGCCGACGGCGTCGAGGTCTCCGGCCGCGTGGTAGACGAGGACGGAGTACCGCTGGCCGCCAGAGTTTCGCTCGAGGCCTCCGAACGCAGCAACACGGCTCGCTACGAGACGACTTGCGGCGAAGGCGGACTGTTCCGCTTCGAGTCGGTCGCCGCAGGGCGCTACCGGCTCCGAGCTCGTCTCGCTACGGGGCCGGGCAGCGAGCAACCGGAGCAGCTCGTCGTGACCGATCGCCCGGTTCAGGGCCTTGAGCTGGTCCTGCGGAAGGGCACCGACGTCCGGGGTCGCGTCCTGGGCCTGACCGAGGACCAGCTCGCGCTGGTTCAGATTCTCGCCACCCGCGAGAACGGTGGCTCGGCGCCCGCCGCGGTGGATGCCGAGGGCCGCTACGAGCTGCGCCAGCTCGAGCCCGGAGACTGGCTGGTCCGGGCCTGGCTTTGGGATGGACAGCGACAGGCACAGGCGCGAGTGATCGTCGCTCCGACCGACCGGGAGATCGTTCGAGATCTCGAGTTCGAGCCCAGGCCCACGCTCTCGGGAAGAGTGCTCTTCGAGGGAGAGCCGCTGCCGGAGACCCTGATCTCGGTCCGTGGTGAGGGCATCGGCCGCGAGCGCCAGGTGCTCACCGGCTGGGACGGCCGCTTCCGGCTGGAGGATCTGCCGGCCGACCGCTACTGGCTCGGCGTCTCGAATCCGGCTCGACGGCTGACTCACAACGACACGGTAGAGCTGACCGAGGATCTCGATCTCGAGATCCAACTCGAGGCCTCGACGCTCGGCGGCAGGGTGACGGATGCCGAGGCCGGCGAACCGATCGGCGGCGCCCAGATCTCCCTGCGGCCTCTCCAGGGTCCCGACTTCGTGATCGCCGGCGGTAGCGACCTCGAGGGACGGTTTCACTTCCTGCACGTGCCCTCCGGGGAATACCGGCTGCTGGCCAAGGCGGCGCACCACGCGCCCGCCGAGCAGGAGGTCGCCGTCCACGCCGGTGAGGATCGGCTCGACCTCGAGCTGGCGCTGGCCCGGACGGACGGGGTGCGACTCACGGTGCGGCTGGCCTCGGGCTCGATCCCGCAGGTGGTCCACCTACTGGCCCTGGACAGTGCCGGTGCCACCGTTCTCGCAGAGACCCGGCAGGTCGGTCGGGGCGGCGAGGTCGAGCTCTCCAGCCTTCCGCCAGGTTCGTGGCGGCTCATCGCCCGCGCTCCGGGAAGCGCCACCTCGACGGCAGCCCTCACGGTGCCGGGAGATCCCGTCGGCTTGATCCTCCCGGACGCCGCCCGCCTCGAGCTGCGGGTCCCCGCCCTGGTCACGGCGGACCTCGCTGGAAGTGCCCAGCTGCTGGATCCCTCCGGCGCCCCGCTGTGGATCCTCGAGCCAGGAGCCGGTTTGCTCAGCTCCTGGTCCCTGAGAGCCGGGCAGGCGAGCGTCGATGGCGTCCCGCCGGGAGCCTGGCGGATCGAGGTGCGAGCAGCGGGCGGCCAGGTGTGGTCCACCGCGCTCTCCGTCGGCGGCCCCGGCACTCTCACCGTGACCCTCGACTGAGCCCCGCCCAGGCAGGAGCCGTCATGAGCGTGATCGAGGACCCATCGGGACACCACTCCAGCACGAGTGACTGAAGTCACTCCTTACCCATGAACGTCCCTGGCGGGACGGGGAGGGAAGATCCCTCGGCTCCGGGCCTGTGGCCCTGCGCTCGGGATGACAGCTGGACAGCTGGTCTTGGTCCGTCAATACACCCAGTCCGTGGCCATGACCCTGAGCGGCGAGAGTACGACAGCTGGACAGCTGGTCTTGGTCTGTCAATACACCCAGTCCGTGGCCATGACCCTGAGCGGCGAGAGTACGACAGCTGGACAGCTGGTCTTGGTCTGTCATCCTGAGCGCAGCGAAGGATCTGGTCGGGGGAATGCCCCGTGGGGTGAGACTGCCGGGGCAGCGGAGGCCTCCCCCCAGGT
>JBIOYC010000129.1:0-14739 GCA_044869955.1 Thermoanaerobaculia bacterium | reverse complement strand
GCGTTGGCCGCGTAGTAGAGGTCCAGAGCATCGGACGAGGGGGTCGTCCAGGCCCACACCGTGGCGTCGATGCGCACCGTCGCGCCCTCGACGAAGTCCGAGCCACTGACGGTCGAGACCACGATGCGATCGTTCGACTCGTCATTGTGGAAGCTGCCCGCGGTGCCGTCGGTGCAGGTATCGACCGTATTGGGCTGGTTCGGCTCCGGGCCCAGGGAAGCGCGGCCGGTGAGCAGCGCGACCGAGTCGCAGGAGCTGCCGGCGATGGCGCAGGCGGGCGCGCCGAGGCCGGAGTTGTAGACCGCGGTCTGCGGCCCGTTGCTGTTCGGGTCGACGACGTTGACCGTGATCGAAGCGGCACCGGGAGCGCCACCGCTGTCGGTCACCGAGGCAGTGATCAGGTGGCTGCCGAGGCTCAGGCTCGAGGTGCTGAACGAGGCGCCGCTGCCGATCGCACCGTTGAGCGACGAGGTCCAGGCCAGGTTTGCGCTCAGGTTTCCGTCCTGCACGTCGGTGGCGGTGCCGGTGAAGTTGATCGACGTGCCGACGTCGAAGGAAGAGCCGGTGGCCGGTGCGGTGATGGTCACCACCGGCGGGTTGTTGATCGGACCCCCGCAGCTCGCCAGCCTGAAGGTGCCGACGCGGGTGCGCCAGGTAGCGCTGCTGGTCACCGCCAGGTATTCGGTGGTGTACCAGAAAGTGCAATCGTCCGCCGGGTCGAGCTCCATCGAGGAGTAATCGCCCCAACGGGCCGCGCTGTGGGTCTGCGAGCCGGTGCCGGCGAACAGCTGGACCTCCGCCTGCATCGTGTCCAGCGGGTCGGTGGACTCGCGCGTGGCGTAGTAGATCGACGGGAAGTTGGCGCCGTCGCCGCGGCTGTAGCCGAGGGCGATGTTGCCCGAGCCGTCCATGGCGACCGACGGCATCCAGCGATGGATCGCGTCCGGTGAATGCGTGCCCTGTTGGAACAGGCTCCAGCCGCTGCCGGTGTTGCGCAGCTCGAACCAGCGCGGCGCCGCGCGGTTACCGGCCGCGTTGACGTCGACCGTCCAGCTGCCGACCAGGGTCTCGTGGCTGCCGAAGTTGCGATACACCAGCCGCTGCATCGGCCACCAGGAGGCGCTGTCGATGCCCTGGGCGGTGCCCGGCTGCGGGATGCAATTCGAGACGAAGAAGCCGCAAACCGTCCAGTTGAACGGTGCCAGCCCCTGCGTCGGAGTGATCGAGTTGCGCAGCGTCAGAGTGGAATTCGACGGCGTGGTCCAGTCGACGTCGAACTCGTAGACGTCGATGCTGTCCGCCGGCGGGCTGCTGAAGTACGGCTCGCCGCCGTCACGGAAGGTGTAGAAGATGCCGGGAGCGCTGGCGGCGGGACCGACCGGGCCATCGACGTCGGCGGGCATCATCAGGTTGACGAAGCTCTGGAAGAACTGCATCGGCCGCGCGGCGAGGCCCGCGACCATGCGCTCGCGGTCCACGGCGAAGACGTCGTACTGGCTCTGGAATCCGGAGTTGGTGCCGAAGAAATAGGCATTGTTGTTGGCGGCCGGCCAGACACCGACCTTGTAGTAGTCGGGGAAACGTGGCGTGACCACCTCGTAGAGGAAGTAGGCACCCGTCGGGTCGGGGGTCTGCGACACCGCGAAGCACACCGATTGGTGACCGGCCGCGACCGCGAACTGGCTGAGCACGAAGCGATCCGCCTGCTGGTCGTAGAGGAAGATCGCATCCCCGCTGTTGTCGGTCTGGCAGGGTCCACCAAAGCCGGCCCACAGCGTGTTGGTGTTCGAGGGCCCCGTGAGGCGGGTGCCCGACTTGTTGTAGACCGAGAACGCCAGGTTGACCACCTGCACGTAATGGTTGGGGCCCACCGCGCCCTCGGTGTCCGGCGGCAGCACGCCGCTGACGTTGTTGACGCCTTCGAAGCTCAGGACCGGCGCCGGGGTGAGACCCGGGGCGAGCGAGGGCCCGGCCAGGTAGTCGTCGATCTTCGGTGCGCCGGTGCCGAAGCGGTTGCCCTGGGCGTCGAAGAGGGCCTCGTGCCGGGGCGGGTTGATCTCCTTGGCTTCCTTGGGCACCGGGCGCTCCTCGGCCTTGGGCAGCTCGCGCACCGCGCGGCTCAGCCGCGGGCCGACGATCGGCAGGGTGTAGGGCCGACTCCAGACCGTGCCCTCGACCACCGGCACCTGGGCCTGGGTACCCCGGGGCGCCAAGCGGCCGGACTGCACGGCGGTCGCTCCGCTGCGGACCTCGTAGCCCTTCCAGTGCTGCTCCTCGTCCTCCTCGGCGCGCAGCCCGGCGGCGACCAGGCGGGACTTGAGGGAGTGACCCGCGGGCAGGATCCCCAGCCGCGGCTCGAAGGTGATGCCGTCCACCGCCACTTCCATCTCGACCTTCGGATGCTTGGCGAACATCGCTTCGAGAGAGGGGTAGGCCGACTCGCCCACCGGTGCGCCCGTACCCAGCTCGACCTGGAACGAGCCCGCCGTGACCGTCACGGCCGGGATGGCTTCGGCGAAGAGCTCCTCGCCGGCGGGATCGAGGTAGCGGAAGCTCAGGTCGTGCGTGCCGGAGAGAGGCAGCCCGGCGGCGTCGAGAGAATCTCCCCGAAACGTCACGGTACGGGGAAAGTCGGCGGCCGCGAGCGGCCCGGCCGCGAGCACCGCGGCCAGGAGGAGCAGAAACACCCCTCGCGAAGTCGTGCGGGTCCACATCGGATGCATCCGAAGGCTCCTTTCAGGAGGGAGTCAGAACCAACGGAGGGGCCCACCCGAGGCTGCTGGGGCTCCTCCGGCTGAACGCGGATCGTCTAGGGGCACTGTCGAGTGCGCGGTGTTCTACAGCAGGGTGTGGCGGGGTAGTAGTTCCGGGACAAGTCAGAGGTGATTCAGAGAGTGAGGACACCCTGAAAAACCGCCGTGGGCCCCAGGAGCCGTGCCCGGCGGCGCAGTCGCCGGTGCGCTAGGGCTTGCTCGCCGCCGGCACCAAGCGGAGCCGAGCACCGAGGATCGCGCTCGGGAAGAAAGCCTCGGCATCCGCTTCGAGGGGGCGGAAGAGGCCGTCCTCCAGGCGGTAGCCGGCCTGGTCGGTGCCGTCGGGGAAGGCATGGAAGTACTCCCGGACCCCGCTGCCCTGGTAGACCAGGAACTTCGCGCCGCGGGGGGCACGGTCCCGGGCCGCGGTCTCCCGGCCGAGGATCTCGATCACCAGCTCGGGCACCCGTGTCACGGTTTCGGTGCCGGGATGGTAGGGCACCTCGCCAGTGCAGTGGATCACCAGGTCGGGGAAGAGCACGGTCTCGGGAGGAAAGGGCAGGCGGTGGCGGGCGTCGAGGCTCAAGGTCCAGCCTCGGTCCTGGGCGAGTGGCGCGAGGAGGGCGAAGAGGTTACCGGTCAAGGTTCCAGCACGCAGGTTCCCAGGGCTCATGGGCACCAACCACCCTTCCACCAGCTCGACGGGATTGTCCGGTTGCTGCTGCCAGGTCTCGAAGTCCTCGGCCTTGAGAGGACCCACCCGCCGCGGCTCGACGCCGAAGACCGCATCGTCCGGCAGGATCTCTTCCAGGATCGCCATGGCTGTTGGCCTCGGGGTGGATCTTAGCAGGGGGCGCCTGCCCCCAGCCCGGGCACCAGCCTCCCCGCTGCCATCCCGACCGGAGGGCCACAGGCCCGTAGCGGAGGAGATCCCTTTCTGGACCCCTCTCCCGGAAGGTCGGTGTCGGTGGGTTGGGAGAGGGGCAGGGGTGAGGGCTCCGGGGCTTTCGGGACGGCAGAAGGGACCCGGAACCCCCACATCGCGAAGGCCCCCACCCAAACACGGGAGCCCAGAGCTACCAGAGTCCAGAGCGGATCAGAGGTCAGAGGGGAATGGGGACGCCAACACCCGGAAGCCGAACTTGTCGTTGCGGTACCTCGGGCGGTCCCTGAGGCGAACCGCGCACCGCACGTTCCGTGGACCGTTGAGGAACGCGCCACCGCGCAGCACACGAAGGTCATGCTTCTTCGCCCTCGGATCCCTGTTCCACAGACTGCCCGTCCACTCCCAGACGTCGCCCGAGAGCTCCTCACAACCGTACAAACTACGGCCCGCCGCGAAGCAGCCCACCGCGCTCGGCCGGCCGATGCCGGTGGCGAAGTAGTTTGCCAGCTCCGGGTCTGGTTTGATCCCCCACGGATACTCGCGACGGCGCTGGTCGTTGTCCCGCAGCTGCACGCCCTCCGGCTGCCAGGACATTGCCGCGCGGCCCGAGACTTGTGGAGTCACCGGCACCTCCAGCCCGCCCCGGGCGGCCTTCTCCCACTCCGCCTCGGAAGGCAGCCGCACGGCCCAGTCCTTGGGCAGCAGGCCCATCCCTCGCCATTTCCCCGTCAGCCAACCGCAAAATGCCGTCGCCTCGTGCCAGCTGACGTAGACCACCGGCTCGTTGGCGGCGACCCGCAGGCTGTCCTCAGTCCCCGGCTTCACCCCGCTCTGCACCACGTACTGCCGCCACTGATCCCCCGTGACCGGAAAGCGTGCCATCCAGTAGCCGTGCGGGATCTCCACCTCGTGGACTTCCCCCTCCCCCATCACGAACTTCCCCCCCGGCACCCAGCAGAATTCCATCCCCTCGAGCGTCGTCACCGCCTCCCGAGGGTCCCCCAGCGTCGCCAGGCTCCGGCCCGCCAGGGCGCGCTGGGCCGCCGATCCGGGCCGCTTGGCCTGGACCGTCTCTAGGAGGGCCGCGCGTGTGGCTTCGCGGCACGCGTCGGTGACACCCACCGCGCCGACCTCCACCACCGCCTGGGAGGCCAGCAGCAGCGCCTCTGCCGGCGGCCCCGGGGCCTCGGCCACCAGGCGCTCCAGCAACTGGGACGCGGCCACGTCCCGGCGCAGGTTGAGCGCCAGGTGCTCCAGCGCGAGCAGCACCACCTCCCGCCACTCCGGGTTGCCCACCCGTTCGGCCAGCTCGTCGAAGAGCTGGGGCAGGTCCTCCTGGTGGGCCTCCACCCAGCCCACAGCCGCCAGATACTCCAGGAACGTCAGGTGGAGGAAGCCGAAGTGCCCGGCCCCCCGGGCCAGCAGCAAGCCGGTGTGGACCCGCACGCTCTCGAGGAAGCCGCGCGCGGCCAGGCCGGGCTCCTGCTCCTGGCCAGCGAGCAGGCGCCGGTCTGCCGCCAGGATGCGCGTCACTTCCCGCTCCAGCTCCTCGACGCGGACCAGGCCCCGGCCCGGGGTGGCCCGCTGCATCCACAGGGCGACCGGGGCCAGCACCTTGAGGGTGGCTTCCAGCTCGAGCACCGGGCCGGGGTTGCCGGTGAGGCTTCGCGCTCGGTTCCAGGTGGTCACCAGCACCCGCACGTAGCGGTCGTAGAGCTCGGCCCGGCGATGAGGGAGCACCATCCCCTGCCGCTTCATGAGGGCCAGGATGGTCATCAGCAGGGGATTCGCCGCCAGGCGGCGGACGCCCGGGTTGGCCTGGATGGCCGCGAGCAGCTCCCCGCTCTCCTTCTCCGCGGCGAGATGGGCCAGCGGCGCGGAGTCCGCCGCCGCCCGCTCGACGGCCGCGGTCCACTGGCCCACGAAGCGCTTCACGTCGTCGTCCTCGAAGTCGACCAGCGTGGCCTCCCCCAGCCCCTCGCCGCTCAGGCGGATCTCCGGGTAGCCCACCAACCGGCTCGAGATCACCAGCTTGTTGCCCAGCGGCCGATGGACGGCGTAGAAGTCCCGCACCCGGTTGACCACCACTTGGCGCTGATCCGGGTCCCGCACCTCGTCGAGCCCGTCGAAGAGCACCAGGGCCTTGCCCTCCGCCAGGGCCTGCGCGAGCAGGGCGCCCACGTCTGCCGTGACGTTGCGCTCCCGATAGTAGGCGGCCAGGCACTCCTGGAGCGGCGCCCGCGTCTTCTGGTAGCTCTCGGCATAGGCGGAGAGGGGCAGCAGGAAGGGCAACCGTTCGCCCAGGCCCAGCTCCTCGCCCCGGCCCGCCGCGAGCAGCAACGCGAGGTGCTTCAAGAAGGTGCTCTTGCCCGAGCCGGGGTCCCCGAGCACCACCAGGCCGTCCCAGGCCCGCAGCAGGTCCAGGATCGGCACGGCGGCCCCGGGCCGCATGGCCTCCAGCTCCTCCGGCGCCGCCCGCCGCCCGGCCAGATCCACGTCGCGGTCCCAGGTCTCCCCCTCGGGCAGCCGAGGCCGGGCCTTGAGCGGCACGTAGGTTTCGAGCAACGGCAGGCGCAGCGGCAGCCGGTCGTCCACGCCCATGCCGCGAAAGTCGAGGTAACGGAAAAGCTCGCTCAGGAAGGTGAGATAGAGAGCCTGGGGCGCAGCTGAGCTTTGCAAGGCGACCGGCGGCGCCGCGAGCCGATTCTCCTCTGACTCCCTCTTCCAGGGTCGCCACTTCCACAGCACGAGAGTGCCAACTCCAACCCAGATGAGGATCTGGCCCAGCGCTGCGAGACCACCGAGGGCGTCCGCATTGGCGCCGATAACCCCGAGCAGCGGCGGCAGCCAGACCGGCAGGTAATAGCTGAGCAGAGCCAGGACCAGGACGACCAGGATCGGGAGAAGCCACTTGCGGATCAAGGCCCGGGACCTCCCTTCGCCAGGCTCGCTCCATCATGCTCGCCTTGCCGAGAAACCATGGTTTACCAAGCTCGGAACCAATGATCGCGCAGTCTAGCAGCGGGGAGGGGAGATTCCTCGGCTGCGGGCCTTCGGCCCTTCGCTCGGAATGACGGCGGGGCGGCAGGCCGGGCAGGAAAAGCGGCGACACGTCGCCGCACTCCAATGGAGCGCAGGCACCGAGCCTCCCTTCCGCCGTCCCGCCAGGGACGTTCATGGGTAGCGAGGGATTTCAATCCCTCGCGTACGGGGCGGCGCGGGGGCCGCCCTCCCCCTCACTCGTCCCCGTAACGGATCTCCATCTTCCGCGACAGCCAGCAGGTCAAGGCCAGCAGCACCGCGGCGAAGACCAGCAGGCCGCTGATCGAGACCCAGGCCGGGGGGGGCTGGGTGACGATCGCGAGGGGGCCTTCGGAGATCGGCACCGGGGAGAGGGCCTTCAAGTAGTGCACCACGGAGAGCTTCTTGAGCGCCGCGGGCAGCAGGAAGTGCAGCCATTCCCAGCCATAGAGGAAGATCGCCGGCAGGATCGGGTTGGTCAGGCGCAGGCTGAGCAGCAGGGCCACCGCGCCGTACCCGATGCAGCCGAGCACGGTGATGCTCCAGTAGGTGAGCAGCTGCGACAGCCCCGGGCCGCCGAGCAGGTGGTTCTGGATCCCTTCCCTGCCGTAGGGCACGTAGACCAGCAGGTACGACGCCAGCGTGGCGGTGCCGAAGAGGGCCACCGTGGCGATCACCCCGGCGAGGTATTTGCCCACCACCAGCACCTCCCGGCGCACGGGGGTGAGGAAGTAGTAGTGGAGGCTCCTGTCCAGCACCTCGCCGCGGAACAGGTTCAGGAACGCCCACAGCGAGCCGAAGAAGACGATCGTGCGCAGGATCAGCCCCTGGTAGAGCTCCGGGAAGAAGCGCGAGGTCGCCCAGGCCAGGCTCTGGTTGGGCTCGAAGGTGGTGAGCACCACCGCATAGATCGTCAGCAGGCCCACCGGGGCGAGGGCAGCCAGGTAGAGCAGGATCGCCCGGCGCGAGAACAGGGTGCGCACCAGCTCGAAGCGCAAGATGGCGCCGATCTGGCGGGCCCAGAGGGCCGCGGTGCCGGGCTGGGGAAGGTCTTGGGGCAAGGCTTCTGCGCTCATGACGGGCTCCCGGTATCGCCGATCAGGTAGTCATAGACGGCCGCGACGTCCTCGTCGGCCGGGCCCACGGCCTCGATGCCGAGGGGGTGCTGGGAGGCGAGGCGGTTCAGCAACAGATGGAAGCGGTCGGGGTCCTTGGTGCGGGCGAGCAGACCCTGGAGATCGTCGTGCAGCCGCACCTCGACCGTGTGGTCCTGCTCGAAGAGGCGGGCGGCCAAGAAACGGGCCTCCCGGCAGCGCACGAAGACCTGCACCGGGTGCTCGCTCATCTCGGTGCGCACGCCGGAGATCTCCCCCTCGGCCACCAGGTAGCCGTTGTTGATCAGCACCACCCGGTCCGAGATCAGGTCCACCTCGTGGAGGATGTGGCTCGACACCAGCACGTGCCGGCCCTCGTGGGCGAGGTCCTGGAAGAGCTGGATCACCTCCGCCCGGGCCATGGGGTCGAGGCCGTTCAGGGGCTCGTCGAGCACCAGCACCTGCGGCTCGTGGGCGATCGCCTGGGCCAGGCGGATCCTCTGGCGCATGCCCTTGCTGTAGGCGGCGACCCGGCGCTCGGCGGCGTCACTCAATCCCACCCGAGCGATCGCCGCGTCGGCCCGCCTCCGGGCCTCGTCGCGCCCGTAGCCGTGCACCCGCAGGTAGGCAGCGATGAACTGCCGGCCGCTGACCCCGGGTGGGAAGGAGTCGAACTGCGAGGCGTAGCCGACGGCGCGGAAGAGCCGCTCGGGGTCGTTGGTGGCGAGGCCCAGCACCGTCACCGTCCCGGCGGTGGGCTGGATCAGACCGGTCGCGAGGTTCATCAGGGTGGTCTTGCCGGAGCCGTTGGGGCCCACCAGGCCGGTGATGCCGGGGGCGATCGACAGCTGGACGTGGTTGACCCCCAGCACCTCGCCGTAGAACTTCGAGACGTTGTCGAAGACGATGCGGTCGTCGCTCATCGCTCCACCTCGTAGGCCTTGATCCGCCGGTAGAAGAGGGCGAGGCAGGCGAGGCCCGCCAGGGTGAGCATCAGCCAGGAGGTCCCGGCCGACAGCGTGGCGGTCTCCTCGGGCAGGCGCAGCAAGCCCTCCCAGATCGAGAACAGCAGAGACCACGAGCTGATCAGGTGTCCCCAGGTGGTGTCGAGGATGGCGTTGGCCGCCTGGCCGAAGCCCGAGGCGAGCAAGGGCAGGGCGATCATCAGCAAGCGAGCCACCGGCCGCCATTTCACCCAGGCGGCCAGGGCCAGGCTGAACAAGGCGATCACCAGGTTCCAACCCAGGGTGGCGACCACCAGGGCCGGCCCCATCCAGAGGTAATCGCTGATCCAGGCCGCCCCGCCGAACAGACATTGCAGCCCGAACAGCAGCAGGGCGGGCGCCAGGGTCACGGCCGACATGGGGATCAGCAGGGCCAGCAGCTTGCCCGCCAGGTACTCGCTGCGGGACAGGGGCCGGGCCAGGTAGAGGGGCATGGCGTTGTTGCGGAAGTCCGGCGACACCAGGGTGGGACCGCCGAAGAGGGCGATCCAGAACGCCGTCACCGCCGCCGGGGCCAACACCCAGCTCTCGAAGAAGCCGCCGGAGATGGCCAGCCACTGCTCGACCAGCTGCGAGGGGATGTTGAACATGTCGAGGAACTCGGCGTTGTGCGCCAGGTAGATGCGCACCGTGGCGACCAGCGTGGGCACCAAGCAGAGCACGAAGAGGGCGAGGAAGGCCTTGGACCGGAACAGGTCGGCCAGGCCGTAACGGGTGAGCACGAAGAGCCGGGCGCGCTCCGAGACGAAGGGCCCGGCGTAGCTCCGGTAGGTTCGAGCGTAGACGGCCACGTCTCAGGCCTCCATGGCACGCAGGAAGATCTCCTGCAAGGAGTCGCGCTTGTAGTCCAGGCGACGGATCTGGATCTCCTGCTCGGCGGCGATCTCGAACAGGGATTGCACCTCGACCTCGGCCGGCAGCACCACCTTGATGCGGCGCTCGCCGGCCAGGGCGCACTCGGCGCCGAGCTTCTCGATCGCCTGGGCGAAGGCCGCGCGGTCGGCGCCGCGGGTCTCGACCAGCAGGAACTTCCGGTTGGTGCGGCGCTCCGCTTCGAGGTTGCAGTAAGTGGCGATCCGCCCCTCCTTGAGCACCAGCACCTCGTCGCAGCAGTCCTCGACGTCCTTGAGCAGGTGGGAGGAGATGATCACGTGGGCCGAGCCGGAGTCGCGCACCTGGCGGATCAGCCGCAGCATGCGGGCGCGGGCCGGCGGGTCGAGCCCGTTGGTGGGCTCGTCGAGCAGCAGCAGGCGCGGCCCGTGGACGATCGCCTGGGCGAATTTGGCGAGCTGCTTCATGCCGTAGGAGTAGGTCTCGACGTTGCGGTAGCGGGCCTCGCCCAGGCCGACGTAGAAGAAGGCCTCGTGGGCCCTCTCCAGGGCTTCCTCGGCGGGCAGGCCGGACATCTCGCCCATCAATCGCACGAAGCGCACGCCGGAGATGCCGGCGATGAAGGCGTCCCGTTCGGGCATGTAGCCGAGCAGCCGGCGCGCCTCGCGGCCTTCGGTCGACACGTCGTGGCCGAAGATGCGGGCCGCGCCGCTGGCCGGTGGGTGGAAGCCGAGCAGGGTGTGGAGCAGAGTGGTCTTGCCGGCGCCGTTCGGGCCCAGGAGGCCGATGGCCCGCCCGGAGACCGATGCCTTGAGGTTGGACAGAATGGTGCGGGAACCGAACCGGACGGTCAGGCCGTCGAGCTCGATGACCGGCTTCTTGGTGTCTTCGGGTTGCATGGTTTCCCTCCCTACGAGAAAGGCCGACCCACCGTTTCGGGGGTCGGCCTTGCCCGTTCTCCCTCGAGCCGTTAGGAGCCGCTCGGGCCGTGGCCCTCGGCAGCCGACAGGGCCGAGAGGCCCAGGATGCTGCCGAGACGCGAGCCGAAGAGGCCGCCCTGGCCGGTGGAGACCAGACGGATGCGATCCGCCTCGCCGTAGGCGCAGGTCAGCGTCGGCGCGTCGAGCCCCAGCTGGCTCAAGCCCTGCCGCTGCTCCTCGGTCAGCCCTTGTGCGGCGGTGGACAGCAGAGTCTGCCCGAGATCGCCGAGGCTCGTCCAGACCAGGGCCGAGAAGTTGACGAAACCATCCCGCGGCAGGAGGGCCGTGAAGGTCGGCGAATCGACCAGCGAGACCCCGGAAGCCTTGGTCGACAGAGCCTGGTTCAGCAGCCCCACGTTGGGCGTGGCGACCAGGTAGCCGCCATCCACCGTGTAGACCGCCCGGGTCTGGCCGTTCCAGCCCAGCTCCCACACCGTGCGGCCGCCGCTCTGGGTGGCCGTCAAGGTGGGCGCCGACTGGCCGTGGGCAGCCGCCTCGACCTCGGCAGCGGCCACGGCCCGCTCGAGCGCGGCTTGCAAGGCCGTCGCGTCGTAGACCTCGGCGACCACCTTCCACGCCGGAATCGGTAGCGCCGGTCCGTCGAGGGCGAAGGCGATCTCACCGCCGAGGGGAGCGGCGAGGTCGCGGATCAGGTCGAGGGCGCGCTGGTGATCGCCCTCGGCCGTCACGCCGTGCTGAGCCTGCATGGCCTCGATGAAGCCGGCGATCTGGCGCAGGATCTCGGCGGGCTCCTCGATCACGAACGAGGCCGCGAAGGAGGCGTCCGGCGAGATGTAGTCGAGGCCGCCCATCGGGGCCGGCGCCGCCAGCCAGGAGGCTGCCCCCTGGCGCGGCCCGTCGAAGGTCAGCTCGGCACTGGTGTGCACGGTGCCTTGGTCGGACTCCCGCTCGCCAATCAGGTATTGCACGTTGCCGAAGCCTGCGAAGTCGCGCTCGGCGCCCCGGGGACCCTCGGCGGCGATCATCCGCTCGACGTCGACGGCACCCAGCCACTGCACGCCGTGGCTGTAGGCGTCCGCCAGCCGGGCATGGAAGGGAGTCTGGCGGAACGGGCTCGCCGCCGGATCGGCCAGGTTGGCGCCCACGGCTTCGAGCAGACCCACCGAGCCGGAAGCCACGAAGACGTTGCCGGCCGGCCACAGGAAGACCTCACCGCCGGCGGCCGCTTCGGCCGGCGAGTCGACGATGCGGACCTCGTTCTGGCCCGGGTGCTCGTTGGCGATCCGCGCCACCTCCTCTTCGAGGGCGGTGCGGAAGGCGACGGCGTTGCCGATCTCGGCGAGCAGGACGAAGCCCTCCCGGCTGCCCTGGGTGCCTGGGACCACGGCGATGGTGACCTCTTCGCCCAGGTACTGGCCGAGGTGGGAGAGACGGGTGAACAGCTCGTGCAGGTGCTGGCCGAAGCCACCCTGTCCGCTGTGCTCCTGCCACCAGCGGGCGAGGGCCGGGTTCTCGGCGACCCGCTCCTCGAAGCGGCGCTCGAGGTCGGCCACTTCGGTAGTGACGTTGGGCAGGGCCAGGTAGACCGCGGTGTCGGCCGGTACCAGGGGCAGGAGAGCGCTGCCGGTGCGCTCGCCCTTGGCGGCCAGCGTGGCCTCCAGCTCGACGTCCAGGGTCTTGAGCTCGCGCATCAGGGCGACGTAGCGGTCGTGGTCGCGGCTCCAGGAGATGTCGGCGGCCACCGACGAGGTGGCGAGGCCGGCGGCGGTGGCCACCTGGTCACCCGGGTGGAGCACCGACTCCTTCTTGCCCTGGGCCACCCGCACCTCACCCTCGACCACCGACACGCGGGAACCCTTGGTGCCGGAGCTGACCGAGAAGATGGTGCCGGTGACCGAGACCAGACAGTCGTCCGTGGCGACGTAGAGGTGCCCGTGCTGCTTGGCGGCCTCGACGATGATGCTGCCGCGGTCGACGCGGATGGTGGTTTCCTTGCCACGCTCGGTGACGGCGATCTCCGAGCGCTCGGCGATCTCGACCTCCGAGCCGTCGGCGAGAGTCAGCACCGCGCCGGAGCCCTTGCCGGTGCGCACCGTCTGGCCGGCGGCGATCGCGGCGCCATTGGCGAGGGTGGCCGGCGCGCCGTTCTCGAGGGTCAAGAGCATGCCGTCGATCGAGGTCACCCGGGCGATGTCGGTCCGGGCGGGGCCGTTCCACAGGGCGACGGTGGTGGCTCCCACGGCGAGCAGCACCGTCGCGGCGTAGGCCAGCCAGCGCCGCGACCCACGCGACGGGCGGGCGGCAGCCGGCGAGGTCAAGAGCTTCGGCGCGGCGGTCTCACCGGTCTTGAGCTGCATCAGAGCCCGCCGGCAGGGGATGCACTCGCGAGAGTGGTCCTCCACCAGCAGGGTGCGGGCGGGGGCCAGGCTGCCGGCCAGGTAGGCGGGCATCAGGGCCTGGAAGGCGGCGCAGCCGCGGATGGGCTCGTCGGCCGCGGGAGCGCTCGCCTCGGCGGCGACCGCCGCCCAGACGCGCTCGGCGGCGGCGCGGGTGACGTCGGCAGTGGGGAGGTCCTCGCGCGCGGCGTCGACGGCGCGGTCGAGCAGGGAGTCGAGCTCTTGGTCACGGGTGCTCATGAGTGGGGTCCTCCGGCGACGGGCGCCAGGGCTCGGCCGAGCCGGGCCCGGGTGCGGTGCAGCAAAACGGCGATCGCGGTCTCCGAGCTGCCGAGCATCTCGGCGATCTCGCGGTTGCCGTAGCCTTCGAGGTAGCGCAGGGAGAAGATCTCCGCCGCGCGCGGGGAGAGGGTGGAGATGGCGCGTCGCAGCCAGGCCCGAAGCTCGTTCGAGGTGCTGCGGCGGTCGGGGTGATCGGTCGAGGTGCTCTCGAGCTCGCTCTCGACCTCGGCGATGTCGATCGATCGGGCGCGCTTGCGGGAGCGCAGCAGGTCGACGGCGGCGTTGACGGCGGCGCGGTGCAGGTAAGTGGCGATGCCGCCCTGGGGGTCGAGCGCGGTCTCACGCCGGGCCAGGCGCAGGAACACGGTCTGGAGCACGTCCTCGGCGTCCGAAGCGGAGCCGGTGACGCGGTAGGCGGCGTGGAAGATGCGTTCGTGGTGACGTTGGAACAGGTCGGCCAGGTCGGTGCCGGCGCGACCCCAGGGGCCGGGTGGTCCGTTGGAGACGACGTCTTGGGGCTCGATCGCGGGAAGCAAAGGTCCCTCCTTCCTTTTGTCCTCACCCATACAACGTCCCTCCTGTCCTGTTCTTACCACCGAGCGCGTAACAACGAAGACGGCTACCCGCCTGAATGGGTGTACCTGCCCCGCATCCTGATCGCGTGGCTCTTGCGTCAAGAGGAGAGACAGACCATGAGAGACAAACTCGCTGCCCTGTTGTTCGTGGCCGGCCTGATGAGCCTGGCCTCGGCAGCCGCGGCCGACTTCAACCAGACCTTCACCGGCAGCAACCTCGGCGGGCCGCTGTGGAACCGGCCGATCGACGATGGGCCCACCCTGCGCGCCGAGGCGGTCCACTTCCAGCAACAGCGCTTCCGCCTGGAGAGCGCGGCGACCTGCAAGATCTACGGCTCGCAGGACTTCGACGGCTACATCCACCTCTACCAGAGCCCCTTCAACTCGGCTTCGCCGCTGACCAACCTGCTCGGCGGTGACGACGACGGGGAGCTGGGCATCGGGACCTCCCGCCTGCCCGACCCGGGCGACACCAGCGGAGAGCCGACTCTCATCCTCCCCGCCGGCAACTACGTGCTGGTCACCAGCGGCTTTTCGGAGGGGGCCCAGGGCAGCTTCTGGAACACCATCCACTGCGACGCCGCCCAGCCCACCCACGGCACCTGCGCGTCGGGCCTGGTGCCGCGCGACAAGCAGACCTGCTTCCACAACCGCTTCGCCGTGCGCGTCGTCAGCGTCAGCAACCACCCGAGCGACGGCGTCGCCGTGCCGGCCCGTCTGGGCTCCTCGGACTCGAGCTTCTTCTGGTTCTACAACGACCAGAACTTCGAGGTGATGGTCAAGGTCCTGGACGCCTGCTTCATCAACGACCGTTACTGGGTCTTCGCCGGCGCCCTGACCAACCAGCAGTACGACATCCGGGTGCTCGACACCCAGACCGGCTTCGTGAACTCCTACTTCAACCCCCTCGGCAACCGCGCGGACGCCGTGGCGGACACCAACGCCTTCGACTGCAC
>JBIOYC010000128.1:0-8374 GCA_044869955.1 Thermoanaerobaculia bacterium | reverse complement strand
GGCCCGACCCGGGCAGGTCCCCCCGCACAGGTAAACCGGCGACTGCGGCCGCCCGGAGTGGGGGCGGCGTGCGCTAGTCGACGAAGAAATCCTTGAACAGCGGATGCCCGGGCTCGACGGCGTAGCGTTCGAGATCCGTGATGCCTTCCTGGGCGAGCACTTGCTCGTCGATGAAGAAGTTGCCCGTCGAGGAGCGGCTGTCGCGGGTGAGAATCGCGTAGGCCGCGTCGGCCATGATCTCGGGCCGCCGGCAGCCCTTGAAGAACTCGGTACCGCCGCCGATCATCGCCGTGGCCGCCGTGGCGATCGTCGTCTGGGGCCAGAGGGCGTTGACCGCGATGCCCCGGTCCTTCAGCTCCTCCGCCATCCCCAGCACGCAGAGGCTCATGCCGTACTTCGACATGGTGTAGGCGCAGTGGGGCGCGAACCACTTGGGATCGAGGCTGAGCGGGGGCGAGAGGTTCAGGATGTGCGGGTTGGCCGCGGCGGCGAGGTGGGGGATCGCCGCCTGTGAGCAGGCGAAGGTGCCCCGGACGTTGACCCCGAACATCAGGTCGAAGCGTTTCATGGGCGTGTCCACCGTGCCCGTCAGGTGGATGGCGCTGGCGTTGTTGACCAGGATGTCGAGGCCGCCGAAGGTGGCGACGGTCCTCTCGATCGCGGCCGCCACCTGGTCCTCCATGCGGATGTCCATGGCGACGGCCAAGGCCTTGCCGCCGGCGCGCTCCATGTCCTCGGCCGCGGTGTAGATCGTCCCCGGCAGCTTGGGATGGGGCTCGGTGGTCTTGGCAGCCACCACCACGTTGGCACCGTCGGCGGCACAGCGCAGGCCGATCGCGTGGCCGATTCCGCGCGAGGCGCCGGAGATGAACACGGTCTTGCCGAGAAGGGGTTTCATGCAGGAGTCCCTCTAGAGCAGGCCCTTGACGTAGCCGCCGTCGACGGTCAAGGCCTGGCCGGTGACGTAGGAAGCCGCTTCGGAGCACAGGAAGCCCACCACCGCGCCGATCTCGGAGGCCTCCGCCAGGCGTCCCGCCGGGATCTGCGCCGTCCACAGGGAGACCACTTCCTCGCGGCTCTTGCCGGAGCGCCGGGCACGGTCGGCGGCGAGCTCTTCCTGGCGTTCGGTGGCGGTGTAGCCGGGGAGCACGGCGTTGACTGTGATCCCCTCGGCGGCCACCTCCTGCGACAGGGTTTTGAGATAACCGAGGACGGCCGGGCGCAGGGCGTTCGACAGGGCGAGGCCGGGGATCGGCTGGCGGGCGGAGATGGAGTTGATGGCGACGATGCGGCCCCAGCGACGCTGGCGCATGCCGGGCAGGACCAGGCGGCAAAGGCGGGGCACGAAGAGAAGGGTGAGGGGGATGGCCAGGGCCCAGTCCTCCTCGCTCAGCTCGAGAGCGGGCTTGGAGGTCGGGCCGCCGCCGTTGGCGACCAGCACGTCGATGCCGCCGAAGCGCTCGCCGACCTCGCCGACCAGCCGCTCGAGGCTGGCCTCGTCCCGCACGTCGGCGGCGAAGGCGGCCACCTCGGCGCCGCCGTCGGCCAGCCGTTCGCGCGCCTGCTCGAGCTTCTCCCCGCCACGGCTGGCGATCGCCACTCGCGCCCCGGCGCGGGCCAGGGCGGCGGCGGAGGCGAGCCCCAAGCCGGCGCTCGCGCCCGTCACCAGGGCCGTGCGGCCGGCGAGGTGCTGGTCGGGGATTCGGGGGTCGCTCATCGAGGTGGTTCCGAAGTCGCTGCTCAGAACGCCGGCTTGGTCAGCCCGAGATAGGCCGCCGCCAGCCCCAGGGCTGGGATCAGGAGCCACCAGAGCTTGGCGTACCAGGGCATCCGCCGCACGGCCACGGTGATCCCGCCGAGGACCAGCCAGAGCCCGATCTTGATCCACGCCCAGGTCGGGAAGCCGTAGCCCATCTTGGCCAGGAGCCCGAAGCCCGACACCAGCAGCAGCAGCAAGGCGAGGCCGTGGGTGGCGGCGGCGACCTTGCGGCCATCCTCGGTTGCGCTTCCCCCCGCGAACGCCTTCAAGGCAAAGCCACCGAGCGAGAAGAACAGCAGGATCACACCGGCCAGGTGGAGGACCTTGTAGAACAGAGGGCTCATGCCTTTTCCTTTCGCGGATGAGGGTGGGGCCGGGAGGATCGAAGTTACCGAATGCTACATCAGGCTCGGGTCGGACGGCGGGGGAGGAGGGACCGCTCGGGATAAGCTCCTCCGCGAGAACCGAAAGGAGCTTTCGCATCGTGGTCGAAGAGCGGGGAAGGGCAGGTGTGGTCGACGTGGCCATCATCGGTGGCGGAGTGATCGGGCTCTCCTGCGCCGAGTCGCTGCTGGAACGGGGACGGTCAGTCCGGATCCTCGAGAAGGGCACCCTGGGCTGTGGCAGCTCGTGGGGCAACTGCGGCCTGATCACCCCCAGCCACGCGCCGCCCCTGGCCCAGCCCGGGATGACCGCCAAGGCCCTCGCCTCGATCTTCCGGCGCGACTCGCCCTTCTACGTCAAGCCCCGTCTCGACCCGCGTTTTCTTTCCTGGGGCCTCTCTTTCTTCCGTCACAGCCACCGCCGGGCTGCCGAGCGCGGCCTGGCCGCCAAGGCGGGCATCCTCCGGCTCTCCCGCCAGCTCCTGGGCGACCTGATCGACCGCGAGCGGCTGGCCTGCGAGTGGGACGCGAGCGGACTGTTCATGGTTTACCGCACGGCTGAGGAGATGGCCGCGGGCGACGCCTGGGACGACCTGATCGCCGAGGCGGGCATCCCCTTCGAGAAGCTCGACGGCGCCGAGCTGGCGCGCCGGGAACCGGCCCTGGTGGACGGCCTCGCCGGCGCCCGCTACTACCCCACGGATGCCATGCTGCGCCCCGACCGGCTGGTGGCCGAGCTCGCCCGCCTGGTGGCCGAGCTGGGCGGTGAGGTGGAGGAGGGTACCGAGGTGGACGGGCTCTCGAGCGAGCCCGGCGGGGAGGTCGATCTGGTGACCAGCAAGGGCCGGGTGCGAGCCCGGACGGCGATCGTCGCCACCGGCGCCTGGTCGCCCCGCTTCTCCCGCATGCTGGGCCTGTCGATCCCCATCCAGCCGGGCAAGGGCTACACGGTGACCGCCGGGCGGCCCGCACACTCGCCCCGCTACCCCCTGCTCTTCGAGGGGGTGAAGGTGGCGGTCACGCCCTGGCCGAGTGGCTTCCGCGTCGGCAGCACGATGGAGTTCGCGGGCTACGACACCACGCTCAACCGGGTGCGCCTCGACGCCCTGTGGCGGGGGGCCCGCCAGTACCTCAAGGACTGCGACGCCCCGGGGGAGAAGGTGGAGTGGTACGGCTGGCGACCGATGACCCCGGACGACCTGCCCTTGCTGGGGCCGGTCCCCCGCCTGCCCAACGTCTTCCTGGCGGCCGGCCACAACATGCTCGGCGTCAGCATGGCCACGGCCACCGGCGAGATCCTGGCCTCGATGATCTGCCGCGAGGATCCGCCGATCGACACCGCGCCCTACCATCCCCTGCGCTTCTGAGCACCCAGCGGAGCCCACGCCATGAAGCTCGAGACCCTCCTCGTCCGTGCCGCCGCCGAGCCCGACGCCGAGACCGGGGCGATCGCGCCCCCCATCCACCTCTCGAGCACCTTCGAGCACGGCCCTGCCGGGGAGCTGCCGGCCGGCTACCTCTACGGCCGCCACGGCAACCCCACACAGGACCGGCTCGAGGAGGCCTTGGCCGCCGTGGAAGGAGGGGAGCGCGCCCTCGCCTTCAGCTCCGGCCTGGCCGCCGGGGCGGCCTTCCTGCAGAGCCTGCCCGCCGGCTCGCACGTGGTGTTCCAGAACGACGTCTACTACGACTTCCGCACCATGGCCCGCGAGCACCTGCCGCGCTGGGGGCTGACGGCGACCCTGGTGGACAACACTGACCACCAGGCGCTGCGCCGGGCGATCCGCCCCGAGACCCGCGCCCTGTGGGCGGAAACGCCCTCGAATCCCCTGATCCAGGTGATCGACCTCGAGGCCCTGGCGGGACTCGCCCACGAGGCGGGGGCTTCGCTTGTGGTGGACTCGACCTTCGCCTCTCCGGCCCTGCAGAACCCCCTGGCCCTGGGGGCCGACGTGGTGCTGCACTCGACGACCAAGTACCTGGGCGGCCACAGCGACGTGGTGGGCGGGGCGCTGGTTTTCCGCCAGGCCGAGGAGGGCTTCGAGCGGGTCAAGCAGATTCGCCGGGTGCTGGGGGCCGTGGCCTCCCCCTTTTCCTCCTGGCTGGTGCTGCGGGGGCTGCGCTCCCTGGCCTGCCGCATGGCCCAGTGCTCGGCGAGCGCCCTGGCCATCGCCCGCGCCCTCGAGGGTCATCCACGGGTCGAGAGGGTGCTCTACCCGGGCCTGCCCTCGCACCCCGGCCACGAGCTGGCCCGGCGGCAGATGCGCGCCGCGGGCGGCATGCTCTCGCTGCTGGTGGCTGGCGGCCGGGAGGGGGCCCTGGCCCTGGCGTCGAGGGTCCGGCTGTTCACCAACGCCACCAGCCTCGGCGGAGTCGAGAGCCTGCTCGAGCATCGGGCCTCGGTCGAGGCCCCCGGCAGCGGCACTCCCGAGGGCTTGCTGCGGCTCTCCGTCGGCCTCGAGCATCCGGACGACCTCATCGAGGACCTGGTGCAGGCGCTGAGCTGATTACTCGGCCGGTGCGGCCACGGGCTGGGCCGGCTCGGGCCCCTCGGCACCGCAGGTGCTCTGCTGGAAGCAGACCTCGTAGCTCTGGCCGGAGAGCACGCAGCGCAACTTCTCGATCTCACAGCTGCCGGCGGCGAGGCGTTGCCACTCCTCGCCGATGCGGTCCTTCTCGCGCAGCGTCAGCTGCCAGGAGAGGGGGCCCAGGTTGCCCAGGGGGACGTCGATCACGGCGATGTTCGCACCTTGGCGCCAGCGCTCCTGGAAGGCCTCGAGCTCCAGCGCGCCCCGCCCGACCTGAGAGCCCGTGCGCACCGCCAGCATGGTCTGGAAGGGGGCGAGGAAGCTGGCGCTCCAGGCGCCGGCGCCGTCGATGTCCTGGTAATGCTCCTCGGGGGTCGAGAAGGGCTGGAGGCGCAGGATGAGGATCGGCTTGCCGAGGCGCCGGTAGGAGGAGACGCCCTCGTCCTCGAGCGCCCGGTCGAGGACCTCGATCGCCGTCAGGGCGCCCGAGTTCTCGTAGTAGCCGCCGTCCACCAGATGCGCCGTCGGCAGCCTCTCGTCACCCACCCCGCCCACCACCCGCGCCTGGGCCGCCGGGCTGATGAAGGGAAAAGTGGCCGACAACCGGGCCGCCGTGACCATCGGCACGTCGAAGCGCGGGTAGGCCCGCCAGAAGCTGGTGGTGCGGTGCTTCTCGGCCAGGCTCAGGCTGCTGAAGTGGAAGTAGCCGCCGGTCTCGACCACCGTCGAGTTGAAGACCACCAGGGGCTTGGCACCGCAGCGTGCCTCCTCACGCCAGTCGGCGAGGGTGGGCTGGCGGGCCGTGCCCGTCGCCGGCTCGGCGATGCCCCGGAGCCGGCGGGCCCAGGCCGTCTCGAGGGCCCAGCTGCGGTCACGCAGGGGCCAGAACAGGCGGATCGCCGGGCCCGTGGGCAGTGCTCGTAGCAGGTCCGGGTAGGAGAAGCCCCAGGTCACCGGCTCGAGGGTGGAGGCCGCGGCGGCATCCCGAACGAGGGCGCCAGCGGCGGAGCCGAGGGGCTCGACGCGCGGCTCCCGCCGGCAGGGCTCTCCGGCTTCGGCGGCCGCGGCCGGCCGAGGGGGCGGGGGCAGGCGATCGACGAAGAAGAGGCTGCCGACGCTACCGCCGGACACCGAGCTGACCAACCGCAGGCTGTCGAGGAAGGCCGGGCCGGTGGCCGGATCCTCGCCGAGGCGGGTCAACACCTCGGCGGTCCAGGCCGCCGAGGTGATGCCACCGCCGGCCGCCGCCACCGCCACGACGGCCGGTCCAGGCCCGTAGAACAGCAGCTCCGGCAGCAACTCCTCGTCCGAGCGTTTGCAGAGCTCCGGCGTCCGCTCGCCGGCCAGGGGAGCGATGGCGAAGAAGTGCTGACCCCGCGAGATGGTGATCGAGAGGATCGAGCCCAGCATCAACAGGGACACCACCGGCAACCGCAGCCGGTCGAAGTAGAAGCCCACGGCCGGCAGCAGGAGCGCGAACACCAGGATCAGCTGGAGCAGGTAGGCCAGGGCAGGCACCCAGGGCGCTTCGAGGCCGGTCAGCTCGAGACCGGGGCTGGGCAGGTCGGGGAAAGCGAGCAGGTTGGCTCGGACTTCGCCGGCATGCAGCTGGTGTCCCGGGTACTGGATCACGCCGAGCAGGAAGTAGACCAGAGTCGAGACCAGCAGCAGGCTGGAGCCCACCAGATGCCCGGGCAGCAGGCGGCGCCGGCGGTCGAGGTAGCCGGGGCCCAGCCAGCGGGCCAGGCGAGCGAAGGCGTCGCGGACGGAAAGCACCCAGATCGGCGGGGCCCGGCGGGCGACGAGGGCGAAGATCCGCTGGTTCTCGGCGGAGAGAGGCAGGCGCGGCAGCAGCCCGGAGATGCGGGGCGCGAGGTCGCCGCCGGTTCTGGCCCTGCGCGCGGGAGCCAGCCAGAGCTCCACGATCGAAGCCCCGACCAGGAGGGCGAAGCCCGCGAGGATGCCGGCCAGCACGGCGGGCAGTTGGACCAGGCTCGAGGTCGCGGAGCCGCGGGCCGCCACCACTGCGCCCAGCATCGGGGTGATCAGCAGCAAGGCCAGCAGCCAGCGCCAGCGCACGAAGAAGCGCTCGAAGGCGGGGCCGAAGCGGGGACGGGGACAAAGGTCCGCGCGCAGAGGACCATAGCGATAGGTCAGCTGGCCGGTCACCAGCACCGTCCAGGCCGTGACCAGGCCGATCATGCTGACCACCACGGTGCCGCGGAAGCCGAGCTCGAAGAGATTGCCCAGCAGAGCCCTGGCCGGCCCGCGAGCGACAAAGGGCACCGCCACCAACACCAGACCGCAGGCAATCGAAAAGCGCAGCAGCACGATGAGCGTCAGCTTCTTCATCCACGGCCTCCGTGGAAACCTGAAAGATCTCTGTCCGACGAGACGAAGTGGATGCATCCTTTCACTCTCGGCCTCCGCTACCATCACCCCCAGGCCCCATGAAGCTCCGCCACTCCTCCTCCGCCGGGTCCGAGGCCGGCCTCAGCCTGCTCGAGGCCCTGGTGGCCCTCACCCTCTTGGCCTTCGGTCTCATCTTGGGCCTGGAGCTGATCTATCGGTTACCGGCCTCCCTCGACCGGGCGCGGGCACGGGTGGTGGCGGTGCGAGCGGCGGAGGCGGCCCTCGAGACCCTTCGCGCCGGTGGCGGCCCGCTTCGATCCGGAGAGTCGGAGCTCCCTCTGGACGACAGCGGCTCCCCGGCCCGGCAGCTGCGGGTCACCCTCGCCATCGAGGCCACCGAGGTGCGGGGTCTCTACCAGGTGATGGCGGACGCTCAGTACGAGGTGCGGGGCACTGCCCGCTCGGTGCGGCTGGAGACTCGGGTCTGGCGGGCCCTGCCATGAGCGGGCCGGAGCGCGGCTTCACCCTGCTCGAAGCAGCCGTGGCGCTGCTGATCGTGACCGTGGCCCTGACCCTCGCCGCCGTCATCCTGGCCGACGCCCAACCCCTGCTCGCCGGCGCGACCCGCAGGCTGACCGATCCCCTCGAAGGCCGTCTCGCCGAAGGGCTGCGTGCGGACCTGCAGGCCGCAGCCTTCGTGCTCGCGGCCCCGCCGGGGGAGCCAGGGGATCCCCTCTGCCTCGAGCGGCCGGGGGTCGAGGAGGTCGTCTGCTGGCGCCGCGAGGGCGACCGGCTGCTGCGCGAGGTCTGGCGCGACGGCGAGCTGGTGGCGGAGGCCGGGTGGCTCGACCGGCTGCGGAGCTGGCGCTGGCTCGAGCTGGCTCCGGGGCTGGTGACGGTGGAGGTGCGCTTCGCCCGCGCCCCCGACCCCCGCCCCCGCCGCAGCTCCCGCCGTCGCACGGCGATCGCCACCGAGAGCCTGGTCGTCGCGTTGCGGGGAGGCGGGAGGGTCGGCGCGTGGTGAGCCGCGACCGTCGTCGGCAGCGCGGCCAGGTGCTCCTCGTCGCCCTCTTCGCCCTGCTCCTGCTCTCGGTCGCCCTGGCCCTGGTGGCGCTGCTGGCCACCGAGGAGCACCGGGCCGCCCGCCGCGAGGTCGGCTCCCTCACCCTCGCCGCGCTCACCGACGCCGCCCTCGCCGAGACTCTCGCCCGCCTGGCCACCAGCCGCTCCTTCCCCGGCCTCCCCGAACAGGAATTCGCCGGCGGCACCCTCTCCTCCGAGATCGAGTGGCTCGCCTCGGAGCGACTGGAGGTCCGCGCCCATGCGAGCTGGCGGGGCCGCAAGCGCTCCGT
>JBIOYC010000127.1:0-7755 GCA_044869955.1 Thermoanaerobaculia bacterium | reverse complement strand
ACTGGACGCGCAGGGCGTTGTGGACGCGCATCTCGGGATCGAGCCACACAGCAAAGGGGACCTTCCGCTCGGCGACGAAGGCGCGCACCTTGTGCTCGGCGCCGGCGGCATCGACGTTCAGCCCCACCACCACCAGCCCAGCTCCGCGATGGCTTTCCTGGAGCGCGGCCAGCTCGGGCATCTCCGCGATGCAGGGCAGGCACCAGGTCGCCCACAAGTTGAGCAGCACCGCATGGCCCTGGAGGCTGGTCAGAGAGACACTTTCTCCATCCAGCGAGGACAGCCCGAAGCCAGGGACGGGATCCCCCACCCGGCCTCGCCCGGTGTAGGGCTTCGCAGCGCCGTTGGCCGCGGCCGCGGTCTCTCGACTGCGCAGGGCCGGGACGCTGGCGAGGGGCACGGTCACTACGTGCAGCCGTCCGGGAGGGCCTGCCGGCTCGCCTCCGGTCCAGGCAACCGCAACGCGATCGTTGGTGCGGGCGAGCTGAGGGGTGCCGTTGAGAAAGCCGGGAATCCCCTTCGCGAGGACGATTCCGTCTCCTCGCCTGCCGTCGGCGGCCACCCGGGCCAGGTTCAAGGTCTCCTCGGTGCCGCTGCGGATGCGCCACAGGGCCAGAGCGTGACCGTCGTCCTCGAGGCAGACCGCCACCGGCCCTGACAGCTCGTGGTCGCTCGAGCTCGAGTCCACCTCGACGGGGGTGCCGAAGGTCCTACCGGCATCGCTGGAGAAGGCCACGGCCAGACGGGGGCCGTGCGGCGCGTCGCTGAGCCAGGCCACGGCCACCTGGCGACGAAGCGCCGCGACCTCGGGGCCGCTTCCGAGCTGCTCGGCTGGACGCCACCCCGCGCCGTGGATGGATTGCGGCTCGGTCCAATGCGCCGCTTGACGGCGGACGATGGCGAGGCCGCGGACATCCTCGGCGCCAGCGTTGCGGTAGACCACCACCGGACCGTCCCAGGTCATGGCGGCCGAGGTCGCCGAGCGATCCGACGCCCGTGGATCGAGGAGCGTCTCTCCCGCCAGGACTCGGGTGCCCAGGAGCTGCGCCGAGCCTCGCCCCGCGGAGCGCAGCCAGAACGCGTACGCGCCCTCCTCGCCACCGGCGAACGACGCGAAGGGAAGCGGTGGTCCGGGTAGCCGAGCCCAGGCCCGTCCAGCGTCAGCCGACCGGGCGACGACGTCCCCCGTGCGCGCGATGAGGGTGCGCCGCGGTCCCCGGGTCTCGATCACGGTAAGAGACGGTCGATCCGTCGGGTCGAGGACCGAAACACCATCCGCGATGGTGATGGGCGGGCTCCACGCTCCCCCCGACAGCCGGGCGAACCTCAGACGGCCCCCGGAGGGCTGAGGCTCGAGCCAGGTCATGAGGACGTCGTGCTCCTTGTTGAAGGTGGTGGCGCCCTCGGCGGCGAGGGCCGGGGCCGTGGAGCCCGCCATGGCCGGGGGATCGATCCACGTGGGCTCCGCCGACGTGCCTTCGCCCATCGCCCAACTGGCCATTGCGGCGACCGCGGCCGCGAAGGCGCCGGCCGTTCTCACCCGTGCTCGTCCAGCGCAATGGCTCACGTTGATTTCCCCCTCACTCCAGAAGGTCCCGAGCCGTCCAACGGCTCCGAACAAAGCGTGAGTTGTCCTGCCCTTCGCAGGCGAGCTCCGAGCTTCTGATCACTAGCGAGGGAAGGAATTTCGCGCCGTATGGATCGGTCTCGAGTCAGTCCGCCACGAACCGCGTTCTTACCACATTCGCCGCGGCCGCGGCCTGCCTAGCGGGCTCGATCCCCGGTTGGCTCGCCCCATGGTCCGCCCGTCGACTGGCGAGATGGGCTCCCGAGGGCGGACAACGACTTATACTCACCGCGAACGACGCCTTGCTTCAGAGGCTGGCTCCCGGAGGAAACGATGCGGATCACTCTCGACTGGCCCGACCACTACGCCCTCGAGGGCGGCCCCGAGGAGATAGGGAAGCGGATCAAGCTCTACGCAGCCCTCCGGATGTTCCAGTCCGGCGAGCTCTCCGCTGGAGCGGCGGCCGAGCTGGCAGAGGTGGACCGGTTCACCTTCGAGCTCGAGTGTCAGAGACATGGGATCCCGGTCGTGGACTATCCGGCAGAAGACCTGGAGGCCGAGCTCCAGGCGCTGCGGGCCCGGGCCTGATGCTGGCCGTCGCGGATACCTCGGCGCTGGTGGCTCTCGCCGCCTGTGATGCCCTCCCCCTTCTCGATCAGCAATTCAGCAGAGTGGTTGTTCCCGCGGCTGTTCTTCGGGAGTGCCTGGTACCGGGAAAGGCCCAGGCCGAGCGGCTCGAGGCCTACCTCCGCGGCAGGGTCCTCGAGGTCGAGCCAATCCAGCGAAGCTCGTCCCAGGAAGGTCTCGGGCGGGGAGAGCTGGAAGCGATCGCACTCTGCGAGCAGCTGAGCGCCGACTTGCTCATCGTCGACGATCATCGAGCCCGCAGTGCAGCGAAGGCGCAAGGAATCCGAGTGAGCGGTAGTCTGGGTGTCCTCCTTCGTGCCAAGGAGCTTGGCTGGGTCGCCAGCCTGGCTCCCCTGATCCCGACGCTTCGCGGTGCGGGCCTCCGGTACAGTGAAGCCCTCATCCGGGAGGTCCTGCGCCGTGCGGGCGAGGGCTGACGACTCCAGGATCCGACACTGAGCATGCGCAACAACCTCTGGACCCGGGCCGGGCTGTCGTGGTGGCAGCTGGGCCGGCGGGTGCTGCGGGAGCTGGTGGCGGACCAGGTGCCCGGTCGGGCCGCCGAGCTGGCCTTCTACTTCCTCTTCGGCCTGTTTCCCCTGCTGCTGTTCCTGACCTCGGTCTTCGCCCACGTGATGGGGGAGAGGGCGGATCTGCGCACCGACCTCTTCGCCTACCTCGAGCGGGTGATCCCGGGCCCTCACGCCGTGATCCTGGTGAAGGACACCCTCGCCGGCATCATCGATCAGCGGGGCCTGCACTTCTCGGTGGGGCTGGTCTTCTCCCTCGTCGCCTCGGCCCAGGCCATGGTGGCGGTGGGTCGGGTGCTCGACGCCACCTACGACATCGAGAAGCGGCGCCCCTTCCTGCTCGCCCAGCTGATCGGCGTGGGCCTGACCCTGGCGTTCTCGGCCCTCTCGTTCGCGGCCTTGGTGCTGCTGTTCTGGGGCGGCACGATCGCCCGCCTGCTCGCCGATCGCCTGGCCTTCGGTGGCACCTACCTGGTGGAGGCCTGGTCCTGGCTGCAGTGGCCGCTGGGTCTCTTCTTCGTGCTGGTCGCCTTCGAGCTGATCTACAACTTCGCCCCCTCGGCCTGGAACCACCGGCTGTCCTTCTGGTCGAGCCCCGGGGCGGCGGTGGCGATGTCCCTGTGGCTCTCGGCTTCCTTCGGCCTGAAGGCCTACTTGCAGCGCTTCGACGTCTACGCCTGGGCCTACGGCTCCCTCGGCGCCCTGATCGCCCTGATGATGTGGTTTTATCTGATCGGCTTCGCCATCCTGGTCGGTGGCGTGATCAACCACGAGATCGAGCGAGCCTTGAAGGAGGGCGGGTCGAAGGCCCCGCGCCGGCGCTGGGGTCTGCGCCGGAAGCGCTAGCCGGCCCGGCCGCCGCCAGCGCTTCAGCGGCCTGGCTGCTCGCCGAGCGGCGCCGGCTGGCGGCCGCCTGAGCGGACGGCGTCGGAGGCGGGGCGGCGGTAGTCGCCGCGGGCCAGCAGCTTCTCGAGCCACACGATGAGCACGATGTACAGATAGCGGCTGCCCATCTCCTCGAGCTTGAGCTTCGACTCGCCTTCCTTGCGGTTGGTCCAGCGGATCGGCACCACCTGATAGGAAAAGCCGCGGACGATCGCCTTGAGGGGCAACTCGACGGTGAGGTTGAAATGGGGTGACAGCAACGGCCGGCAACCTTCGATCACCTCGCGGCGGTAGGCCTTGAAGGCGTTCGTCACGTCGTTGTAGGCGAGGCCGAAGAGCACGCGGATGAAGGTGTTGGTCAGTCGGTTGAGGATGCGTTTGAGCCAGGGATAGTCCACGACCTTCGAGCCGCGGATGAAGCGGGAGCCGAAGGCGCAGTCCGCGCCCGCTTCGATCAATCGAAAGTAGGTCACCACGTCGTCGGGGTCGTCCGAGCCGTCCGCCATCACGATCGCCACGGCCTCGCCTTCGAAATGCTCGAGCCCGAGGGCGACCGCGCGACCGTAGCCGTTCTCGCCAGGGTTCCTCACCAGCCGCACTGCGCGATCGAGCGCCACGAGCTCGCTCACCCGGTCGCCGGTGCCGTCGCTCGAGCCGTCGTCGACCACCAGGACCTCGTGATCGATCTCGGCGGCGCGCAAGCGATGGGTCAGGGCCGTGACGTTGGCCGCGATCGAAGCCGCCTCGTTGCGGGCCGGGATGACCACCGAGAGCTTCACGCCGGCACCAGGACGGCGGTCCCCGCCAGCTCGTGGAAGATCTCGTCGAGGCTGACGCGGACTCTCCAGTTGGGGTAATGGCTCTCAGCGAGCGAGAGGTCGCTGAAGTAGCAGACGTGGTCACCGATGCGCGGCGTCTCCACGTACGCGGTCTCGAGGCGCTTGCCGAAGAGGTCCTCGAAACGGGCGATCGCTTCGAGGATCGACACGCTGTTGGCCCGCCCGCCGCCCAGGTTGTACACCGCGGCCGGTCGGGGAGCCTCGGCGTAGGCGAGACAGAAGGCGCAGACGTCCGAGGAGTGCAGGTTGTCGCGCACCTGCTTGCCGCCGTAGCCGTAAATGCGATAGGTCCGGCCCTCCCGTACCGCCTTGGCGAGGTAGGCGAGGAAGCCGTGCTGCTCGGCCCCGGAGTGCCCGGAGCCGGTCAGGCAGCCGCCGCGCAGGCAGACCGTGGGCATGCCGAAGTAGCGGCCGTACTCCTGAGCCAGCAGGTCGGCGGCGGCCTTCGACGCGCCGAAGAGACTGTGCAGGCATTTGTCGATGCGGCAGCGCTCGGAAATGCCGGCGGCATCCTCGGGCCGGGCGTAGTCCCAGCGGGTGGCGAGCTCGACCCTCGGCAGCTCGTTGGGCGCGTCGCCATAGACCTTGTTGGTGCTCATGAACACGAAGGGAGATTCCGGGCAGGCGCGGCGGGCCGCCTCGAGCAGGTTCAAGGTGCCTCCCGCGTTGGTGTCGAAGTCGTCGAAGGGGCGGGTGGCGGCGAGGTCGTGAGAAGGCTGCGCGGCGCAGTGGAAGATCAGGTCCGGCCGCAGGACGGCGACCAGCTCCAGCACCCGGGCCCGATCTCGCAGGTCGAAGGCGTGGTGGCTGAAGTGGCGGGCGGTTCGCCGCAGCCGCTCGAGGTTCCAGGTGTTGTCGCCGTCCGGGCCGAAGAAGTCGGCGCGGAGGTTGTTGTCGAGACCGTGGACCTCCCAGCCCCGCTCGTCGAAGAAGGACACGGCCTCGGAGCCGATCAGGCCGCTGCTGCCGGTGATGAGGATCCTCTTCATGGTCGGTCACTCCCTCGAAGTTGGAGCGCTTCGCACCAGGCCGCGGGCGGCGAGCTCGGCCTGGGCGGCGTCGAATCCGTCCTCCGTGGCCGCCGACCGTGACCAGGCCACCAGCTCGTCGAGCCCGTCTTGCCAGCTCACCTCGGGGCGGTAGCCGAGCAACTCGCCTGCCAGGGTGATGTCGGCGGTGCAGTGGCGGATGTCGCCGCTGCGGAAGCTCCCCGTAACCAGTGGCGAGAGATCGAGCCGGAGTTTGTCAGCCAGGTCCTCGGCACAGGCGAGGATCGTCCGCCCTCGGCCGCTCGCGACGTTGACGACGCGACCCCTGGCGGCCTCGCTGCCGAGGGCGAGCTCGACGGCGCGGGCCACGTCGTGCACCGAGACGAAGTCCCGGCTCTGCAGCCCGTCCTCGTACACTGCCGGCGGCTTGCCGGCGAGCAGGCGCGAGAGGAAGATCGCCAGCACCCCCGTGTAGGGATTGGCCAGCGACTGCCGTGGGCCGTAGACGTTGAACAGGCGCAAGCAGACCACCGGGAAGTCGTAGGTGGCGCCCACGGCGAGGGCGAGCTCCTCCTGCCACCACTTGGTCAGGGCGTAGACGTTGCGGGCCAGGAGCGCGGCGTCCTCGGGAGTGGGCACCGGTGTCAGGGGCTCGCCGGTGGTCGGGCAGGCCGGCTCGAAGCCGTGGCGGGCGATGTCGCTCTCGGTGCGGATCGGCGGCCGGACCAGGGCGCCGTCGCTCGGCCGGCGGTAGAGTCCCTCGCCGTATTGGGTGTTCGAGACCAGCACGACGAGCCTCGGCGGACGGGGCTTGCATTCGGCCAGCTTTTCCAGCAGGAGGCCGGTGCCGGCGACGTTGACATCCGTGAAGTGACCGATCCGGTAGAGGGATTGCGCTACACCCACTGCGGCGGCGCAATGCACCACGGCGTCGGCGCCGGCGAGCAGGGAAGTGAGGGCATGGCCGTCACGAACGTCGCCCACCACCAGGCGGGCGGTTGCGGGCAGGTAGCTCGGAGGGCCTTGAGGATGGACCTGGGGATCGAGGTTGTCGAGGAGGGTGACGCGGCAGCCGCGAGCCAGCAGGCGCTCGGCTACGAAGGAAGCGATGAAACCGGCACCGCCGGTGATGAGGACGTTCATGGGCTCTGCTCCCTCCGTCTGGGAGGCCGATACTATGCTGTATAAGCTTTCCTGGGTGCGCAACGACCACGGACGAGCTGCCCTCCTCGTCAGCCTGACGGTGTTGGTCTTCTACCTGCGGGCATTGGGCGTCGGCATCCTCTCGGACGGCTACTACATCCTCGGCCATGCGAGCGGCGGCCCCTTGCACGCCCTGAGCTGGGACCACAGCTACCACTATTACCCGGTCGCCAACCTGTTCTTTGCCCTGCTCTGGAAGGCCTTTGGGACCGCCGGCCTCGGCTATCAGGCGCTGAACCTCCTCCAGCTCGCGGCCAACGGCTGGCTGCTCTACCGCTTGGGCTCCCGGCTCTCCGGCGAGCCCGGGGTCGGCCTCCTGGCCGGCTGCCTCTTCGTCGCCAACAGCTCCTTCTACGAAGTGCCTTGCTGGCCGATCAACGGCAACCTGCACTCCCTGGCGGCTACTTTCACCCTGCTGGGACTGTGGGTGCTGCTCGCAGGCGTCGAGAGAGGGTGCACCCTGCGTGGCGGCTGGCTCTTCGCCCTCTTCGTGCTGGCCGCCTTCTTCACCTATGAGCCCACCGTGACCATGACCGTCTCGGGTGCGGTATGGCTCGCCTGGCTCGAGGCCGATCGACGGGGGGAGGGGCTGGTCCCTTTCCTGCGCCGGCGGTCGAGCTGGTGGTGGCTGGCCCGGCGCCTGGCCCCGGCAGCCGGAGCGGCTCTGCTCGGCATCGCCGTGCGTCAGGTGATGATGGGGTCCGACGCGCCGATCGACACCGCCGGCAACACCACCTACTGGTTTCGAGGCTTCCTCCTCGTGCGCGGCCTGATCGCGGTGTTCAGCCTCACGGCGCCGGAGCACTTGCTCTTCCGGCTGTTCAACCTGGGCGGGTCCGTGGGCTGGGAGACCACGGCCTTCTTCGTCGCCCTCGTCGGCTGGCTGTTGGTCGCGGCGGTGGTGACGGCGGTGGTGCTGGCTCGCTCGCGCCGGCGGGAAGTGCGCCTGGCCCTGGTCTGGCTGGTTGTCCACTTCGGTGTGCTGCACGTGGTGACGCCGGTGACCTCCCGCCACTTCCTGATCCCGGCCCTCCCCGCCGCCCTGATCTCCGCCGCCGGGCTCACCTGGGCGTGGCGTACGGCGCGCGCCCGCCTCGCCTCGGCGGCCGACGCCC
>JBIOYC010000126.1:0-5148 GCA_044869955.1 Thermoanaerobaculia bacterium | reverse complement strand
CCCGAAGTGGCTGGCACCTCGGGATCCGCTCAGAACGCTCCGGTATCCGCCACGCTCGCGAGGTGGCCCGAAGGGTTGAGGTAATTGCGCACGGCGCCGGTCTGGGTGTCTGTGACCGTGAGGGTGTACTCGACGCTCGAGAGCGCGCCATAGAAAACCCAGAAGTGGTCGTTGAGGGCCGTGCCGTCGAGCACCTTGGCCACCACCTCGACGTTGGTTTCGGCGAAGAACCAGAAGTAGCCGGTGTCCCCCGAGAGAGGCACCACCATGCCCACACCCTGGTTGCCGGCGAAGTCCCGCCAGCTGGCTTCGAGGGCGAAACGCCCGCCGGCCAGGCAGAGCCGCTGGCTCGACGGGGCGCAGCCGCCGCCGCGAAGCACCAGGGAGTCGACCCGCACGACCTCGCCCCGCCCGCCCTCGGGCTCCCGCGGCAGGACATAGCGCTCGAGGGATGCCCCATTGGGGCCGAAGGACTCGGTGTCGGCCCGGCTGGCGAGGTTGCCCGGGACGTTCGCGTAGCGGCGCGCGACGCCGGTTTGCGCATCGGTGACGGTGAGCTGGTACTCGACGCTCGAGAGGGCGCCGTAGAAGGTCCAGAAGTGCTCGTTCAGGGGCCGCCCGTCGAGCACCTTGAGCACCACCTCGACGTTGGCCGGGTCGAAGAACCAGAAGGTACCGGTGTCCGCCGTCAAGGGCATGGCCATGCCCCGGCCCTGGTTGCCCTGGAAGTCCCGCCAGTCCGCCTCCACCCGGAAGCGCCCGTCCGCCAGGCACAGGGCCCGGTCGGTGGCCACACAGCCGGTCTCGTCGAGCGGCAGGCTCCACAGCTCCCGGCCGTGGAGGTCGTCGTCCGCGCTGAAGAGGAGGTGCGAGCCGGCCACGGTGAGCTGCTGTGGGGAGGAGGGCACCAAGCCGGGGGCGATGTCGTGGACCAATCGGGTACCTCCGGCCGTGCCGTCGCTCACCCACAGCTCCTGGCCGACGGCGCCGCCGATGGCGGTGAAGAAGAGGCGGTCCCCCGTCGCCGTCAGCTCGCCAAGACTCGAGCTCGCTGGACCGGGCTGGACGTCGGCCACCAGCACCGTGCCCTCCGGGGTGCCGTCGGAGCGCCACAGCTCTTCGCCGTGGTCGGGATCGCTCGCGGCCCAGTAGACGAAGCTCCCCATCTGGACCAGCTGAGGGCTGGTGCCGGAGCCGAACCAGCTTTCAAAGCCGAAGCCGCCGCGAACCAGCACGGTCCCGGCCTGGGTGCCATCCGTCTTCCACAGCCCGGCGCCGTTCGAACCGGACCCAAGGCCAAGAAAATACAGCTCACCATTCAGCTCGATCACCGCCTCACGACGGAAGCGCGGAGAGACCCCAAGAGCCTCGAAGTCAACGACCCTGTCCGTACCCTCCACGGTGCCATCCGTTCGCCAGAGCCCCTCGAGCGGGGCGTTGTCAACGAAGAAGTACACTCCGCTCGGAAGCGACCAGAAACCCATCGCCAAAGGGATCTCCAAGTCCATCAGCCGACGAGTGCCCGCTTCGGTGCCATCGCTGCGAAAGACGTGACCACGGCCGGCGATGAAGTAGAGCTGACCGTCGATCGCGGTCAGGCTCGACGTGCGAAAGACACCGAGATCACTGCTGGTGAGGAGTCGCTCGGTGCCTTCCGGAGTGCCATTCGTCCGGAGTAGACCTGGCCCCTCGAGGCCGGCGATGTAGGTGAGCCCACCCAGCTCCACGAATTCGGTGTCCCTTAAGAAAATCCGTTCACTTTGCGGCAAACGCTGAGTGCCGGCGAAGGTCCCGTCAGTCGCCAACACCACCAGTTGGTCGACCGTGCAGAGCAGGAAGGCTCGCGACCCGGAGTTTCTGAGCGTCATCGACGCATGGTCCTGGCAGCCCACGTCGGAGAGCTCGAAGCGCATCTGCGCGCCTCCAGGAGTGCCATCGGTCTGCCAGAGCGCAAGCTCGCCTTCTGGGCTCCCTTGCAGGAAAAGCGTGCCAGTTGGCGTTTGGATCATGTCCTGAGGATTGGAGCTGGTGCTCTCCGGGGCCAGGTCCGCCACCAGGCGCGTGGTCTCGACGTTGGGGGTAGTAGCCCAGAGCTCGCGACCGATGTGTCCCCCGTCCGTGGCCCGGAAGAGGAGAGTCTCTCCGAGCACTGCCGCGGAAAAGCCGAGGAACTGCTCGAAGGGGTCCCTCGGCTCGGGCCCGGCTCCGGGTAGTCGCGTGCGCTGACGAACAACGCCCGGAGTGCCGTCGGTGCTGAAGATCTCGACGCCGTCCCGGGGCGTCGAGTCGACGAAGAACACCTCCTGCTCAGCCCCGGGTGGCTGGTGAATCCCGGAATGGTGCGTTTCGTCGAGCCCGCTCGCGAGGAGGACGGTGCTGCCGGGCAGGCCGGTCGTCGCCCAGAGCGACGTGCCAGCCGCACTGCACACCTCGAAGAACAGAAGGCTCGCCGTCGCTACGACACGGGGCTTGGCGGTCGAGAAGCAACCGTCTTGCTCCTGGAGGGTCGCCAGACGATTCATGCGGACGCGAGTCGCCTCGGTCGTCCACAGCTCCAGGCGTCCCGGGCTCGGCTCGGTGACGACGAAGACCCGCGAGCCGAGGCGGGCCAGCGCATTCGGGAAAAGCGAGGCAGGGCTTGCGAACGGGATCTCCTCTGGGAAATCGGTAATCCGCACCGTTCCACCGGGAGTCCCGTCGCTCGACCAAAGCTCCTCGCCTCGGGAATCGTGTTTGGCAAAGAACAAGCGGTCGCCCAGTGGGCGATAGATCGGAGCCAGCAAGAAGCCGGAATGCGCGCCGATCTGCGTGATCGGGCGGGTCCCTCCACTGGTGCCATCGCTGGACCACAGGGTGAGCTCATTCGTCGCAGTGTCACGGACGTAGAAGAACAGGTGATCTCCAGCCGGGATCAGCTCGGATGTCAACTCCAAGCTCAGGCCCGAAGGCAAGAGAGCAATCCTCTCCGTGCCAGTGGCTGTGCCATCGCTCGCCCAGAGTCCCTGCTCTTCATCGACCGTAGCTCGGAAGTAGACCCGATCGCGCAAGGGCACCAGGGAGTGAGGGGAGCTTCCTTCGGCACCGGGAACCAGGTCCTCGACCAACCGGGTGCCGCCTGGCGTGCCGTCGGTGACCCACAGCTCACGGCCCTTCGCAGCCTCGGAGGCCACGAAGAACAGCTCGTCCGCGAGGATTGCCACATCACCCGTGAGTCGAGGGCCATCGCTGGGCGACAAGGCCACAGTGCCATCGCTCGTACCATCCGTGACCCACAGGCGCTCGGTGACCATGAAGAAGAAGAGAGAAGAGGTTCTGCCCAAATAGACCGTGAACGCTGAGGAGGTAGGGCAGCCCGGGCAAATGTCACCGAGCAACTCCGTCCCTTCGGGAGTGCCGTCGGTAGTCCAGAGGCGACTTCCGAAATGGGGATGACTGGCCGTGAAGACGGCCCGGTCTCCTAGCAGCACAAAATCGCGCGGCCTAGAGCCATCTACCCCAGCGAAAACACTCTCGGTCACCGGATCGCTGGCCAGCGAAGCGAGCTGGGGCTCGGCTGGTGAGGGGAGGATCAGGGCAAGGCCGAAAACAGAGAACGAGATGAGTCGATCGAACTGGCGCATCGTGACCTCCGGGGGTGCATCTCTGACTCAGGGACGCAGAGCGAACGGGGTTCTCCTCAGGGCCGCCCGGTAGACCAGCCCTCACTTGTGCCAGGCAGATGGGCCACCGCGCCAGGGCGGGATGTACTTGGGCTCCTTCTCGCCGGACTCGTACTGGACGCGACGGGCGGTCTTCTTCTCCTTGCGCCTCCCCTCGCGGTCCACGTCCACGCGCTGGTAGGTCACCCTCGACGAGCTGGGGACGTACTCGTCCTCGCCTTCCTCCTTCACCTCATCGAGTCCCCGGTCGCTCTTCGATTGGCTCAGGCCCTGGTACCACTGGGTCAGCGCCTTGTCCGCCTTGTCGATCCGGGCCGGGGCCGAGTCGTTGGCGTTGGCGTTCCTTCCGGCGTGGACGCCAAGGTTCGGCGCCGACCGGCCGAGGCGTTGGCCTTCGATCAGCTTGGCTTCCCACTTGTCGTAGAGCCACTGGGCGTACTTCTTGAGCTTGTTGCCCACCTTGGCGTAATCGCCGCTGAGCTCGGGCTCAGCCATGCGCTGCACCACTCCGCGCAATCGGGGCAGTGGCGCGGCGGGGGCCGCTTGGGCCACGGCTGCGCGGACGTGGGCGGCCATCGAGACCTGGGCTCCCGGGATCGCGGCACGAGACTTGGGTTGCAGAGCGCGGCCCATGGCCGCCTGTACGTGAGGGGCGACCACGGGGGCGGACTGAGCGGCCGGGGGCACCTGGTGCCGCGGAGGATTGGGTGGCATCGGGCTGTCAGGATGCCGGAAGCACCCCGCAGGGTCAAGCTCCACGGACCGGCGGCGGGCAACCTACGGTGCCGGAAGCGGGCAGAAAGCCCCTACCGAGAAGCCCTCGGCCTCGACCTCGAGGGCGTGGTTGAAGCGGCCCGAGGTGCCAGCCATTTCGGGCGGGTAAGATCCGCGCTCGAGATCCCGCGCAGATCCGGAGGACCCCCTGATGCCCCGACGCCCCCTGGCCGCCCTCGCCCTCTTCGCCCTGATCGCTTCTCTCACGGCGGCCACGCTCGTGGCCGAAGCTCCCGCTCCCTCGTCGAAACCCGCCCTGGTCATCCTGGTGCGCCACGCCGAGAAGGCCGCCGAGGGCGGGGACGATCCCAGCCTTTCACCGGCCGGCCAGGCCCGGGCGCAGGCTCTGGCCGCGGCCCTCGCGGATGCCGGGGTGACCGCCGTCATCACCAGCCAGCTGCGCCGCACCAGGGAGACCGCTGCACCACTCGCCGCCAAGCGGGGGCTCGAGCCCGAGAAGGTGGAGGTGAAGCGAGGGGAGGTCGAAGCCCACGTCCAGGCGGTGGCCGCGGCGGTGTCTCGCCATGCCGGGGGGGTGGTGCTGGTGGTCGGGCACAGCAACACAGTGCCCAAGATCGTGACCGCCCTGGGCGGCCCCACCCTGCCCGACCTCTGCGACGACAGCTACGAGGACCTCTTCCTGCTGGTCCCCGGCGACGGCGGTGCAGCGGCACGAGTGGTGCGGGCTAGCTACGGGGCGCCAAGCCCGTGCTAG
>JBIOYC010000125.1:0-13318 GCA_044869955.1 Thermoanaerobaculia bacterium | reverse complement strand
GCCCGGTCGACATCAAGGGACAGCGCGAAGCGGTGACCGGCTACCGGATCTCCGGCCGGCGGAGGTGGCGGAGCCGGCTCGAGATGAGCGCGGCGCGCGGGTTGACCCAGTTCACGGGCCGGCGCCGTGAGCTGGCCCTCCGTACCGCCCTGGGTGGGACACGCTGGCGTCTGGTGCGCCAGCTGCTCACCGAGAGCCTGCTGATCTCCCTTGCCGGCGCGGCGGTGGGGCTGCTGCTGGCGTCCTGGGCGGTGGAGGTGCTGCGCTCCCTGCGGCCGGAAGTGCTCGGAGGTTGGGGGATCACCTCCTCGGAGGGCACCGCCCTCGCCGGGGTGGGCCTCGACGGCCGGGTGCTCGCCTTCTGCGGCCTAATCGCCCTCTTGGTGCCCCTCCTGATCGGCCTGGTGCCGGCCCTGCGCGCCGTGCGTGCGGATCTCTCGAGCGGCCTGAAAGAGAGTGGAGCCGTGCTCATCGGCGCGCCTGGGGGGCGGCGGGGTCTGGGCCGGGGTGCCCTGGTGGCGGCGGAGCTGGCCCTGGCCCTGGTGCTCCTGGTGGGAGCCGGTCTGTTGTTGCGCAGCTTCGCCGGCCTCGCCGGCCAGGACTTCGGTTTCCGGCCGGAGGGGGTCCTGACGGCGCGTTTCACCCCCTCCGCGGGCGACTACGACCAGCAGACGGGAGCGCAGCTCCACGCCCGGCTGGTCGAGCGGCTCTCGGCCCTGCCGGGAGTGGTCTCCGCCTCGCTCGCCACCTGTGCCCCGGCGTCGAGCGGCTGCAACGGCACGCGGGTCGCCCGCCTGGACGGTCGTCCCCTTCCCCCGACCGAGGCCCCGGCCGTGGGCGTGCACTTCATCACCCCGGGGCACCTGCGCAACCTGGGCGTGCCGTTCCTCGAGGGCCGCGAGCTCAGCCCCGACGACCGCCAGGGCACGCCCCGGGTAGCGATCGTCAGCGCCACGGCCGCCCGGACACTCTGGCCCGGCCAGTCGGCCCTCGGCAAGCGGCTGGCGGTCGGGCAGGGTGGCTTCCGGGGAGAGCAACAAGCAGAGGTGATCGCGGTCGTCGGCGACGTGCGCTACCAGCGACTCGAGGAGGAGCCGGTGGCGGACGTCTATCTGTCCTCGCTCCAGACCTCTCCGCTGGCCCGGATGCTCTTCGTGCGCACCGAGGGTGACCCCCTCGCCCTGGCGCCGGCCGTTCGCGCCCTGGCGCGGGAGATCGACCCCAACTTGCCCCTCTACAGCGTACGCACCCTGTCTGAACGGCTCGGGGACGCTCTCTCCCGCTCCCGTTTCGCCAGCGTCCTGCTCGCCGTCTTCGCCGGCCTGGCTCTGCTGCTCGCGGCGGTCGGGGTCTACGGCGTCCTCGCCTATGCCGTGGCCCAGCGCCGGCGCGAGATCGGCCTGCGCATCGCTCTGGGTGCCGAGCGCAGCTCCGTGGCGAGGCTTGTGGTTTCGCAGGGCATGGCCCTCGCTGGGATCGGGGTGGGAGGTGGTCTGGCCCTCTCCGTCCTGGCGGCGAGGTCCCTCTCGGCTCTGCTCTACCGAGTGGAGCCCGCGGATCCGCTGACTTTCCTGGTGGTTCCGGCCCTTCTGCTCGCCGTGGCGCTGGCGGCTTGCCTGCTGCCCGCCCTGTCGGCCGCTCGCCTCGAGCCGATGTCCGTCCTGGGCAAGGACTCCTGAGCCCGAGCCCGCCTCAGCCGGTGACGCCGTAACGCTCGGCGAGGACTCCGAGGTGATGGCGCAGATGCCCAGCCATGGCGAAGGCCAGGGCGCGCACGGAAACCGGCCGGCCGTTGGCAGTGCCCATGCGCTGGCAGGCCTCTGGGCTGAGGCGGCCGAGCAGGGCGAGGTTGGCGCGTCGCAGCGCCACCAGCTCCTCGGCCAGCACCGAGAGGGTCGCCTGGTCGTAGTCCGAAGCGGCGACGTAGAGGTTCTCGTCGAAACCCGGCAGGGGCGTGGTGTCCCCCCTCGAGATGCACAGAGCCCGATAGCTGAAGATCCGCTCGGCGTCGATCAGGTGACCGAGCACCTCGCGCACGCTCCACTTGCCCTCGGCGTAGCGGTAGCCGCCCCGCTCCTCGGGGGTGGCGTCGGCGAGGGCGCGGACGTCGTCGATCTGGCGGCCGAGCTCGACCAGGGCGTCCTCGCCGGGCAGTGCCGCCAGATAGGGAGCGTAGGAATCGGCGTACTCGTCTTGGCTGGGGCGGTCGATCATGGTCGGGTCCTCCTCGGTCGGGGCGGACACTCTATCGCGATGGCGCCGCCGAGCCGCGGACTTCGCATACGCTAGGGCGCACCTTCGAAAGGAGAGGTCCGTGCGCCTTGACGTGCTGGGGATGGTCCTCGCAGGGGGCGAGGGGAAACGCCTGTCGCCTCTGACCGCCGATCGAGCCAAGCCGGCCGTGCCCTTCGGCGGCCAGTACCGGCTGATCGACTTCGTGCTGTCGAACCTGGTCAACTCGGGTCTGCGCAAGATCGTCGTGCTCACCCAGTACCTCTCGCACAGCCTCGACCGCCACCTGGCGCAGACTTGGCACCTCTCCCCTCTGCTCGGCAACTACGTGGTGACGGTGCCGGCGCAGATGCGCACTGGCCCGCGCTGGTTCGCCGGCTCGGCCGATGCGATCTTCCAGAACCTGAACATCCTGCTCGACGAGCAGCCGAGGTACGTGGCGGTCTTCGGCGCCGACCACATCTACCGCATGGACCTGCGGCCGATGGTCGAGCAGCACGTCGCCACCGGCGCGGGCCTGACCGTGGCGGGAATCCCCGTGCCGATCGCGGAGGCGAGCTCTTTCGGGGTGATCGGCGCCGGCAAGGGAGGACGCATCAAGTCCTTCGTCGAGAAACCCGCCGACCCCTCGCCGATGCCCCGGGACCCCGAGCGCGCCCTCGCCTCGATGGGCAACTACCTCTTCACCACCGAGGTGCTGCGTGAAGCCATCGCGGCCGACGCCGCCAGTCCCGCCTCCCAACACGACATGGGACGCAACGTTGTGCCCGCTCTGGTGGCCGCCGGCGAGGCCTGGGTCTACGACTTCGGCAGCAACGAGGTGCCGGGCCAGGGCGAGCGCGAGCGCGGCTACTGGCGGGACGTGGGCACCCTCGACGCCTACCACCAGGCCTCGATGGACCTGGTGGCCGTGGAGCCGGTGTTCGACCTGTACAACCGCGAGTGGCCGATCCTGACCTGGCAATACCCGCACCCTCCCGCGAAGTTCGTGCACGAGGAAGGGGACCGCTCCGGCCGCGCCCTCAACTCCCTGGTGGCCGCCGGCGTGATCGTCTCCGGCGGCACGGTGCGGCGCTCGATCCTCGCGCCGCGGGTGCGCGTCAACTCCTACGCCCAGGTGGAGGACAGCGTGCTGTTCGAGAACGTCGACGTGGGCCGCAACGCGGTGGTGCGGCGGGCGATCATCGACAAGAACGTCCGCATCCCCGCCGGCGAGCTGATCGGAGTCGACCTCGAGCGGGACCGCGAGCGCTTCACCGTCTCGGATGACGGCGTGGTGGTGATCGCCAAAGGGGCGGTGCTCGACTAGAGTCGGCGGTCGCCCCTCAGTAGCCCTCGCCCTCGGCGGGAGCCTGCGCCTTGCCGCGATGGAGGCGGAAGAGCACCGCGAGGTAGCCGACGGCGAGCACCAAGCCCACCGGCCACCAGAGCATCCCCACCCGGAGCGCGTGTGGACTGGAAGCGGCGTTCTCCGCCGTCAGTGACGGTGCCCCGCCGGGCACGGCCTTGATCATCGTCGGGTAGATCGAGGCCGCCGTGGCCGCCAGCACCCCGAGCAGGAAGGCCGCGGAGCCGAGGAAGGCCAGCAGGTCCCGGTCGCGGCGGCGCGCCACCAGGCTGACCCCGAGGCCGGCCAGGAAGAGGGCCGTGGCCAGCCAGGCGAGGGGCCGCGCGGCCAGGCCGGAGAAGACCTCCGGCGCCACCGCGGCGGTGGCCCAGCTGGCGACGAGCCAGAGCACCGCCACCGCCGGGAAGAGCAGGGAGGCGAGCGAGCGGGCGCGCTCGTGCACGGCGCCGTCGGTCTTCCAGGCCAGGAAGAGGGCGCCGTGGTGGAGGACGGCGACCAGGGCGAAGACCCCCGCGAGGACGGTGTACCAGTCCAGGATGCCCAGCTCTCCGGAGGGCGAGAAGGAGCCGAAGAGGGGCAGGGAGAACCAGCCGTCGTCCTGGAGCGGAACCCCGCGCAGCAGGTTTCCGAGGGCGGCACCGAAGAGCACCGGGGCGAGGATCGAGGCGAAGGCCAGAACGGTGTCCCACACCGCTCGCCACATGGCGTCCTCGACGTGGGAGCGGAACTCGATGGCGATACCGCGCAGGATCAGAACCCAGAGGACCAGGAAGATCGCCAGGTAGAAGCCCGAGAGCCCCGAGGCCAGCACCTTCGGGAAGGCCAGGAAGAGCACGCCCCCCGCGGCGAGCAACCAGACCTCGTTGCCGTCCCAGAAGGGGCCGATGGCGGCGAGCACCTGGCGGCGCTCGCGATCGCTCTTGGCGACCCAGGGCGAGATGCCGCCGGCGCCGAAGTCGAAGCCGTCCATCACCACGTAGATCGCCACCATCACCGAGGCGACTGCGAACCAGAGCATCTCCATCGCGACCTCCTCAGTGAGCGGCCGGCGCGCCGAGCGGCTGCGGACCGTGGGCGATCTCGCGGCCGACCAGGGCCAGGAAGAGCACGCCGAGAACCAGGTAGAGCCCGGCGAAGCCCAGCAAGGTGAACAGCGCCGAGCCGCCGTGGACCGTGGGGGAGGCTCCCTCGGCGGTGCGCATCAGCCCGTACACCAGCCAGGGCTGGCGGCCTAGCTCGGTGGTCATCCAGCCCGCGGTGTTGGCGATGTAGGGAAAGGGGAACGCGAACGCCAGCACCCACAGCAGCCGGCGGCTCCCTTCCAGGCATCCGCGAGCGAGCTGGAGGCCGGCCAGCAGCATCAGGAAGATGAACAGGGTGCCCAGGCCGACCATGACGTGAAAGGAGTAGTACAGCAGCTCGATGTTGGTGGGCCAGACATCCTCCGGGAACTCGGAGAGCCCCCGCACGTTGGCCGAGAAGTCGCCGTAGGCGATCCAGGAGAGGACCCTGGGCAGGAAGATCGGGTTGTCGAGCTTGCGCTCGGCCACGTTCGGCTGGCCGATGACCGCCAGGGGGGCGCCCGGTCCGCTCTCGAAGCGGCCCTCCATGGCGGCGAGCGTCACCGGCTGGTGCGCCGCCACCATCCGGCCCTGGTGGTGGCCGGTAGGAAAGGCGACCAGCAGGGAGGCCCCGAGCCCCGCGATCACGCCCACTCGCAGCGACGCTCGCGCCACCGCGCCGTGCTGGCGACGGAGGGTCCAGAAGGCCCCCACCGCCGCCATCACGAAGGCCGCGGTGACCACCGAGCCCAGCTGGTTGTGGAAGTACTGGGCGATGGCCCAGGGGTTGCCGAGCAGCTCGCCCAGGCGGGCGATCTGGAAGGTGCCGTCGTCGGCGATCTCGTGGCCGACCGGGTGTTGCATGAAGGCGTTGGTGGCGAGGATGAAGTAGGCCGAAAGCCAGCTGCCGACGAAGAGCAGCACGGCGGCCCCGAAGTGCAGCTTCGGGCCCAGCCGGCGCTCGCCCCAGATCAGCAAGGCGAGGAAGCTCGACTCGAGGAAGAAGGCGAAGATCCCTTCCATCGCCAGGGTCTGGCCGATGACCCCCCCGGTCTTGTGCGAGAAAGCCGCCCAGTTGGTGCCGAACTGGAACTCCATCGGCACTCCGGTGACCACGCCCATGGCGAAGCTCAGGCCGAAGATGCGGATCCAGAAGCGGGCGGCGTCATTCCAGGCGCCGTTGCCGGTGCGCAGGGCCAGGGCCTTCAGCACCACGATGAGCAGCGCCAAGCCCATGGTCAGCTGGGGGAAGAGATAGTGATAGGTGATGGTGAAGCCGAACTGCAGACGGTGCCAGAACAGGGGATCGGTCAAGGGGCTCACCTCCTGGCCGCAGGCAGGGGCGAAGGGCGGCTCAGCCCGTGGCCGCCGTGGCCGTGTAGATCTCGCGCAGCAGGGCGACGTTGTCGCGGTGGCCGGTCAGTCGCGCGGTCACTCGCCCGCGCAGCGGATAACCGAGCAGGTAGAGGTCACCGATGATGTCGAGGATCTTGTGTCGCACGAACTCGTCGGGAAAGCGCAGCTCGGTATTGATCACGTTGTCTTCGCCGACCAGAATGAAATTGTCGAGCCGGCCGCCGCTGCCGAGGCCCATCTCGGCCAACATCGGCAGGTCACGCATGAAGCCGAAGGTGCGCGCCGGCGCGATCTCGCGCTGGTAGGTCGCGAAGTCGCTGAGCTCGAAATCATATTGTTGCTCACCGATCGGTGCCGGATACCGCAACAGGTAGGAAACCGCGAAGCCGTCGTAGGGCTCGATGCGCAGCATCCGGTCGCCCTTGCCGCCGACCTCGTAAACCCGATCGATCACGATCTCTTCGCGCGGCGCTTCCTGGTCGACGATGCCGATCTGCTCGAGGGTGCGGCAGAAGTCCGCGGCCGAGCCGTCCAGCACCGGCACCTCGCCATGGAGCTTGATCAGGAGATTGGTGATGCCGCTGGCATGGAGCGCCGAGAGCAGGTGCTCGGTGGTCTTCACCTGCGCCGGGCCGGCCGAGAGGGTGGTGGCCCAATCGGTCTCGGCCACCGCCGCGACGTGCGCCGGAATGTGCTGGCCGCTCGGCAGGGAGAGGAAGTGGACGCCGCTGCCCGGGGGTAGGGGCTGGATCACCATCCCCGTCCGCCCCCCCGAATGCAGGCCCAGACCGTAAATCACCGTCGAGTGATTGATCGTGCGCTGCGGCAGGTCCGAGGTGCGCAGGAGGGAGAGACGGGGCGGCGGCGTCAGCTCGAGAGCCCTGGTCAGCGGCAGCAAAGGTAGCGCGCCCGTGGGGGTACCCTCCAGGCGACGCTGGCGCTGCTCGAGAGCCCCGCGTGCCGCGCCGACGATCTGGTCGTAGGACACCGGCTTTTCGAGGTAGTCGAAGGCACCCATCTTGATCGCCTTGACCGCCGTGGCCGCCGTGCCGTGGCCGGACATCATCACCACCGCCGCCGCAGAGTCGAGGGCGCGCAGGGCGGCCAAGGTCTCCAGGCCGTCGCGGTCGGGCAGCCAGACGTCGAGGAAGACCAGATCCGGTTGATGGGCGGCGTAGAGGGCGATGCCCTCCTCGCCGGAGCGAGTGGCGAGGGAGTCGATGCCGACGTCCGCCAGCACCCCGGCCAGGGTGGTCAGGATGCCCGGCTCGTCGTCGACCAGGAGAGCGAGTGTCATGACCGGAGGAGTCTATCCCGCCTCGAGCCCGGGTCTGTTCCCGGCGGGATGGGTTGACATAGAGTCCCCTGCATGCCTTCACGTCGAGGGGCCCTTTCGACCCTGATCGCCAGCCTCCTCGCGACGGTCGCAGCCTGGGCGCCCGCGGCGGCGGCGGCGCCCCGCCTGCCCTTCCCGCAGCACATCTCGTACGCCCCGGGTAGCCTGCGGCCCAGCCTGCGCACCCAGACCCAGCAGGACGGCGACGTGCTCGCCGCGTATCAGAGTTGGAAGTCGCGCTACTTGGCGCAAGCCGGCACCGAGCCCGACGGGCACCCCCGCTACCGGGTGAAGCTGGGCACGGCCGCGAGCTCGCGCACGGTCTCCGAGGGCCAGGGCTACGGCATGCTGATCGCGGCCCACCTCGCCGGGGCGGATCCGGACGCCCAGATGATCTTCGACGGCCTCTGGGAGTTCTGCCTCGACCATCCGAGCAGCATCGATCCGCGGCTCATGGACTGGAACATCCCGGCCGACGAGCAGCCGGACCCCTCCGGCAACGACTCGGCCTTCGACGGCGACGCCGACATCGCCCTGGCGCTGCTGCTGGCCGAGCGCCAGTGGGGCAACGGCGACCGCTTCCACTACCGCAACGAGGCGCTGCGGGTGCTGGCGGGTATCGCCGAGTCGACCCTCGGCCCGACCAGCCACTACCCCCTCCTGGGCGATTGGGTAGATCCCGGCGGCAGCCCGCATGGAGAGTGGACCCCCCGCAGCTCGGACTTCCTGCCCGGCCACTTCCGCGCCTTCGGCGCCGCGACCGGCGAGGCTACCTGGACCGCGGCCCTCACCGCTGTGCAGGGGGCGGTCACCACGCTGCAGACCGAAGTCAGCCCGACGACCGGGCTGTTGCCAGACTTTTCGGTGCCCGTCTCGGCGGTCGATCACCGGCCGCGGGCGGCGCCTCCCGGCTTCCTGGAGGGCCCCCACGACGGCCACTACTACTACAACGCCGGCCGCGACCCGTGGCGGTTGGGCACGGACGCCCTGCTCTCGGGCGACGCCACCTCGACGGCCCAGGCCCGCAAGATGGCGCAATGGATCCGCGCCGCCACGGCCGGCGACCCGATGGCCATCGCCGGTGGCTATGAGCTCGACGGCACGCCGATCGGCGCCTTCTTCACCAGCTTCTTCGCCGCTCCCTTCGGCGTGGCGGCGATGGTCGACCCGGGCGGCCAGGCGTTTCTGGATGCGGTGTACGAGGCGGTCCGAGCGCGGGTTGAGAGCTACTACGAGGACTCCGTCACCCTGCTCTGCCTGCTGGTGATGAGCGGCAACTTCCTCGACGCCGGGGCCCTCTTCGCCGACGGCTTCGAGACCGGCGACCTCTCCGGCTGGCCGCTGGTGGTGCCGTAGCGGAAGAGTTCGTCATGAGCCCTCCCGGCACCGGCGGACGAGTCATCCAGGGTTGGTTCCCGCATGGGCCGCGCAGCCACGCAGTGGCGCAGCCTCGGCGCAACGGAGCGGGCAGCGCGTTCCCGCTCCAGCCCGGAGCGGCGAGCTTTCCCGGCGGCGCGGGCCAGCGCCTACCGCCCGTCCTCCAGGCCCGGATGGAGACCCTCTTCGGCACCCGTTTCGACGCGGTCCGGGTCCACGTGGGCCGGGAAGCCCCGGGGCTCGGCGCCCTGGCCTTCACCCTGGGCACGGACCTCTATTTCGCGCCGGGCCAGTACAGCCCGCACCACCCTCACGGCCAGCGCTTGCTGGCGCACGAGCTCACCCACGTGGTGCAGCAGCGGACGGGGCGCGTCCGCAACCCGTTCGGCAGTGGCATCGCCGTGGTGCAAGACCCCGGGCTCGAGGCCGAGGCCGAGCGGATGGCGATGCGGGCGGTGACCCCCTCGCGGTCCGCGCCTGCCCGCTCAGTGGCCCTGCCACGCATGGCGCTCCGTTCCGCCACCGTGCAGAGGATGGAGGACCTCGGCAGCAGCTCCTCCTCCTCTTCCTCCGGGGGCAGTACTCACGGGGTGGCGGTGTATCAGGGGTCGGTCCCGACCTCCATCCTGCAAGAAGTCACCGCCATCGTGAACGCGGCGGCCGAGGCGGGCGGCGGGGCCACCTTCCCCACCCACGAGTCGGCGACACGCCTCGAGAGCTTCATCAAAGGGGAGGGCGCGCCCAAGGTCAGCAGTCAGGACACCTTCGGCATCGGCGGCTCGAGCTACTTCCCCGGGGTGTTCACCCTGGTCACGGTCGGCTCCGGCCAGTTCCAGAGCGCCATGGAGCAGCAGGCTCAGAAGGCCTACCCGGGGCCGAACAGCCTCTCGGTCGAAAAGCTCGGGAGCCGGGACTCCTGCACTCACGGGGAGATGGCCGTGATCTCGGAGTACCCGGGGGTGCAGGCCCTGCGCACGACGCAGGACTGCTGCCTCTTCTGCTACGGCCTACTCCACAAGCGGCGCTACTTCCACCAGCCCCTGCGGCCGAACGTCTTCCCGCAGGCCTGGCGGCACGACTACCTCGGTTTCAAGCTCACCAACGTGAGCGTAACGAGCTTCGCCCGGACCGGTGACATCCTCGCCATCACCTTCGGCGGCAAGACCCGCTACTACCGGGTCGACCCGCCCTAGGGGCGAGAGCGACCCGGCGGGCGGGCCTCCTGGCGAGGGCCGCCGAGACCGCGGTCAGCACTTGATCAGCAGCAGGTAGTGCCGGGTCCACCAGACGCAGATGCGGAAGACCTCGATGACCGTGATCCGCAGGCAGATCGAGACCAGGACGATGAACACCGAGATCGTCCACCGGGGGCCAGGGAAGCAGTCGAAGCGGATGGCCAGGACGAAGAGGAAGAAGCGGATGTAGATCTCGAGGATGCGGATCTGGATCACCGTCCAGCACTGAACGTGGACCTCGAAGACCTCGAGGATCTTGTAGATCTGACCCCACGGGAACACCCAGATCACGCCGATGATCCGCACCCCGAGGAAGTACAGGGACTCGACCAGGAAGATGAGCAGCTGGCTGTACGAAGTGACCTCGGCGAAGGCCACCTTTCCCGCGGCGGCGTCGATCGAGTCGGCGTTGTTGACCAAGCACATCCGCAGCTCAGCGGTGATCGCCAGCGCCTGATCGGCGTTCTGGGCCACGATGGCGGAGTCGAGCTGGGCGATTTGCCCCTGGATCTTGGCCTGGAGGTCCGCTTCGAGCTTGAGCAGACCCCCCACGGCCACCGACAGCCCACGAGTGAAGTCCCGGGCGGTGATCTCGATGTCCGCTCCCGGTTCGATGCCCGGCAGGTCCGAGGTGTCGAGATCACCGAAGTTGTTGAGGTCGTACTGCAGCTCCGCGCCGTCGCGCGGGACGTCGTCGCCTTCGGGCGGGACCTGCCCGCCGGCCTTGGGCGTGAAGATGCCCGCCGCGGCACCCGCCGCCAGGGCAGCACCGGCCTTGAGGAAGGCGCGGCGATCCGCCTTGCTGGGCGTCTTGCCCTTGCCGAGCCTGGAGAGATCCTTCTGTAGCTGCAACTGCTCGAGGCCCAACTCGTCGATGCGCTTCATGGTGTCTCCTTGTCCGACGGGGACGGTTGGTCGCCGGATTCGGTAAGTCGAATCCGTCCAGATAAATCCATGAAGAAGCGAAAATGCCGTCGTGTCTGTGCGGGAAAGTGTAAGAGTTCGAGACTATGGAGTCAAGCCTCTGGGCAGGGATCTCGACAGAGGCAGGGGGCCCGCCTCGCTCAGGTCGGTGTCCAGTACGCCTTGTAGCTTCTCTGCGCCCAGGAGAGGAGGGTCAGCGTGGAGGCCGAGGCCTCGGTGACCACCACGTCGGTCACCGAGGGGAGGTCCTCTTCCTTGTACTGGCTCTGGAGGTAGATCCACTGCTTCTTCTGGGCACCCAGGTAGTCGAAGCCCATGGCCGTCCAATAGCCCTTGAGAGTGGGGTCCGGGTGGCCGACCACCACCACCATGATGCCCAGGTTCAGGGCGTTGAGGGCGAAGAGGGCCAGCATCAGCGAGCTGAGCTTCTTGCTCTGGTAGGCCTTGGAGACCAGGATGTAGCCGAAGCGCAGGGTCTTGAGGCCTTCGACGACGTCGACCTCGTAGGTGAGGTAGCCCACCTCTTTGCCGTTGACCTGAGCGCTGATGCGCTTGCCGTTGTCGATCACCGTGAGGTTCTCGCCGCCGTTGCCGAGGAAGGTCGTGGTCTGGCTGTTGGAGTTGCTGTTCGAGATGAACTTCGAGCTGAAGGTGATCTTCTTCTCTTCCATCCTCTGGACCACCGCCCGGCCGGGAGGCTGCCGGGCCATCGCCGCCTGGACGTGCGCCGCCATCCCTGGCCGTGGCTGGAGCTGAGCCGAGCCCGGTGGGCCGGAGCGCCCCCGGGCCAGGGCAGCCTCCACGTGAGTTGCCGGGCGGCTCGCTGTCGCGGGCGTGGCGGCGAACCGTGGCTGCAACACCCCCTGCACCGCCGCCTGGACGTGTGGGGCCAGGGGACGGGAGGGTGGGACCGGGCGGGGCACCTGCGGCTTGCTCATGGACAAGGAGATGTTCGGGGGATCCTAACGCGGCAGCAGGGGCAAGGGCGGTGCCGCCCCTTCTGGTTGCCAGCGCAGGAGCGAAGTGCTACGTTTCGTCAGAACCATGGTCAAGCTCGCGTCCTCCCTGAACGTCCTTTCCGCCCGGGACCTCCGGCTCCGCGGCGGTGAGCTGCTGAGCGAGGCAGAGGCCGGTCGCCTCTCTCTCATCACCAAGCGGGGTCGGCCGGCTGCGGTCGCCGTGCCGTTCGACGAGCAGCTGCTGGAGCTGGGCATCCACCGCGCCCTGGCGCTGCGGCTCGTCGAGGAGGGAGGAGCTTCTCTGCCTCAGGCCGCCCGCATCGCCGGTCTCTCGCTCGAAGAGTTTCTCGTCCTGCTCGCCGAGGCCGGGGTGGCGGCCGTTGACTACGACCCCGCCGAGCTGGATACGGAGCTGGCCGTCGCCAGGTGAGCACCTTCCTGGTGGCCGATGCCGGCCCGCTGATCGGGATGGCCCGTGCGGGCCTCCTCCACCACCTTCGCAGCCTCTATCAAGACGTCGTCATCCCACCCGCCGTGCTCGCCGAGCTCTGCGTCGAGGAAGAGCGCCCGGGCTCGCAGGCCCTGCGGATGGCGCTCGAAGTGGGCTGGCTGCGTACGGTGCCGCTGCCCCCGGGCAAGCCCACCACGAGCCTGACGCCGCTCGATCCGGGCGAGGAAGAGGCCCTCTGGCTCGCGCAAGAATGCGGCGGGAGGTGCCGCGCACTCCTCATCGACGACCGCCGCGGTCGCCTCGTCGCCCGCCGTCGAGGTCTCCGGTTCCTCGGAACGTCGGCCGTCCTGCTCGTGGCCAAAGAGAGAGGCTTGCTGCCGGAGATCAGCTCGGCCCTCGACCAACTGGCCGCGGCTGGTTATCGCTTGGCCGACCGCCTGCGCCAGCAGGTGCTCGAGAGGGCGGGGGAGGGGTAGCCCACCGCTCGACCGGAGGAGGTTCGAGCTGAGCTGCCCAAGGTTGGGGGGCATGAGCCTGGGCATGCCCGGAGCACCTACAGACTCCTCGATGCGGACTTTCGGGACCCTCCCTTCCACGAGGCCGACCATGGCACGCCACCGCACCCAGCTCCTCCTCGAACCCGACCAGCACCGCAGCCTCTCCGAGCTGGCCCAAGCCCACCACCGGTCCATGTCGGATCTGGTCCGGGAGCTCGTCGCGGCGGGCATCGCGCGCCACCGAGCGAACCAGGCCCGCCGGCTGGCCGTGCTCGAACAGCTGGCCGCGCTACGGCAGCGGATCGAAGCACGAACCGGCCTGATCCCCCGCGACCTCGTGGCGGAAGTCCGCGCCGAGCGCGAGCGTGAGGTGGAAGCGAGTCTCTCTCCCGTGGAGGCGCAGTGACGGTCGTCGTGGACGCCAACCTCCTGGTCGCCCAGGTGGCACCGCTCGCCTACCTCGCTACCGCCGAGCACCTGGGCGCCGACTTCTGGACCGCTGACCGGCGCTTGGCGAGGCACGCGAAGCAGCTAGGCATCGG
>JBIOYC010000124.1:0-23651 GCA_044869955.1 Thermoanaerobaculia bacterium | reverse complement strand
TGCTTTATGACGAGCTGCGGCGGGTCGCCCGCCGGCGCCTTCTCGGCGAGCGCTCCGACCACACCCTGGGCACCACGGCCCTGGTCCACGAGACTTACCTGCGCCTGCTCGACCAGCGCCAGATCCGCGCCGCCGACCGCCAAGAGTTCCTGGCCGTGGCCGCCACCACCATGCGCCGGGTGCTGGTGGACTACGCCCGCGCCCGCTGCCGCCAGAAGCGGGGGGGCGGCGAGGCCCCCTTGCCCCTCGACGAGGCCGAGCCCCTGCTGGCCGACCAGGAGGCCGAAGAGCTGGTGGCCCTGAACGACGCCCTGGAGCGGCTCTCCGCGTTGCACCCCCGGGGCGCGCTGGTGGTCGAGCAACGCTTCTTCGGTGGCCTGTCGCTGGAGGAAACGGCCGGGCTGCTGGGGGTTTCGACCAAGACCGTGCAGCGGGACTGGGACACGGCCCGCGCCTGGCTGCGCAAGGAGGTGGCTGCGGCCCTCCTCTGAGCCGGATGCCGCTGTCCACTTCGGCCGACTGGCGACGCGATACGAGAAGAGGACTCTGGTGATCGAGCCGATCCATCCACCCGCGCCGGGCCCCGGGGTCGCCGGCCCCTGGCAGCGGCTCGAGGAGCTGTTCGCCGGCGCCCGCGAGCTGCCGCCCAGCGAGCGGGACGCCTTCCTGGACACCGCCTGCGGTGGCCAGCCGGAGCTGCGCGGCGAGGTCGAGGCCATGCTGGGCTCGGCCAGCGAGGCCTGCGCCCTGGCGATCGAGAGCTGGCTCCTGACCGGCATCACCTTCCCGCCGGCCCCGGCTCCCGAACGGGCCGGCGCCTACCGGCTGGTCTCCCTCCTGGCCCTGGGCGGCATGGGCGAGGTCTGGCTGGGCGAGCGGGAGGGAGGGGGCTTCGAGCAGAAGGTGGCCGTCAAGCTGCTGCGGCCCGGCCTCACCACACCCGACCTCGCCGCCCGCTTCGGCCGCGAGCGCCAGATCCTCGCCCGCCTGGCCCATCCCCTGATCGTCCCGCTGCTCGACGGCGGCGTCACCGAGGACGGCCGGCCTTACCTGGTGATGCAGCACGTCGAGGGCTTGCCGATCACCGAGCACTGCCAGGCCCGCAACCTGCCCACGACCGAGCGGCTGCGCCTGCTGGCGGCGGTCTGCCGCGCCGTCCAGCACGCCCACACCAACCTGGTGGTCCACCGGGACTTGAAGCCCTCGAACATCCTGGTCGCCGCCGACGGCGAGCCCCGCCTGCTCGACTTCGGCATCGCCAAGCTGCTCGCGCCAGAAGGCGAACAGGTCCCCGGGGCCACCGCGCCGCGGATGGTCTGGGGCACGCCGGAGCGCACCGCCCCGGAACAGCTCTACGGCGAGCCGGTCACGACGGCCACGGACGTCTACGGCCTGGGGGTGCTGCTGGTGGAGCTGCTCACCGGCCGCCTGCCACGCCTGCTCACCCCTGCGGGGGACGCGCCGGCGGGCGAGAAGACCTCGGACGAGCCCCCGGCGCCTCGGCTGCGTGGCGACCTCGAGCGCATCGCCGCCAAGGCCCTCGACTCCGTCCCGGCCCGCCGCTACGCCTCCGCTGGCCAGCTCGGTGAGGATCTCGAGCGCTACCTCGCCGGCCAGCCGGTGCTGGCCCAGCCGGACCGCTGGTCCTATCGCGCCCGCAAATTCCTGCGCCGGCACCTGGCGGCCACCCTCGCCGCCGCCGTGGCGGCCGGCGCCATCCTCGCCTTCGGCATCACTTCCGGCCTCCAGGCGAGGCGGATCGCCGCCGAGAGGGACCGCGCCACCGCAGAAGAGACCAAGGCGAAACAGGTGGTGGATCTGCTGGTGGGCCTCTTCGACGAGACCGACCCGGACAAGGGCGCCGAAGGGGACACCCTGGCCGTGGGCGAGTTCCTGGCCCGGGCGCGAGAGCGCGTGGGGCAGGTGCGCGGTCAGCCCGAGCTCCAGGCCCGGCTGGAGCAAGTGCTGGGAGAGATCCACCACGCCCGCAGCCAGTTCGAGGAGGCGGCCCAGCTCTTTGGCCGGGCCCGCGACCACCAGGCGGCCCATGCCGGGGAGGACGACCCCTTCGCCCTCGACCTCGCCGGTGACCACGCCTTCGCCATGCTAGCCATCTCCGACCGCCGAGCCGCCGACAGGCTGCTGCGGGACCTGCTGCCGCGCCAGCGCCGGGTGCTGGGCCCCGAGCACCTGGAGGTCTCGGAGACCCTGCAGCGGCTGTCGGTCGTTGTCGGCGGAGAGGAGGGGGAGCGCTTCGCCCGCGAGGCCCTGGCGATCGAGCAGCGACGCCGGCCTGCGAACCGCCATTGGCTGGCCTCGGCCTACAGCGGAGTCGGTGCCGCGGGGATCCGCTCTGGCGACCTGGCGAGCGCCGCAGCGGCCTACCGCCAGACGGCTGATCTCTATGCCGCCGAGTACGGGCCAGAGCACCCGTCCACCCTCACGGCGCTCTCCAATCTCGCCAACTCGCTGAGCGACCTCGACGAGCAGGAGGCCCTTTACCGGCGACTGATCCCCTTGAGCCGCCGCATTTTCGGACCCGTCAGCGCGCCGGTGGCCCACCGTCTGAGCTTCCTGGGCCTCAACCTGTCGAAGCAGGGGCGCTTCGCCGAGGCCGAGGCTTTGCTCGACGAGTCGATCGCCCTCTGGCGCGGCATCGGGGGTGCGGACCACCAGAGCCTGGCCGTGGCGGAGGTCTACCTGGTTCGGGTGCTGGACCTGACGGACCGGCCGGAGGAGGCCCTCGCGGCAGCCGATCACGTCATCGCCGTGGCGGCGCGACCGGAGGTGGCGGACCCCTGGCTGCTCGCCCACGGGCGAACCCTGCGCGCCCGCACCCTGCTGCACCAGGGGCGCCGCGTCGAGGCACTCGCTGCGGCCCGGGGCGCCCTCGAGGCCCTCGGCGAGGACGGCAGCCGGAGGCCCGCCCTCAGCGACGCCCTGCTCGCCCTCGGTTTCGCCCTGCTCGAGAGCGGAGCCCCCGCCGAGGCCCTCCCCCATCTCGAGCAGGCTCTTTCCCTACGGCTGAGCATCACACCCGAAGAGGACCCCCGCGTCGGCGAGGTCCGCTGCGCCCTCGGGCGGACCCTCGCCGCCCTCGGCCGAACCGCCGAGGCCCAAGATCACCTCCGCACCGCCCTCCCCAGCTTCGAAGCCTGGCCCCACGCGCACCGGCTGGACGTCGCGGCGTGCCGGGAGGCGCTCCGCCTCCGCGGCTGAGCCGGGGCCGCGGCGGAAGGGCCTCTGAACCCTCGCCGGAGACAGCCGTCTCCAGGCGCCTTTTCGTGTTCTGGGACGTGCTACCCTGTGTCCAGCAACTCCGAACCCCCCCGTCGCCAGGCAGCGCCGAGTCGCCACTGGAGGGCTGCGCGGTGCCTCCGCGACCCAAGGAGGTCGTGATGAAGCCGAGCACGCTGTTCGTCGCCGTCGTCTTCTGCTGTGCGCTGGGACTCAACCTGCCGGGCGACCTCTCCGCCACGGAAGCTCCTCCGCCGCCCGCCACTGTCGCCACCAGCCTTCCCACCTCCGCCCTCCCGGCCGCCGCAGCGGATCGCTGCGAGGCCGCGAGCAGCCTGTTCGGCACGCCCCCCGCCCAGGAGCGCGCCGCCTGCACCGGCTGCGACTCGCCTCAGGGATCCTGCACTCAGCCCCCTGCCGGCAGCAGCGGGGTCTGTGACTTCTATTGCCAGGAGCTGGTCGGCGAGACCGGCTTCTGCAGCCTGGCCTGCGGCTGCTGCATGTGCCCGTACGTGCAAGTGACGTGCGGATGGATCTGTGTTTGCTTCGGTCTTCCCACCGGCTATCCAACCAACGACTGCCCCACCAACTGCAGCGTCCAGTGGTACTGCTGGTAGGCCGCAGAGAGACTCTCCCTGCTCTGGAGAGAGAGCCTGTTGGAGCCGTAGACATCACAGCGGCTCGCTGGTAGTTTCTCCAAGATGAAGGCCGAGCTGCTGGTCCGCACCCGCATCATCTACTCGGAGAGGGCCTTCGCCGAGCTGGTGCTTTGGAGAGTGCCCCAGCCGCTCGCTGGATCGACTCACCTCTTCAAGTACAGGCTTGCTTACGTAGTCCACGGACGGTGCGTTCTCCGCTACGACAACGAAGCCGGCAAGGGGGATCACCGCCACTTCGATGACCAGGAAGCCCCCTACGCCTTCCCGACACCCGAGAAGTTGATAGCCGATTTCCAGGACGACATAGCGAGGTGGAACGATGAGAACCCTGACTCTTGACGTACGCGCCCCCGCCGACGCGATGGCGGACTTCACACAGGCTTGGAGCTCCGGCCAACCGCAGAGGTCGGCGCGCATCAGCTTCGCCACACCGGAGCTGGTGTGGAAGGTCCTGACCGCCAAGCGATGGGAGCTGCTCAAGGCCCTCTGCGGAGCCGGCCCGGTTGCCATCCGGGAAGCGGCGCGGCGCGTTCAGCGCGACGTGAAGGCTGTTCACGGCGACGTGACCGCGCTGCTCACTGCCGGTCTCCTCGAGCGCGCGGAGGGTGGCGGGATCGAGTTTCCCTTCGATGCGGTCAAGGTGGAGTTTCTCCTCCAGGCGGCGTAACCGACCTTCCGGCAGGAGCCCCACCATGGTCAACCCCGACATCCCCGACCCGCGCTTTCGCGAAGCTGTCTCTGCCATCGACGCTGGCGACGTCGGCGCACTGGAGCGCCTCCTCTTTGCGCACCCCACGCTGGTCCGGGAGCGCCTCGACTACGGCGAAGAGTACTTCCACCGACCTTACCTGCTGTGGTTCGTGGCGGAGAACCCGATCCGCACCGACCGCCTGCCGGCCAACGTCGCCGAAGTGACGCGGACGATCGTGCGCGCCGCCGAGCGCGAGGGAGTCGAGAGCCTCGCCGAGCAGCTCGACTACACCCTGATGCTGGTCTGCACCGGGCGGGTGCCTCGCGAATGCGGCGTGCAGATCGAGCTGATCGATCTCCTGGTCACGGCCGGCGCCACGCCGGGCGCCCTCGACGGCGTGCTGGCCCATCGCGAGCTCGCAGCGGCCCGGCGGTTGATCGAACATGGAGCGGAGATGACGCTGGCGGCGGCGATCTGCCTGGATCGCGAGGACGAGGTGAGGCGTCTCTCCCAGGTGGCCAACGCCGATGACCGCCAGCTCGCCCTCGCCGCGGCGGCCCTCCATGGCAAGGCCGCGGCCCTCACCCGGCTGATCGGCCTCGGCGCCGATCTCGACGCCTACAGCCCCGAGGGCTTCCACTCCCACGCCACAGCTCTCCACCACGCTGTGGATTCCGGCTCCCTGGAGGCCGTGCGGGGGCTGGTCGAGGCGGGCGCTTCGCTCACCGTGAGGGATCGCCTCCACCAAGGCACCCCACTCGATTGGGCCGAGTACCTCGGGCGCGAGGAAATCGCCGGCTACCTGCGGAACGCTCGTCCTTCGGACCAGGGGTTGTCATGATCTCCATCTCCGATCTCGCGACCATCCCGATCGAGGCGTTTCCACTAGCCTGGCGCTGGACGCAGCCTTCTCACGCCGTCCTTGGCATCCGAGATCTCGCTTCGATGCGCGCCATCGATTCCAGGGCGAGCCGCTCCCTCTTGAAGCTCCTGACTTCGACAGGTGTCTGGCGCCACCTCCAAACCGCAGCCATGCCGGAGCAGCGCGCGCTCGACGCCTCGCAGCTCGACGACGGCGACGTCGAAGAGTGGCTTCGCTCTCTGCCGGTACCGGGCTCCTCGCGAGCCTGGCTCTGCTATGCGTGGTCCGACGCTCTCGAGCTACCCTGGTCCCTCTTCGTGGATCGCTGGACGGCCTTCTGCTACCCCAGCTCAGACGACCTGATCGTGGTCCCGGGCGACACCTCCTGGGTGCTCGAGTACTGGCATTACGAGGCTTTCGTGTGGTTTCCACGCCAAGAATGTCGCTGAGCCGCTTTCTCAGCGGATCGGTGGGGCGAGCGGCGAAGCCTTCGGTACAATCCATCGAACAACGGTCGCAGCAAGGGAGTCCCACCATGGCCCGCGATAGTCGTCGGCCGCTCCACCTCGCCATCGCGCTGGTTGCTCTCCTCGCCAGCCCCGTTGCGGGCACAGCGAAGGGACCGGAGCCCATCAATCTGGCTCGAACCTCCTTGACTGCCGTCAGCGCCGCTTCGGTCTCCCAGTTCCGGCCGCTGGAGGACCCGGAGCACGGCATCCTCAACGCCTTCGACGGGCGGAGCGGACCGCCCCAGGATGCGACCTCCCGGCCGTGGACACCGCACCTGGGCCTCCCGGCTCAGTTCGACGAGGATGCGGTCGTCGAGGTCCATTTCGAGGTACCAGTCAGCGTCAAGTCGGTCCTCGCCGACACACCGGTCTACTTTTCCGTGACCTTGATCGCCGACGATGGTACGGAGACCACTCGACCGGGGAAGGGCTCGATCGCCTTCGATCCGCCAGCCCGGGCGATTCGCGAGGCCCGTTTCTCCTTCGACGGCTACCGACAGGCGCCTCATGTCTATGAGATCGAGATCCGCGGTCACCTCCCACCCGGCACGGGCTACGAGGTCGCTTCACCCCGGCTCGTCCCCAACGAGGAATACTTCGAGCGCGCTGCGGACCAGGCCTTCTACCGATGGGCCATGGAGCTCGCGCGGACCAAGCGGAGGACGGTCCGACGCACTGCTGAGGAGATCGTCTACGTCTACTTCGCGCGGGATGTCCCGCTCATGAAACTGACCCTCGACCGTCGGCTCGGAACGACGACGGTCGAGAGCTACGCCGCCGGAAGCCCTCCAACGAGCCCAGTGCCATGAGATCGCTGCTCCTCGCCGCGCTCGTCCTACTGTGTCTCCGAGACCCGGCAAGGGCCGAGAGTTCCCCGGGGCAGATCAACCTGGCCCGCACGTCCCTGGCCTGGGTCAGCGCCACCTCGGTCAACGGCAGGGGAGCCATGGACAATCCCTACCACGGCCTGCTCAATGCCTTCGACGGCGAGGTCGGCCGCGATCCTGGGGCTGCAGGAGCGTTCTGGACCACCGACTCCTTCGAGGTTGATCGAGAGAAGGCCGCCGTGGAGATCCAGTTCGACGTTCCCGTGACCGTCGCGTCGATCTCCATCGTCGCACAGCGGTTCTTCACGGCCCGACTGACGGACGCAGGAGGTCGAGAAAGAACCCACGTCGGGGATGACATTCTCCTCCTCGAGCCGCCGGCCCCGAGCACTCGACGCCTTCGTCTCGAGCTCCACGGCGTCGAGAGCAGCCCGTTTCAACCCGGCTTCGGCGTCGTGGTGGTCTCAGAGATCCGGATCATGGGCTTCGTCCCCCCCGGCACCGTGTACGAGGTGCGCTCGCCCCGTGTCCTGCCGAGCCCAAAGAACCTGGAGCTCGCTGCCGACGAGGTCTTCCGGGGCTGGGTCCATGAGCAGCTGCGGTCCAGGACCCGGCGGGTAGAGTCGACGGCCGAGACCCTCTCCTTCACCTACCACTTCGCCGACGTGCGGGTCCTTCGCGTCACCATCGATCGCAGCGACGGCTCCCTCACCGTCGAGCCCTTCCCGCCTCCAGAAGCTCCGAGCCCAGTTCATGCCAGGCGCCCCGGCGCCGGCGCAGCCCCCTCCGCAGAGACCGCTCCCGAGCCTCGGGAGCCGGTCAACCTCGGACGGACCTCCCTGGCGAGGGTCAGTGCCAGTTCGGTCAATGGCGGCCGTGCCATGGAAGACGAGCACTACGGCGTCCTCAACGCCTTCGACGCGGGCGAGAACTGGCTGGACGGCATTCTCTACGATTCCTGGCTGCCGAGAGACTGTGATGCCGGCTGTGCCGTCGAGATGGAGCTCGGCGCACCCGCGCGCGTGAGCGCCATCGCCATCGAAGGCGGAAGGTATTTCACAGCCCGGCTGACCGACGGAGTCGGCGAGGAGCAGGCCCACGTCGGCAAGGGCTCCCTGAGCCTCGATCCGCCCGCGACCGGGATCAGGCGCCTCCGCCTCGAGATCGACACCACCAAGGTACCGTCCTCCCAAGGCGGCTGGCTCAGTCCGGGCGTGAAGGAGATCCTCGTCATGGGCACCTTCCCGCCCGGCACCCGGTACGAGGTGGGAAGGCCCCGGGTGATCCCGACCCAGGAGAACCTGGAGCTGACGGCAGAGAGCGCCTTCGCTAGGTGGCTTCAGCTCTCATCGAGGGACCGGACCCGGGTCGTGCGCTACGCGGGCAACGCTGTCATCTACGTCTACTTCATCGAGGAGGTCCCGGTGCTCCGGGTGACCTCCCGCTTGCAGGATGGCGCTCGCGTCGTCGAGGTTTTCTCGGCGCAGAACCCCCTCGACGATGAGATCAGCGGCGGTCCTCATCAGCAGCGGCTACGGAGCTCCGAGCACCTCCATGCAACCCATCATTGACTTCATCCTCGAGCTGGACAAGCTCAAGGCCGTGACGCGCAAGGTCCGGCCCCTGGGGCTCGATCGTTATGAGAACTCCGCGGAGCACAGCTGGCAGATCGCATTGCTGGCGACCTCGCTGGCCCGCTACGCGCACGCTCCGATCGACCTCAACCGGGTGGTTTTCATGCTGCTGGTGCACGACATCGGCGAGATCGATGCCGGAGACGTGATCGCGTTCGCCGAAACCGGCTGGGAGGAGCGTCGAGCCGCCGAGCTGGCGGCGGTGACTCGGATCTTTGGCATGCTGCCGGAAGACCAGGGTGCCCGGCTCCTGGAGCTGTGGCGGGAGTTCGACGACGGGGAGACCGCCGAAGCGCGCTTCGCCCACGCCGCCGATCGAGCCATGCCCGTCCTGCTCAACCTGGCCAATGAGGGCCAGAGCTGGCGGGAGAACGGCATCAGCTACGAACGCGTCGTGCGCCGGATCCAGCCCCCGATCGCGGCCGGCTGCCCGGCTCTGTGGGAGTATCTCGAGATCCGCCTCGAAGAAGCCCGGCTCAAGGGCTGGTTTGGGGCCTGAGGGCCGATCCTCCGCTCGTCCCCTCGAACCAGGAGACCTCCATGGACCGCAAGGCTCTGACTCGCGAATACAAAGAGACCCGCCGCCCGATGGGCGTCTTCCGCGTGCGCAACGTCGCCCAGCAGCGATCGCTGGTGGGAGTGAGCCGCGACCTTCCAGCCATCCTGAACCGCCACCAGGCCCAGCTCCGCATGGGCTCTCACAACCTCCGAGACCTCCAGCGCGACTGGCAGGAGCTGGGGCCCGAAGCGTTCCGCTTCGAGATCCTCGACACGCTCGAGCCCTCCGAGGAGCCGAGCTACGACCCAGGCGCCGATCTCGAGACCCTCGAGAAAATGTGGAAGGAACGCCTCCTCGAGGAAGGTGAGCAGTTCTATCAGCGATGAGGCCGCTTCCGGAGAAAAAGCGGCGCAAGGGAGCCAACGTGACCAGACTCCAGCTCACGCGAGCACCGATCGTCAGGACCGGGATGCTCATCCGCAGGCCCGCCGCGGAGGTCTTCGAGGCCTTCGCCGACCCCGAGATCACGACCCAGTTCTGGTTCACCCGGAGCAGCGGCCGGCTCGTGGCCGGCGAGCAGGTCCAGTGGCAGTGGGAGATGTATGGCATCTCGATTCCCGTGGACGTCAAGGCCGTCGAGCCGGGCAAGCGCATCGTGATCGAGTGGCCGGGACAGGCCGGCCCCAGCACGGTGGAATGGCTCTTCACCGCCCTCGAGGACGGCACCACTTTCGTCAGCATCACGAATTCCGGCTTCCACGGCGACGGCGACGCGCTCGTCAGCCAGGCCACCGACTCGATGCAAGGGTTCTCCCTGGTGCTCGCCGGCCTCAAGGCCCTCCTCGAGCACGGCCTCCGACTGAACCTGGTGGCGGATCGCTTCCCCAAGGGGATCGAGGAGCACTGAGCTCTCCGTTTCCGGCCAGCCGGGGCGCACGCAGCCGGGTGCTAGACTCCTGGTGATTCATGCGGGCACCCACGGACAAGCCTCGGGAGCCGCAGGACGGCGATCCCTCCCCGGCGGAGCTGTCCTCGGTCGACCGGTTGATGCCGCTCGTCTACGAGGAGCTCAAATACCTGGCCGGGCGCTACTTGCGGGCCGATCGCGCGCTGCCCACCCTGCAACCGACCAGCCTGGTGCACGAGGCTTACCTGCGGCTGGCCGGTCAGGACCGGGCGCAGTGGCAGGATCGGGCCCACTTCTTCCGCGTCGCCGCCCAGATGATGCGCCGCGTCCTGGTCGACCGCTACCGGGCTCGAAGGCGCAAGAAGCGCGGCAGCGCCCCGATCAAGGTCACCCTCTCCGACTCCGCCCTCGCCGAGCCACCCCTCGACCTCGACGTCCTGGCCCTGGACCGGGCCCTCTCGGAGCTGGCCCGCCTCGATCCCCAGCAGGGCACCATCGTCGAGCTTCGCTTCTTCGCCGGCCTGACGGTCGAGGAGACGGCGGACGCGCTCGGCATCGGCAGCGCCACGGTCAAGCGGGAGTGGGCTCTCGCCCGGGCCTTCATCCTGCTCGCCCTCGAGGGTGCCGGCGGCCCCGCTCGGGATCATGCGAGCTGAGACCTGGGGGCGGCTCAAGCCGATCTTTCATCGTGCGCTCGAGCTGCCCGAGGAGCAGCGCGAGGCCTTCCTGACCGCCGAGTGCGGCGGCGACCCGGCACTCGAGGAGCCGCTGCGGGCTCTGCTGGCCAGCCACCAGCGGGCCGAGGGCTTCCTCGACCAGAACCTGCTCGAAGCCGACCCCGAGCTGGCCGAGGAGCTGACCTCGGCGGTGGTGGGCTCGCGGCTGGGGCCGTACCGGATCGTCTCGGAGCTGGGGCGCGGGGGGATGGGGGCGGTCTACGCCGCCCAGCGGGACGATCAGACCTACCAGCAGACCGTGGCGATCAAGCTGATCAAGCGCGGCATGGACACCGAGGAGATCGTCCGCCGCTTCGTGGCCGAGCGGCAGATCCTGGCCCGGCTGACCCACCCCTACGTCGCCCGTCTGCTCGACGGCGGCTCGACCCCCGACGGCCGTCCCTACGTGGTGATGGAGCACATCGAGGGTCGGCCCCTGATGAGCTTCTGCGAGGAAAGGCGGCTCGGCATCGCCGAGCGTCTCCAGCTCTTCCTCCGGGTGGCCGAGGCGGTCCACTTCGCCCACCAGAACCTCGTCGTGCACCGCGACCTGAAGCCGGCGAACGTGCTGGTCGCGGCGGACGGCACCCCCAAGCTCCTCGACTTCGGCATCGCCAAGCTGCTCGAGCCCTCGGCGCCCGGCCTCACGCGGGCCGAGGCGAACCCCCGCACTCCGGAGTACGCCAGCCCGGAGCAGCTCTCCGGCGGGGCAGTGACCACGGCGACCGACGTCTACGGCCTCGGTCTCCTGCTCTACGAGCTGCTGGCCGGGGTTAACCCGAAGACCACCGAGGGGGGGCAGGGCCCGGGCGGAGAGATCCGGCCGGCGAGCCAGCTGGTGCGGCGGCGGGGCGGAGCGGAGTCGCTGCGCCGCGCCCGGCGACTCGAGGGTGACCTCGACACCGTCCTGGCCAAGGCCCTGGCCCTCGACCCGGTTCGGCGCTACGGCTCGGTGCGCGACCTGGCCGAGGACCTCGAGCGCCACCTGGAGCACCGGCCGGTCAAGGCCCGCCGCCCCACCGTGGCCTATCGCCTGCGGAGCTTCCTCTTCCGTTACCGGCTGGCCTCGGCGGTCGGGCTGGCTATGACCCTGCTCGCCACGACCGCCAGCTGGCAGGCCTGGGAGGCCTCCCGCCAGAGCCGGCGGGCCGAGCAGCAGACCGGCCGCGCGCGCGCCCTCTCGACGTTCTTGATCGGGCTCTTCCAGGTCGCCGATCCTGGCCAGAACCGGGGGCAGGTGGTCACCGCCCGCGAGCTGCTCGATGCCGGCGCCGAGCGGCTGACTGCGAGCGCCGACCGCGGGCCCCGCTGGCTGGCGCCGGACGGCGACGTGCTCGCCACCCAGCCCGAGACCCGCGCCGACCTGCTCCACGCCATCGGCGAGGTCTACCAGAACCTCGGCCTCTACGAGCCGGCGAGCCGTTCCCTCGAGCAGGCGGCCGAGCTGCGGGCCCGGCTGGCCGGGCCCCAGGCCGAGCTCGACCGCGCCAGCACCCTGGTCCAGCTGGCGCACCTCCAGCGCGGCCGAGGCCAGCTCGCGGAGAGCCAGACTCTCTACGACCAGGCGCTCGAGATCCGACGCCGTCTCCTGCCGCCCGCTCACCTGGACCAGGCCGAAGTGGCCAACGGCCTCGGCCTGCTCCACGCAACGCGCGGAGAGGCCGGCGAAGCCGCCGGCCAGCTCGGCCAGGCGATCGCCATCCAGAGGTCGAACGGCGAGGCCGGCCTCCTGCCCCTGGCCGAGACCCTCTCCAACCTGGCCGGAGTGGAGATCACCCTCGGCGAGGCCGAGAAGGCGGCGCAGCTGCTCGACGAGGCCCGCGCCATCCACCGCCAGAAGCTGGGAGACGACCATCCGCGGACAGCGAGCGACCTGTCGAACCTCGGCGGCCTGCGGTACTCCCGCGGCGACTACGCCGGGGCCGCCGCCCTCTTCCGCGAGGCCGTGGCGCTGCGGCGCCGGCTGCTCGGGCCCGAGCACCCGCACCTCGCCGTTGCGCTCTCCAACCTCTCCGCGGTGCTCTTCGAGCTGGGCGAGCTGGCCGAGGCCGAGGCGGCCCTGCGCGAGGCCCTGGCCATCCAGCGCCAGCTGCGGGCGGAGCCCCACGCCGACGTGGCCCACGCGCTCAACAACCTGGCCTCCCTGCTGCGCGAGCGCGGCCAGCCGCAAGAGGCCATCGCCCTCTTCGACGAGGCCCTCGGCCTCTACCGGGCCGTCTTCGGCCCCCGCCACGGCATGGTCGCCACCTGCCTGGCCAACCTCTCCCTGGCCCATCGCGACCAAGGGGACCTGCCGCAAGCCGAGCGGCTGGCCCGCGAGGCGCTGGCCCTGCGGCGGGAGCTCCTCGGCGCCGAGCACGCCCTGGTCGCCAGCTCCCTCTACGGCCTGGCCGACCTCGCCGAGCGCTCCGGCCGCCTCGAGGAGGCGATGGGCCTGCACCGCCAGGCCCTCGAGATGCGCCGCCGCCTGCTCGGCGCCGACCACCCGGCGCTCGCCAGCTCCCTGGTGGGCCTGGGAGGCGCGCTGCTGAAAGGAGGGCGGGCCGGCGAGGCACGAGGGCTGCTCGAGGAGGGGCTCGCCATCCGCAGGAGGAGCCTGGCCGCGGACCACCCCCTGGTGGCCCTGGCCGAAAGCGCCCTCGGCGCCGCCTGGGCCGAGCTGGGTGAACGAGAGAGGGCCCGGCCCCTGCTCGAGAGTGGCCATCGCAGCCTGCTCAGCCGCCGCGGGCCGGAGCACCCTGAAACGCGCGCCGCCGCCCAGCGGCTAGCTCGCCTCGACGCCCGCCACGCCGGCGATGGCTGGTGATCCCGTCCGCCCGCCGACGACGCGTACTGGAAGCTGACACGGAAGGCTGCCCATCCCTTCCAGCAGGAGGAAACCATGGCATGGCGAATCGTCGCGTTGGCGCTGCTCTTCTCGCTCTCCCCGGCCCTCTCGGTCCGGCTCGCGGCCCAGAGCGCGGATCCCGCGGCGATCCAGCCAGGCGAGCTGGTGCTCGATCTGTCCCCGGACGCGCCTTCGAGCCTGGCAGTGGACCGGGTCGCCCTCGACGACTGGCTCTGCAGCGGTGGCGGTGAGCCCGACCCCATCCGCGGCGGCGGCAGCTCGGAGGACTGCCGGCTGGTGGTCGGCGGCACCGGCAGCCAGAACCGCTGCGCGGTGACCACTTCCGGGGTGATCACTCTGACGGTGTCAGGGCCTCATCTCCGGGGTCCGGACCTGGGCGCGACCGCCACCGTCGCCGTCACCCAGCTGTCGCTCGCAGCCGCCGAGCCGCTGCAGACCTCCTGCGGTAGCTGGAGCTTCGAGGCTCGGCTCGACGGCGGGCAGAGGTTGCCCCTGGGCTTCCTGGTGCTGGAGGAGGCGCGGCACGGGGCCGCCACCGGCCTCTTCGTGGGCACGGTCGCGATCCACGGCGAGCTCGTGCTGACCAGCGAGGACGACTCGACCACCAAGGTCCTGCCGCTGCCTCTCGAGCTCGACCTCGCCGGCCGCTGGCTCGCCCTTCCGGCCGGAAACCTCGAGCCGGGTGTTACCAGCCTGGGCCTCTTCCTGGACCTCGACGGCCACGACTTCGTGGACCGCCCCAGCTGCGCCCAGGAGCGCCAGCGCTGCGGCCGGCTCTGCCTGACCGCGGCGCCGGGAACGGTGGACGCCGCCAACGGCCTCGTGCCCTGATCCCGAAAGACGCCATCCGGCGCGTACTGGCCTCGAGCCTCACACCGGGCTCAACTCGACCAAGGAGGCAAGAGGCCATGAAGCGACCCAGAAGCACCCCCCACCTCGCGCTCGCGCTGTTGCTGGCCGCCGCCGGCGCGGCCACGGCGTCGGACTACGTCGACAGCACCGTGGTCTCGACCCCCGCGCTCGCCTGGGGCAGCGGCAACAAGATGGAGGTCGGCCGCTACAACTCGCTGCACGCGGTCTACTCCCGCCAGTGGGAGGTCCTGTACGTGAGCTCCCTCGACGGTGACGACTGGACGATACCGACGACCCTCAGCACCGGCTGGTACGAGGTCGGCACGCCGGCGATCGCCATCGACGGCGGCGGCCGGCCCGCGGTGGTCTGGTGGGAGGACGACGGCACCCCGGGAGGCATGGTCTACTACGCCTTCCGTCCCCTCGGCTCCACGGCGTTCCAGGTGAGCCCCCTCGCCATCGGCGGCCGTGAGCCGGCGATCGCCGCCCGCGGCGGCAACGTCTACGTGACCTGGAGCAACGGCAACGCCATCCAGTACACCTCCTTCCCCACCACCTCGCCGCCGGGCTCGCCGCTGGTCATCGCCGAGGTGGTCGAATCCACCACCGACCCCGCCACCCAGCTGATCCGGCCCGCCATCACCACCGTGCGCGAGAACTGCCTGCCGGCCCCCAAGATCGCCTACCTGGTGGTCTGCGAGGAGCAGGGCAACCCGGGCTCCTGCGGTGCGGACACCACGCGGGTCGGTGCCGTGGTGGAGCGCCTCGCTAGCGGCGCCTGGACCCCGGTCTACGACGGCACGGTGGCCGACTCCACCCCCGGCGGCACGGTCGCGGGCTGGGGGCTGTCCCTCGCCTCGCACTACGTCAACCGGGACCTCTACCTGGCCTGGTCGGACGAGAACGGCATCGGGCCCCGAACCGTGCTCGCCCAGGGCCGGGACGCCAGCTGGGCGACCAGCCCCTACGACTCCGAGCGCCACCACGTGCACGTCCGGGCTAACAACTTCAGCTGGGGCGGCACCGGCCAGTTCCGGCTGGCCCTCGCCACCGACGACGACTTCGACGGGTCGGCGATCTACCGCAGCGGCAACTGGAGCAACGCGGGAGCGCTGAGCCTGCCGGGCAGCGGCGCGGCGGTCAACCCCTACCGGCCGGTACGCCTGCCCCAGGTGCAGTTCTGGCGCATCTGCCACTACACGATCACCGGCAGCTCGTTCCTCAAGCTCTACTTCGAGGAGGAGACGCCACACCCCCTGACGCCGCCCCAGGTAGTCACCGACTACTGGCACCACGACTTGTTGAGCTGCGGCTACGTGGCGCCGCTGATCGCGCTCCATCCCTGCGAGGCCCGCAGGGTCGCCATGGCCGGCGTGAACGTGGGAGGCAGCGAGGGCACGGCCATCGACGTCTCCGATCTCGGGGTGCTGACCAAGGTGAGCGACGAGGGGGCCACCCTCACCACCGTCGACGGCAAGACCGTCACGGTGAGCTGGACCGGCGGCCGCCCCGTCCACAGTGACGAGGGGGCGCTGCTGATCACCGCGCCACGGCGACAGGTGAGCTTCAGCAGTCGGGACGTCAGCTTCACCGTCGAGGACGACGGCTACCTGGTCGAGTACGACGAGGTGCGCTGAGGGGTCAACCGAGCCGCATCTCCTTCGAGATGGCAGACTCTGTCCACCTGGCGTACTCTCTCGCCGACCATGACGAGAGCCACGATCGCAGGCGGGGCGTTCGCCATCGGGCTCCTCCTCCTCGCCCTGGCCGTCGGCCGTCGGGCCCCCGAGCCGGACCTCGAGCCCGCCCCGGCGACCTCGCCCGCGATCACCTCCCGGACTCCGGCGGCGGGGGCCCACGAGGGTTTCCTCTACGGCCGCATCACCACCGTCACCGGCGCCACCCACGAGGGGCGGCTGCGCTGGGGAGGCGGCGAGGAGGCGTTCTGGGGCGACTTCTTCAACGGCGTCAAGCGGGACAACCCCTGGACCGGCCACGTGCCGGCCGAGCGGTTGCCCAAGGAGCGCCACGCGCTCGAGATCTTCGGGATCCAGATCGCCCAGCGGGAGCGCCCGATCGACCTCGGCCGGCCCTTCCTGGCGCGCTTCGGCGACATCGCGCTGATCGAGGCCCGAGGCCGCAAGGTGCGGGTGACGCTCAAGAGCGGGACCGCCTTCGACCTCGACCGCTTCGAGGCCAGCGACTTCGACGATGGCGTGCGAGCGTGGGACGGCAGCGGGGGCTTCGTGGACCTCGACAGTCTCGAGATCCGCACCATCGAGCTCCTCCCCACCGCGCGGCTGGGAGCCATCCCCGACCGGCTGCAGGGCACGGTGCGCACGCGGCAAGGTGCCTTCACCGGCTTCGTCCAGTGGAATCGGGAGGCTTGCGTCGGCACCGACGTGCTCGACGGCCGCAGCGCGGACGGTGAGCTCAGCCTGCCCTTCGGCACCCTCCGCTCCATCGCGCGACGCTCGAGCGACCGCTCCCTGGTGACGCTCTCCGACGGCCGCGAGATCGAGCTCTCCGGTACCCGCGAAGTCGGCCACGGAAACCGCGGGCTCTACGTCGACGACCGGCGCTACGGCCGGGTGCTGATCTCCTGGGATGCCTTCGAGCGCATCGACTTCAGCGCCGGCGGCAGCGGCCCCACCTACGGCGACTTCCCGCCGGGGCGCCCGCTCACCGGCAGCGTCACCACCCGCACCGGCCTGCGCCTCGCAGGCCGGCTGGTCTACGACCTCGACGAGAGCGAGACCACCGAAACGCTCGACGCCCCTTCCGAGGGCGTGGACTACTCCATCCCCTTCGGCCTGATCGCCTCGATCCTGCCCTCCGGTCACGAACAGCCCGGCGCCCAGCGCGCCAGGGTGACCCTGCATGACGGCCAGGAGCTGCTGCTCGAGCCCGCCGGCGACCTCGGCGACGGGAACGCTGGCATGCTGATCTTCGTCGACGATGGCCAGGGCCCCGAGTACGTGCCCTGGAGCGAGGTCGAGCAGGTCGACTTCGACCGCCCACTGCGGAATCGCTCCTAATGGACAATCCTCAGGATCGAGTATAGGTTCCAGCTCATGAAATCACTCCTAGTTGAAGTCGACGACAGCCTGGCGGAGCGGTTGGAGCGGGTGGCGCCCGCCCGCTCTCGCCGCCGGTCCGAGTTCGTTCGAGCGGCTCTGTTGAAGGCGCTCTGGGAGGTCGAGGAGCGCGCGACGGCCGAAGCCTACGCGCGCCAGCCCGACAGCCTCGAGGCAGCTTTCGACCCCGCCGTCTGGGAGGGCCCCGGCGCCCCGGGCGAGCGATGAGGCAGTACGAGATCTGGTGGGCGGACCTCCCGGCGCCGGTAGGGCGACGTCCCGTCCTGCTGCTGACGCGCTCGGCGGCGTACGCCTACCTGAACAAGGCGATCGTCGGCGAGATCACCACGACCATCCGAGGGATCCCCCAGGAAGTGCTGCTGGGGGAACCTGAAGGGCTCGTTCCATCGGTCGCCAACCTCGACAACCTCCACGTCGTAGCGAAGCGCCATCTCACTTCCCGCGTCGGTGTTCTCTCCGCAGCGAGGGAGCAAGAGGTCAAACGTGCTCTCGGGTACGCGCTCGACTGGGCCGAGCTCAAGACGCTCTGACCCCGAGCTCGACCCCCCGATCACCTTGGCGACCAGCCTTAGTTCTCCCGCGCAGAAGGAGAATTCGCTCGACTTTTCTCCTCGGGAGAAGGTGAGATTCGCCCGCGAGTCACCCGAGCACCTGCGGGACGAGCCTCAAAACCCCCGCCCCCAGGCATACGAGAGCTTGAGGAAGGCGGCCCGGCGGCTGGGGTGCCAGCCTCTTTCGGGGGCGCCGGTTGCGGGGTCGAAGCCGTCGTAGGTGCGGGTGTCGTCGTAGCCCAGGTAGACCGACGTGCCGAGGCTCGGCTGGAAGGCGAAGAGCAGCTGGCCGCCGGTGCGCGACGCGATCGAATCGTGGTCTAGATGCAGGCGCAGGGAGGCGAGCCAGGTCATCAGGTCCGAGGCCCTGGTTGGCTCTTCAGGGCTTGCCCTTGGGGCTCGGCTCTTCCCAGGTGTCCTCGAGCGTGGGATCGGGGGCCGGCTCGGCCTGCGAGGCGGGTGAGGTTGGTTTCAAGCGGGCTTGGAGCCGAGCGACCAAGTTCTGCCGCTCCCCGGCCGGGAGTCGGGTGCCTGCCTGGCGGAAGGCCGCCTGGGCCTCGTAGTCCCTTCCCCGCTCGCGGCTGAAGAGATAGGTCCACAGCTCGGCCTCGGCGATGAGCTGGGGATCCTGGATCGACTCGGCCACGTTCAGGAGCAGGGTGAGGCAAGCCCGGGCCTGGTCTGCCTCGCCCTTGGCTCGATGGTGGAGCGCCCACCCGAGGTGAAGGTGGGCCATGACCTGCGGATCCCCGCTGCCGGCGAGCGCAGCGGCCTCCGCCATCGACAGGGCCAGCTCGGAGCGCGGCAAGGAGCCGCAGTTCAAACCCTCCTCGGCAAGCACCGCCCAGGCCTCGGCGATGAGATCCGCCAAGAGCACCGGCGGCAGGTTCTTGGCCTCGATGCGCCAAGCGGCCCGCAAGCCTCCGAAGGCGAGGTCCTGGCTCGTCCCTTTCGGCGAGTCGAGCTGTTCCTGAGCCTCTGTGAGGTGGACCATCAGCTCCCAGACCTCCACCCGGCGCTTCACGGCCCGCCCTCCGCCCGCCTGGCCTCTGCCTCGCGGTCGAGGCCTCGCAGCAGCCTCAAGGCGGCAAGGTGCCAGCCGCTTTCGGGACCGAGGGCGGTCACCCGCACGAAAGAGCCCTCTTTCGCGAGGGCGAGCTGTCGGGACTCGCCCTGCGCGGTGGGTAGGCGCTCCCGGGTCCCCGCTAGGTTCCGCAGCAGATCGCGGACCTCTGGCACGGGCTCGGAGCGCAAGCGGGTGGGGTGGTCTTTCGGTTCCTGCAGGTGGTCGGCGTTCATGGTGGTGTGGCTCCGGCGTGGGGCAGAGGTTGGCGTCTGGCGATGCACCGCTTCAGATGGGCCAGCAGCGAGTCTTGCGAAGCGGCTGGCGCCCGGCTCGACGAGCTAGCCGAGGCACCAAGCCCACGGAGAGCGCCGCTGTCGCCAGCTCTCTCGCCAGTGCGACGAGGGCGGAGCCGGCATTCTCGGCTTCGCGCTGCCGCAGTTCGATCGTGATGGTGAGGGACTCCACGCCGACGGCCAGCGCCAACCAGGGCCGATCGAGCGCGAGCAGAGAGTGGCCGACGAAGTCCTGGAGGGGACCGGGGGCTGAAGCCTGGAAGCGCAACCGCAAGCCTTGACCTTGCGCGTAGACCGTGCAGCCGGCGATGCCGCGAACGGCCTGACGCAGCCCGGCGTTGCTCCCCCTCGTCACGCTGCCGCGCCCTCCCTTCGAGCTCGAAACCATGGTGGGATTTTACGAATCGAGGCGTGACTTATTTCATCTCGATAGGTCTCATCTAACTTGCTCACGCCCACACGATCGCGCTACTGTTACCCCGACACCCCGGACTTCCCATGGAAGCCACTCCCACCCTCGACCGGCTGCACACCGGCCTGCGAGCTGTGCTTCGGCAGGCCAAGCTGCCGCTGCGCGAGGGGAGCCGGCGGCTCGGGCACTACCCGGGCTATCTCGGGCGTGTGCTGGGCGGCCGGGCTTACCTGCGAGTCAGGGAGCTGTTCCGGCTGTTCGAGATCGTGGGCCTGCACCCGCAGGAGTTCTTCGAGATCTACTTTCCGCTCGGGGGTGACCCGGTGCACTGGGCGCGATCGCGGCTGGCGGAAGAGCCCCTACCACCGAGCGAGCTGGACCTCGACTTGCTGCGACGTGGCCTCCGACAGCAGGACGCGGGCATGAAGCCCGAGGATTGGGCGGAGCGGGCGGGCTGGCAGCTGCGCGAGTGGCTGCGCGCCTCCGGCAGGTCGCAGGCCGAGCTGTCGCGAGCCCTGGGTCTAGCCCCGGCTGCGCTGGGGCAGCGGGTGCGCAGCAGCCGGGGCCTGCGCGTGGCGGATCTGCTCGCGGTGCTCGACGCTATCGGCCGGCCACCGGAACGGTTCTTCTTCCAGTTGGTCTTCCCGGATCGAACCTTGACGGCATCCCTCCTCCTCGATCACGTGCTCGACCGCTGGGAAGCCACCCAGAAGAGCGTGATCGCCCAGCGCAGGAAGGATCTCGAGGCGGAAGACAGGAAGACGAGGGGCAAGAAGCCCGATCCACCGGCCGGGGAACCGGAAGGCGAGGACGTCGAACCGGAAGAACCGTAGGGGCGCACGGCCGTGCGCCCTGTGGCCCTACCGCGCTTCGGTCGGGGTCTGATGGGACGCACCGCCCTTGCGCAGGGGCTGGGTGCTCTCGATCACCTGCTGTACGAGCTGGGCGGAGGCGTCGTACTCCTGAGCCGCGTTGACGTACAGCAGCAGAGCCGCGAGAGCCTCGCGCTCGACCTCGAGGCTCTGGAAGATGGGGAGCATCTCCTCCGCCAGGCGCTTCTGCGGCAGCCACGCGCGGGACTGGGCGTAGGCTAGGGCCAGATCCAGCGAGCACAGGGCCGCGTCTAGCGTGCGGCCCTCGGCGATCAGCTCCTGGCGAACCGGCTCCAGCCAGTGTCGCGCGCCTTCGGGGCTATTCAAGGCGTTGTGCAGACGGCCGCGGAGCCAGCGCAGGTCGCGGAACAGAGGTGGCGGCGCCAGGGTCCGGGCTGTGGCCCAGTAGTTCTCCAGGAGGACAGCGGCGAGCAGGGGCTCGCCCAGGTCTTCGAGGTAGGCGAGCATGCAGTTCAAGGCCAGGAACTTCAGGTGGGAGTCGCCGGCGCTCTCGAAGGCGGCCATGGCGGCGCACAGCTGCTCGAGGGCTTGCGCCGGCTGGTTGGAGAAGTGGTGGACGCGGCTCAACTGGTATGCGGTTCTTCCAGTTCGACCAGCGTCATTGATAGACCGATACGTTCGGAGCGAGCGCCTGAGGACCGCGGCTGCGTTTCGATAGTGGGCCAGATCCGTCAGCAAGGCGGATTCGATCTCCCCGACCTCCGCATGGAGCAGGGGATCTGCCGAGCCCCCAGCGAGCACGCGCCTGACCCGGCGCCACGTCGCCTTCGCGGCGCGGAAGTCCGAGCGAAGCCGATAGGCATTGGCCACGTACGCCAGAGCCTCGGCGCGGAGGTCCCAGTGCAAGGCATTGAAGCCCGCCACGTCCGGGAGCGCCTCGGCCGCCTCGCAGGCTAGGCGGGCTGCCTCCATCGCCTGCTCAGGAGACTTCGGCGCCTCCCGAGAGCAGCGGCCGATCAGTCCCTGCACGAGCCGGACGCGCCAAGCGACCGGCCGGTTGTTGAGCAACAGGTAGAGTTTTCGAGGCTGGTCCAGGCAGCGCCGCAGTTTCGGGAGGTAGGGCAGAAGCTCGGCTTCGTCGAGGGGTGCACCCGCTTCTCCGGCGAGCCGCGCGACCTTGTCAAGGATTCTGCTGAAATCCGGCCCTTCGCTCATCACCTAGTCCCTGAAATTGGACCTTCAGTGTAGCCGAGCGGAACCAAGATGGGAAGGGCCGGATCCGGCCCCCTACGACGGCTGGCTACGCCTCAGCCAGGCGGGCTGGCCGGTTCGCCCGTGCCTTCGGGAGATGGCTCACCCCATGGATCCCGGACCGGCCCGGACTTCTCATCGCAATCACAGCCGGGCCGCGCTGTTTGGGCTTCGAGGTCGCTCGCCGGCCTGCTGTCGCCGCGCCCGGCTACCCATCGCCCAACCCTCTCCACCCAGCCCGAGAACCACCCGAACCAGCCTCCCTCACCCGGGGGCGAAGCCTGGGCCGGCACGGCGAGCAGCACCGCCATCACAGCACTTGCCACAAACCACTTCTTGACACTCTGCTTCATGAAGACCTCCTCCTCCGCCGAAGCACTGCGACGAGAGACCTCCATGGCGTTCTCGGGTGGCCGGCGGGTGGTCCGTCAAGGATACGGCGGAGCCCGTGGGAATTGGGGCTTGCGGCGCGTGGCGGGGTGGGCGGCGGGCCAGGAGTCGCTGACTGCGCGATGGTCAGGAAGCGGCCCATCCTCTCTCTTGCAGTGGCCTATAATAGTCGCCACATTCCAACTTTAGGAGGACGCGTGATGCGGAATCGATGGCTGGGAATCTTGGGTGGTTTGGCGGTGACGGCGGCAGCGGCAGCCTTGCTCTTGGGCAGCGGTCCGGCGCGCGCGACCATGATCACGCAGTACATCGGCTGCTACCTGTGCAACGAAGACGCGCCGCCTCTGGCCGTTCCCTGTGAGATCCCGGTCGATGACTGGGGACAGCAGACTTGTACACACGTCCGAGAGAACAACAACACCAGCTATTGCTACCTGGAAGACGGCTTCTGCTACGGGATCGAAGTCCCGGGTGGTGGTGGCAGTGGCGGCGGCGGTGGAGGCAGCTGCAGGCCCCAGATCGGCAGCGGTTGCCCAGCGTCATGCCCCAGCTGCACCTACACCTACTGAGGCCCGCATGCCGATCTCCCGCAACTCGGCCACCGCACTGACCCTAGCTCTCGCCTTGACGGCCTTGGCAGGCGGCAAAGAGGAAGGGCAGCCCACGCCCTCCGGCCCCTCGAAGACCCGCCTCGTTGTGCACTTCGTGACGACATCGGGTGATCCTCTGGCGCCTGGCGGGCGAGCGCTCTTCAAGCCCGCGAGTGGGGACCAGACCCCGCCAGTGGAGGTGAGCTTGGAAGAGGGACAGGTTCCCGCTGTCGAACTGCCCAACGGGCAAACCTGGCAGCTGCACCCCGAGGTCCCCGGCTACTGGGGCTTCGTCCAGGCGCTCAACCTCCGCCCGGGCGAGGCAGCCCGCGCACATCGCCTGGTGCTGTGGCCTGTCGGTCGGGTGGTCGGCACGCTGAAGATGCCGAGCCCGGCCGAGAAGCTCCCTGCCGAACTGATGGCCAAGATGCAGCCCCCTCTCCACGAGATCGTGGATGATCGGGTACCCCGCGGCATCATCCGCTGCCCAGTGGATGCCGAAGGCCGTTTCGTTTGTGAGCTGCCCGCCGACAAGCTGGACCTCGCTCTGCTGGTTGACGGCATGATTCCGCTCTACCGGTGGGATTTCGCCATAGTGGCTCGTAAGGAGAAGAGCCTCGGCAATCTCCGGCTGGAACGAGGAGGGTCGATCGCCGGCTTCGTGGTCGCGGATGCCACGGGCTTCGCTCCCGGAAAGGCGCGCGTGAAGCTGACGCCAGCGGTCGCCGGCATCGGCGCCGAAGGGACCGAGCTGCGCGTGGCTCGTGCGGCGCCGAGCGCCGTCCCAAACGAGCGGGGATTCTTCCAGCTCAAGGGCCTGGCGCCGGGCAACTACCTGCTGGACGTCGAGCACCCGGGGCTTGCCCCAGCCGTTGTCGGGCCGTTGGGCGTGGACTCCGTGTCCGAGGTGTTCCTCAACCAGCCCA
>JBIOYC010000123.1:0-15822 GCA_044869955.1 Thermoanaerobaculia bacterium | reverse complement strand
TGCTGCGCCCCTACACTGGCCCCCGCCGCTCCCTTACCGGTCCTGCTCCTTCAAAGCCTCTTTCTCCATCGCCATCAACCAGCGTTTGCGCTCCTGGCCGCCAACGAAGCTGCCGATCCCCGACTTGTGGGTCACCACCCGGTGACATGGGATGAGGATCGGGATCGGGTTGGCGACCAGGATGGCGAGCACCTGCCGGTAGGCCTCCGCACGCCCGGCCAGGGCGGCCACCTTGTTGTAAGTGCGGGTGCGGCCGAAGGGGATCTTGGTGGTCTCGCGGAAGACCCGGCGCGCGAAGCTCGAGAGCTCGAAATCCGAAAGATCGTGCTCGAGCTCGAGAGAGGTGCGGGCGCCCGCGAAGTACTCGGAGAAGTGCCCGACCATCTCTTCCAGGAACTCGTCGCCATCGAGCTCGGTGAACGGCGTGTAACGCTCGCGCTCGACGCCCGTGGGAGCGATGTGCAGGGCCGTGACCACCGTCCCTCGCAGGGTGAGACCGAGCTCGCCGATCGGGGACGGCAGCAGCACGTTGAGCCTCTCGCCTTCAGGGGCTCGCGGCACCAGAATCTCGGGCTCTTCTCGGAGCATGCCGCGAAGATTAACACGCGCCTTCCGGGCGATAGAATCGCCGCGCTTCGCTCGCAGCTCGACCAACCACCTGGCGGCCCGGTGCCGCCGCGAGGAGGGAAATGGCCTCTCTTCTTCGTCGTGTCAGGAACCGTCTGGCGCGCTTGCGCCACGGTCTGCCGCCGGCAAATCGCTCGGTGGCGCCCGTGGTGGCCAACGACCTCTTCGAGGCTCACCTCGCCTTCTACCTCTTCGCCAGCCGCTACGCTGCCGAGCGAACGGTTTGCGACCTCGGTTGCGGCACCGGCTACGGCGCCGCCGAGCTGCTGCGCGCGGGGGCTCGGTCGGTCGCCGCGGTCGATCCCGACCCCAAGGCCATCGCCTTCGCCCGGCGCCGTTTCAGCGACCCCCGGATCAGCTTTTCCTGCCAACCCTTCGACGAGCCACGGAGCGCGGGCGCGAGCTATGAGCGGATCGTCGCCGGCAACGTGCTGGCGCAGCTTCCTCACCCCGAGCGGGCGATCCCCTGGACGGCCGCCAGCCTGACCCCGGACGGCCAGCTGATCGCCTCGGTCCCGCCGGTGATCGACGAGGGCACGCTCGAGCGACACCGCGCCGCGAGCCTACAGCCCAACAACCTCTACCTCTGGGAGTGGGAGGACCTGCTGCGCTCCTCCTTCGGCCGCCTCGAGCTCTTCGGTCAGCTGCCGCCGCCGGATGCCGCCCCGGACTTCGCCGCTCCCGGGCCGGCCCAGGTCAGGGCCGCGTCCTACCGCTTCGAGCCGGTCTCCCCGGCCCGCCTCGAGGGGGTGGGCTCGATCGCGGCCGTCTTCGTCGCGAGCGACCCCCGAGCGTGATGAGCCCCGAGCGCCTCGACCCGGCGGCGACCACCGGTGCGGTCCACGAGCTGGCCGCCCTGACCTGGACGGAATTCGCGGCCCTGCCTCGGGAGCGGCTGGTGGGCATCCTGCCGGTGGGTGCCGTCGAGGCCCACGGCCCCCATCTGACGCTCCTGGCCGACGGTGTGATCGCCGGAGCGATGGCGCGCGCCGGGGCCCAGGCCCTGGCCCGCGCGGGCTGGACCGCGGTGGTGCTCCCGAGCCTCGACTACGTCGCCGCGCCCTTCGCCGCGGCCTTCCCCGGCACCCTCTCGGTGTCCCCCGAGACCGTCGCGGCGCTGGTGGCCGACGTCGCCCTCGCCTGGACCCGACAGGGAGCCCAGGCGCTGGCCCTGGCCAACGCGCACCTCGATCCGGCCCATCTGGCGGCGCTCGAGGCTGCGGCGATGGCGGCACGCTCCCGGGGCGCCGTGCCGGTGATCTTCCCCAACGTCGCCCGCAAGCCCTGGGCCCTGCGGCTGACCGAGGAGCTGCGCTCCGGGGCCTGCCACGCCGGCCGGTACGAAACCTCGATCGTCCTCGCCGCAGAGCCCGAGCGGGTGCGCCAGGCGTTGGCGGCGCAGCTACCGGCCAACCCGCGCTCCCTCTCGGAGGCGATCCGCGCCGGGCACCACACCTTCGAGGAGGCCGGGGGACTCTCGGCTTACTTCGGCGACCCGGCGGCGGCGAGCGCCGACGAGGGTCGTGCCACCATCCACGAGCTGGGCGGCATCCTCGCGGATGCGGTGATCGCCGCCCTGGGAGGAGCAGGATGAGCGCGCTTTCCGGCAAGACGGCCGTGATCACCGGCGGCGGTCGCGGCATCGGCGCCGCGGTGGCGGCCGAGCTGGCCCGCGAGGGGGCCGCCGTGATGGTCGCCGCTCGCTCCCGCAGCGAGGTCGAGGCGGTGGCCGAGGGTCTCGTTCGGCAGGGCCATCGCGCCGCGGCCGCGCGTTGCGACGTCACCCTGCCCGACGAGGTGGAGGCCCTCGGGCGTGCCGCCCGCGAGGCCTTCGGCCAGGTCGACATCCTGGTCAACAATGCCGGCATCGCCTCCTCGGCGCCGCTCAAGCTGCTCGAGCTGTCCGAGCTGGAGCGGCTGATGCAGGTCAACGTGCACGGCGTCTTCCTCTGCGCCAAGCAATTCGCCCCGGACATGGCGAGCCGCGGCTGGGGGCGGGTGGTCAACGTCGCCTCGGTGGCCGGCCTGGCCGGGGCCCCCTACATCTCGGCCTATACCGCCACCAAGCACGCGGTGATCGGCCTCACCCGTTCCCTCGCCCTCGAGCTCGCCGTCAAAGGGGTGACGGTCAACGCCGTCTGCCCGGGCTACGTCGCCACTCCGATGACCGAGCTGTCGGTGGCCACCATCCGTGAGAAGACCGGGAGCTCGGACGAGGAGGCCCGCGCTCGCCTGGCCAGGATGAGCCCCCAGGGCCGGATCTTCGAGCCCGAGGAGGTGGCCTACCTGGTGCGCTGCCTGTGCGATCCGCGGGCGAAGGGAGTCAACGGCCAGGCCTGGGTGCTCGACGGCGGAGGCTACGTGCCATGAGCGCCCCGATGACGCCGATCAATCCGCAGTCCCTGGGCGCGCCGCGGGGCTATTCGAACGGCATGCTGGCGCCGGCCGGAGGGCGGTTGCTGTTCGTCGCCGGGCAGATCGCCTGGGACGCCGAGGGCCGCCTGCGGGGCAGCAGCTTCGTCGAGCAGCTCGAGGCGGCCCTCGGCAACGTGCTCGAGGTGGTGCGGGCGGCCGGGGGCGGGCCGGAGCACGTCGGACGGCTGACCTTCTACGTCACCTCCTGCGCCGAGTACCTGGCGGACCTCTCCGCCGTGGGCGAGGCCTACCGCCGGGTGATGGGCCGCCACTACCCGGCCATGGCCCTGCTCCAGGTGGCGGCCCTGGTGGTGCCCGAGGCGAAGGTCGAGATCGAGGCCACGGCCGTGGTGCCGGAGCGGATCGGCAGCTGAACGCAGGGTAGGGGCGCAGCATGCTGCGCCCCTACGAAGTAAGGAGAACCTCATGCCCATCGCGCCCGCCAGCTTCCAGTACCACCACGACCCCGCCACCGGCGTGGCCACCCTCACCCTGTCGCGGCCCGAGCGGCTCAACGCCCTGACCTTCGAGGTCTACCGCGAGCTCGAGGAGACCTTCCGCGCCCTCGACCGCGAGGAGGGGGTGCGCGCCATCGTCCTCACCGGCGAGGGCCGGGCCTTCTGCTCGGGCGGCGACGTCGAGGACATCATCGGGCCCCTGCTCGCTCGCGACTTCCAGGGCCTGCTCGACTTCACCCGCGCCACCGGCGCCCTGATCCTCGCCATGCTGCGCTGCCGGCGGCCGATCGTCGGGGCCCTGAACGGCACCGTGGCCGGGGCCGGGGCCGTGATCGCCGCGGCCTGCGACCTGCGGGTGGCCGCCGAGAGCGCCAAGATCGCCTTCCTCTTCACCAAGGTCGGGCTCTCGGGGGCGGACATGGGGGCCTCCTGGCTGCTGCCCCGGCTGGTCGGCCAGGCGCGGGCGATGGAGCTGCTGATGTTCGGCGACTTCGTCTCGGCCCGCGACGCCCTGGCCATGGGCCTCTACAACCGGGTGGTGGCGGACGGCGAGGCCCCGGGCGAGGCCCGCACCTGGGCGGAGAGGTTGGCCCGGGGGCCGTCGTTCGGGCTCTCGGTGACCAAGATGATGGTGCTGCGGGAATGGTCGATGGACTTCGAGAGCGCCCTCGCCGCCGAGACCGAGATCCAGGCCGCGTGCATGCTCGACCCCAACTTCCCCGAGGCCCACCGCGCCTTCGTCGAGAAGCGCAAGGCGGTGTTCCGATGAGCTGGCACGACCTGGCGCTGCTGCGCCCCTTCCTTGCCGAGCGCCATCTGGCCCTGGCCCGGGAGGCCGAGACCTTCGCCCGCGAGCGGTTGGCCGGGCGGCCGGAGGCCGCGACCGACGAGGCGGCGAGGGTCGAGGCCCGCGAGCTGCTCGGCGAGCTGGGGCGCTCCGGGCTCTGCCGCTGGGCGATCCCCGAGGCTCACGGGGGCTCACCCGGAGCGCCGGATGCCCTCGCCCTCTGCCTGATCCGCGAGGCCCTGGCCGCGGCCTCGCCGCTCGCGGACTCGGTCTTCGCCCTCCAGGGGTTGGGCTCGATGCCCCTGACCCTCTCGGGCAACGAGGCGGCCCGCGCCCGCTGGCTGCCGCGGGTGGCGGCCGGCGAGGCGATGGCCGCCTTCGCCATGACCGAGCCCGAGGCCGGCTCGGACGTGGCCTCGATGACCACCCTCGCCCGGCCCGACGGCGACGGCTACCGGCTCGAGGGCAGCAAGCACCTGATCACCAACGCCGGCGTGGCCGACTACTACGCCGTCTTCGCCCAGACCGCACCGGGAGCCGGCGCCAAGGGCATCGGTGCCTTCCTGGTCGAGGCCGGGAACCCCGGCCTCAGCTTCGTCCGCCCGCAGGTGCTCTCCTCGCCCCATCCCCTGGGGGAGATCGCCTTCCGCGCCTGCCGGGTCGGGCCGGAGGCGGTCTTGGGAGGGCCGGGGGAGGGCTTCAAGCTCGGCCTCGCCACCCTCGACCGGCTGCGCCCCACGGTGGCCGCGGCGGCCTGCGGCATGGCGGCGCGGGCCCTCGAGGAGGCCCTCGCCCACGCCCGGGGGCGACGACAGTTCGGCCGGCCCCTGGCCGACCACCAGCTGGTGCAGGCGAAGCTCGCGGAGATGGCGACCGAGCTGGCGGCGGCCCGCCTGCTGACCTACCGGGCGGCCTGGGAGATCGCCTCGGGCGCCCCCCGCGCCACCCTCGAGGCGGCGATGGCCAAGTCGTACGCCGCCGAGGCAGCCCAGCGAGTGGTCGACGGGGCGGTGCAGATCCTGGGCGGCCGGGGCGTGCTGGCCGACCATCCCGTCGACCGCCTCTACCGCTCCATCCGCGCCCTGCGCATCTACGAGGGCACCACCGAGATCCAGCTCCTGGTGATCGCCCGCGAGCTGCTGAAGCGGGCCGAAGGGGCCTGAGCGGGGCCGGATATACTGCCCCAACCCCATGTGGAAACCGCCGGAGCGCATCAGGCACGAGAGCCCGCCGGGAGGCTGGCCGAGCGCGGAAGAGGCTGCCCGCTCGCGGCTCTTCTCGCCGATCTCCCTGGGGCCGCTGGACCTCGCTGAGCGCACCTGGGTGCCAGCCATGGTGCCCTGGCGCGCCACCGAGGAGGGCCTGGTCACCGACGACGTCCTGGCCTGGTATGAGCGCTTCGCCCAGGGCCAACCGGGAGCGCTGGTGGTCGAGGCCACGGGCATCCGTGACGTCCCCAGCGGACCCCTGCTGCGCATCGGCCATGACCGCTTCCTGCCCGGCCTCGCCGAGCTGGTGGCGACGGTCAAGAGGGCGAGCGGCGGCCGCACCCGCGTGCTGATCCAGATCATCGACTTCCTGGCCATCCGCCGCCGCCCCGAGCCCGAGAAGTTCTTCCGCCGCTTCCTCGCCCTGACCGACCGCCATCGGGCTTTCTGTGGGCTGGGGCGCTCCGACGACGAGGTCCGCGAGGCCCTGCTCGCCCTGCCGGACGCCGAGCTCCCCGCCGTGCTCGACGAGCGGGAGCTCGAGGCCCTGCGCTTCGGCTATCGCGAGCGGGTGACCGACCTCCACCTGCCGCAGATCGCGGAGCTGCCCCGGGTGCTCCCCGAGCTCTTCGCCGCGGCCGCCGGCCGGGCCCGCGAGGCAGGCTTCGACGGCGTCGAGCTGCACTACGCCCACGCCTACACCATGGCCTCTTTCCTCTCCGCCCGGAACCGCCGCGGCGACGGTTACGGCGGCTCCCGCGAGGGCCGCATCCGCCTGCCTCTCGAGGTCTTCCGCCGGGTGCGCGAGCGGGTAGGGGAGGACTTCGCGGTCGGCTGCCGCTATCTCGCCGACGAGGCGATCGAAGACGGCTCGACGCTCGAGGACGCCTGCTACTTCGGGGTGGAGCTGGCGCGGGCCGGCATGGACTTCCTCTCCCTCTCGCGCGGCGGCAAATTCGAGGACGCCAAGCAGCCACGCGTGGGCTGGGCGGCCTATCCCTACACCGGCCCCTCCGGCTACGAGTGCATGCCCACCGCCCTCTCCGACGCCCGCGGGCCGTTCGGCCGCAACCTGGGCCCGGCTCACCGGATCCGCGCCGCGGTGCGGCAGGCGGGCCTCACGACGCCGATCGTCGCCACCGGTGGCATCACCAGCTTCCGCCAGGCCGAGGACTTGCTCGCTCGCGGGGACGCCGACGTGGTGGGAGCCGCGCGGCAGAGCCTGGCCGACCCCGACTGGTGGCTCAAGACGAGGCTGGGCGCGGGGGAGGAGATCCACCGCTGCATCTACTGCAACTACTGCGAGGGGCTCGACCAGGTCCACAAGCAGGTGACTTGCCAGCTGTGGGATCGGCTCGACCTCGACGCGCCAGGAGTGGTCCGGGCGGCCGACGGCCGGCGCCGTCTGCTCGCTCCCCCCTGGCGATCCTCGGCGGGAGGCCAAGCATGAAGGTGGTGATTCTCGGTGGCGGCCCCGCGGGCCTCTACCTGGCGGCCCTGATCAAGGGCCGAGACCCGGCGAGCTCGGTGACGGTGCTCGAGCGCAATTCCGCCGCCAGCACCTTCGGCTGGGGCGTGGTGTTCTCGGGCAAGACCCTCGCCGGGCTCGAGGCTCCGGACTCCGTGATCTCCGACCGCATCGAGGAGCGCCTGGTCACCTGGGAGAAGCTCGCGATCGTCCATCGCGGTGAGCGGGTGACGATCGGCGGCAACCGCTTCGCCGGCATCGCCCGCATCGCCCTGCTCTCGGTGCTCCAGGAACGCTGCCGCGAGCTGGGTGTGGAGCTGCGCTTCGAGACCGAGATCGGCAGCCTCGACGAGCTGCCGCCCCACGACCTGCTGGTCGGTGCCGACGGCGTGCGCAGCCTGGTGCGGGAGAGCTGGCGCGAGGCCTTCGGCCCGGAGCTCGACTGGCGCAGGAATCGCTACATCTGGTACGGCACCCATCGCCTCTTCCACGCCCTCACCCTGACGTTCCGCGAGCAGCCGCAGGGGCTCTACGTGGCCCACTCCTACAAGTTCAGCCCGGACCTCTCCACCTTCATCGTCGAGTGCGACGAAGAGAGCTGGCGCTGCGCCGGCCTCGACCACGCCTCCGAGGAGGAGAGCCGCGCCTTCCTCGAGCAGGCCTTCGCCGAGGATCTGGCCGATCACCCCTTGCTCTCCAACCAGTCGCGGTGGATCCAATTCGCCACCGTGCGCTGCCGGCGCTGGAGCCACGGCAAGGCCGTGCTGCTGGGGGATGCGGCGCACACGGCCCACTTCTCCATCGGATCGGGCACCAAACTGGCGATGGAGGACGCCGTGGCCCTCGCCGATGCCCTGGTGAGCGAGCCCGACCTGGCTGCGGCCTTCGCCGCCTACGAGGAGCAGCGCCGGCCGGGGGTCGAGTCCTACCAGCAGGCGGCCCAGGCCAGCCTCGAGTGGTTCGAGAACGCCCGCCAGGACCTCGACCTCGATCCTCTCGCCTTCGCTCTCAAGGCCATGACCCGCAGCGAGAAGGTGCGCTCCGAGAGCCTCTGGCGCCGGGATCCGACCTTCGCCCAGGCCCTCGTCGACCGCGGCCTGATCGCCGCCGGGGGCACGCCTTGAACGCCCGGCGCCCGGTCGCCCTGGCCGCCCTCGGCCTCTGCCTGCTCGCTCCCGCGCTGGCCTCGGGGCAGGAGGAGACCGCCGGGGCCGACCCCGAGGTGGACGTCGGCCCCTTCCTGGAAATCGGCCGGCCCGCCAGCGGGGTGATCGAATGGGGTGAGCAGCGTTGGGAGAGCTTCCGGGTCACCGTGCCGGAGAACGCCATGGTGCTGACCCTGCGGCTGGACGGCTCGCCGGTCGACCTCGACCTCTTCGCCCGTCACGGAGCACCGATCCTCGACTACGAGGAGGACTCCGAGCACGACGCGATCTCCGACCTCTACAACGAGACCTTGCGCATCACCCGCGCGAGCGATCCGCCGCTCGCTCCGGGCGTCTATTACATCGACGTGGTCTACAACCTGGAGAGCGAGCCCCGGGTCGGCAAGAAGAGGGCGAAGGAGCTGCCCTTCACGCTCACGGCGGAGATCATCCAGTCGCGGGTGGACGGCACCCTCGCCCCGGGCAAGCCCATCGCCAGCAAGACCTCGCCGGAGAGCGGCTGGTTCCGCACCTTCCGCATCGAGGTGCCGGCCTCCGCCCGGGTGCTACGCATCGACCTCGACGACGTCTACGGCGACCTCGACCTGATCGCGCGCCGCAACCGGCCGATCTTCGAGCGCGAGCCGACGGACCTGGTGGCGGAGAGCGTGCGGGGCCGCGAGACGTTGCTGATCGACCGCTCGACCGATCCCCCGCTCGCCGCCGGTACCTGGTACGTCAACGTCTTCGACCCCTTCGAGCTGGACCCGGTGGGATTCACCGTCCACGCCCGCTTCGAGGCCACGCCACCGCCCGAGCTGCTGGCCATCCCGACCCTCAGGGCGCCGTCGGACGGGCTCGACCGCGCCCTGCTCGGCACCGTCGAGATCCTCACCGAGACCTCCACCGGCAGCGGCACCCTGGTCTCCCCCGACGGCTGGGTGCTCACCAACTACCACGTGGTCGAGGACGACGCCGGCAACCTGCTCGCCCCCGGCGAGCTGGTGATCGGCCTCTGCCTGGACCCGCGCCGGCCCACCCTCGAGATGTTCCGGGGCAGCGTCAAGCTCCACGACAAGGACCTCGATCTCGCCCTGGTCCGGATCGAGAGTGGCTTCTACGGCCAGCCCCTGCCCGCCGGCTACCGCTTCCCGGCCCTGGATCTCGGCCATCCCGGCAACCTGCGGATGGGCGAGCCAATCACCATCGTCGGCTTCCCGAGCGTCGGTGGCCTCGGCAGCCGGGCCAGCGTGACCCTGACCCGCGGCGTGATCAGCGGCTTCGACACCACCGGCCACGGCGTGGTGCTCAAGACCGACGCCGAGATCGCCTCCGGCAATTCCGGCGGCGCGGCCCTCGACGCCAGCTTCCACCTGGTCGGCGTGCCCACCGCCTCCGTGGAGGACACCGAGGGCTACTCCCACCTCGGCTATATCCTGCCGATCGATCTGATGCCCAAGGAGTGGTGGACGCGGATCGGCAAATAGCTGCGTCGCGGCCGGGCGGACGGCAAGGCGGGGAGGGCCTTACGCCCGGCTGTCCCAGAGCACGTCGGCCACGCCGCGTGCCTGATTCTCCCAGCGGGCCATCACGAAGAGGGCATCGGAGAGGCGGTTCAGGTAGGGTAGGGTCCATTCGCCCACCCGCTCCTGTCGCGCCAGGGCCACCAGCTCCCGCTCGGCGCGGCGGCAGATGGTGCGCGCGAGGTGGAGGGAGGACGCCCCGGGGCTGCCTCCGGGCAGGATGAAGTTGGCCAGGGGTGGCAAGTCGAGGGAGAGCTCGTCCATCAGCCGCTCGAGGGCCAGGATGTGGCGCTCCTCGATGCGCGGTACGGGCATCCGCTCCTTGTCTTCCTCCAGGATGCAGAGGTCCGAGCCCAGGTGGAAGAGCTCGTTCTGGATGCGGGCGAGCTCCGGCGTGAGGCGGGCGGAGAGGCCGGCGGAGAGGCCGACGCCGATCGCCGAGGAGAGCTCGTCGACGGTGCCGTAGGTGGCGATGCGCAGGCTGTCCTTGGCCACCCGCTGGCCGCCTCCGAGCCCCGTCGACCCTTCGTCCCCGGTCCGGGTGTAGACCTTGGTGATCCGCGGCATGGCGGGTGGGAGGCTAGCACGCGCCTGCGCTATGCTCCAGATCGCTCTTGGCCGCGAACATCCTGATTCCACCGCATGGGGCTCGGCCCCCCCGCCGAAGGGCCTGGGGTGCGGGCTGGCTCGCCCTCGCTACGCTGGCGGGATTGCTCACCGCTCCGGGCAGCCGTGAGGCCGGCGCCGAGGGCTCCGCCCGGCGCTTCCCGAGCATCCTGCTGGTCACCGTCGACACCTTGAGGGCCGATCGGCTGGGCAGCTACGGCTACCGGCGTCCGACCAGCCCGGAGATCGATCGCTTGCTCGCCGAGGGCGCCCGCTTCACCGCCGCCCGCACCGTCGAGCCCCTGACCGGCCCGGCCTCGATCTCCCTCCTCACCTCCCTGCCTCCCCACGAGCACGGCGCCACCCGCAACAGCCTGCCGATGCGTCGAGGCCTGTCCTCGATCACCCGGCTGCTCGGCCAGGGTGGCTATCGCACGGCCGCCTTCGTCGGCAACTGGACGTTGCGGGATCGCTTCACCGGCCTGGCGGAGCACTTCGACACCTACGGACAAGTCTTCAGCCGCAAGCGCTGGCTCGGGCTGTTCAACAGCGAGGCCACCGGGGCCGACCTCACCGCCGCGGCCACCCGCTGGCTGCGGGAGCTGCGCGGCCGCGAGACCAAGCGCCCCTTCTTCCTCTGGGTCCACTACGTCGAGCCCCACGCCCCCTACCGGCTGCAGAAGGAGGTCGCGCCGCGGCTCGGCGTGCCGGTGGGGGACGGCGCCTCGCGCTCCGACCGCTACGACACCGAGGTGGCCTTCGTCGATCGCGAGGTGGGCCGCCTGATCTCGGCCCTGCGCGCGATCGAGGCCGGCCGCGAGCTGGCCGTGGTCTTCACCTCGGACCATGGGGAGAGCCTCGGCGAGCACGGCTACTGGGGGCACGGCCGCAACGTCCTCGAGCCCAATCTGCGCATTCCGCTGGGCATCGTCTGGCCCGGTGTGGTGCCCGCGGGACACACGATCGAGGCGCCGGCCCTGATCCTCGACGTCGCTCCGACCCTCATGGGCCTCCTGGGGCTGGCACCGGTGGAGGCCTTCCGGGGCTTCGACTGGAGCCCGGTCCTGCGCGGTGAGGCGGCTCCCCCTGAGAACCGGCTGATCGGCTTCCAGGCCCACAAGGGGGCGGTGACGAGGGTCTCGGGAGAGCAGAACGCTCGCCAGAGCGGCCTGCTCGAGGTGGCCGTCCTGCGCGGCAGGAGCAAGGAAGTGCTGCGCCTCGAGAACCGCAGCCGGCGCCTCTTCGACCTCGGCCTCGACCCGGCCGAGCTGCTGGGTCGGGCGGCTGCGGGGGGCCGGCCCTCGCCGGAGCTCCTGGCCTGGCTGGCCGAGGTCGAGCAGGGGCTGCGCAAGGCGAGCGACCTGCCCACGGCGGCCCTCGATGCCGCGAGCCTCGAGCAGCTGAAGGCACTGGGATACGTGGACTGACCGATATACTCCCGGCATGCCCCGAGTGATCTTCGTCGCGCCGTTCTTGATGCCGGCGACGGTGCGTTTCGCCCAGGCCGTGGCCGATCTACCCGACCTCCGCTTCGGGCTGATTACCCAGGACCCGGCGATCAAGATCCCGCCCCGTCTGGCCGGTCGGGTGGCGGCGCACCAGCGCGTCGAGAACGCCTTCGATCCCCAGCGTCTGGCCCACGCGGCCCGTGAGATCGCCGGCAAGCTGGGCGGGGTCGACTGCCTGATCGGTGCCCTCGAGCAGCTCCAGCTTCCCCTCGCCCAGGCCCGCGAGATCCTCGGTGTCCCCGGCATGGGGTCCGAGGCGGCCAAGAACTTCCGTGACAAGGCGCGAATGAAGGACGTGCTGCGCGCCGCCAGGCTGCCCTGCGCCCGCCACGCGCTGGTGACCTCGCGGGCCGAGGCCCGCGCCTTCGCCGGCGAGGTCGGCTTCCCCCTGGTGGTCAAGCCGCCGGACGGGGCGGGAGGCAAGGCGACGTTCCGCGTGGACGCCCCGGAGTCCCTCGAGGAGGCGCTGTCGGTCACCGGCCCGGCACCGGGCCAGTCGGTGCTGATCGAAGAGTTCATGACCGGCGAGGAGTACTCCTTCGAGACCGTGTCGATCGAGGGCCGGCCGGTGTGGTACTCGTCGACCCGCTACCTGCCCACTCCCTTGGAAGCCCTGCACAACCCCTGGATCCAGTGGTGCGTGCTGCTGCCCCGAGAGCGCGAGGACCCGCGCCTCGCCGACGTCAAGGAGGCCAACTTCCGGGCCCTCGCGGCCCTCGGCATGGGCACCGGCCTCTCGCACATGGAGTGGTTCCGGCGGCGCGACGGCTCGATCGCCATCTCGGAGATCGCCGCCCGCCCCCCCGGAGCCCAGATCACCACCCTGATCTCGGTCGCCCACGAGGTCGACCTGCTCGCGGCCTGGGCGCGGCTGATGGTCTTCGGCGACTTCGAGATGCCCCCCCGCAAATGGGCTGCCGGTGCCGCCTTCCTGCGCGGCATGGGCGAGGGCCGGGTGAAGGCCGTGCGTGGTCTCGACCAGGCCCAGCAAGAGCTGGGGCCGCTGGTGGTGGAGGCCAAGCTACCGCAGCCGGGGGCTCCCAAGTCCACCAGCTACGAGGGCGACGGCTACGTCGTGCTGCGCCACGCGGACACCGAGACGGTGAGGCAGGGCCTGATGCGCCTGGTGGCGCTGATCCGGGTGGACTACGCCTGAGGAGCCCACGATGAACGTGCTGATGCTCGCCCCCGGCTACCCGTGGGAGATGCCCCTCTTCACCCGCGGCCTGGCCCGGGTGGGCGCCAAGGTCTTCGGGATCGGCGACATGCCCGAGGCCGCCCTGCCCCGCGAGGCCCGGGAGAGCCTCTCCGTCTACCTGCACCTGCCCTCGCTGTGGGACGAGGCCCAGGTGATCGAGGCCGTCCGCCGCCATCCGGCCTCGCGCTGGGTCGAGCGGGTGGAATGCCTGTGGGAGCCGGGGATGCTGCTCGCCGCCCGCCTGCGCGAGGCCCTCGGCGTGCCGGGGATGTCCGTGGCCCAGACCCTGCCCTTCCGGGACAAGGAGAAGATGAAGCAGGCCCTCGACCGGGCGGGGCTGCGCACTCCCCGCCACGCTCGCGCCAACTCGGTGGCGGAGGTGCTGGCCGCGGCCGAGCGCATCGGCTTCCCCCTGATCGTCAAGCCGATCGCCGGCGCGGGCTCAAAGGACACCCACCGCGCCGGCAGCCTCGGCGAGCTCGAGCGGGTGCTGGCGATGGTGCGGCACGTGCCGGAGGTCAGCGTCGAGGAGTACATCGAAGGGGAGGAGTACACCTTCGACACCATCTGCGCCGGCGGCCAGATCCTCTACTTCAACATGGCCTGGTATCGGCCCCGGCCTCTGCTCCAGCGCACGGTGGAGTGGATCAGCCCGCAGACGGTGACCCTGCGCGACGTCGGCGCCCGGGAGCTGGCGAGCGGCCGGGCCCTCGGTCTCGGCGTGCTCGAGGCCCTCGGCTTCTCGACCGGCTTCACCCACATGGAGTGGTTCTTGAAGCCCGACGGTGAGGCGGTCTTCGGCGAGATCGGCGCCCGCCCCCCGGGGGCGCGCTCGACCGAGCTGATGAACTACGGCTCCGACATCGACGTCTACACCGGCTGGGCCGAGGCGGTCTGTCACGGGCGCTTCTCGCAGCCCATCGTGCGCCGCTACAACAGCGCGGTGATCTTCAAGCGGGCGCAGGGGCGAGGGCGGATCCAGCGCATCGAGGGGCTGGAGCGGATCCTCTCCCGCTTCGGCGACTCCATCGTGTCGGTGGACCTCCTGCCGGTCGGCTCCCCCCGCCGGGACTGGATCCAGACCCTGCTCTCCGACGGCCACGTCATCCTCCGCCACCCCCACCTGCCCACTTGCCTGGAAATGGCCGACCAGGTGGGCGTGGAGCTGCAGCTCTACGCGGGGTGAGGGTGGGGCGTTCGCCACTCCGGTCCCCTCGCCCCCCGCAGGGGGGAGAGGGTGAGGGTGAGGGGGGCTGAGCGGGCACGGTGGTGGCTCGGACTTGACGCTGACTGGTCCAAGAGGAGCAAGCTCAGCCGTCGCAGAAGGAATCGCTTTCAGCCTGATAGTGGCAGGGGTGGTCTGGTCAGTGTTGATGTAGCACCGAAGCCACCACACTGCGAAGGGCCACAAGCTCGACGGAGCGGATGAACGGCCACTCCGAGTCGGTTCCAGGTACGAGGCGCAAGCCCTCTGACGGCAGGATTCCCGGGCTGTTGCCCGCTCCGCCCCACCGCCTGTGCGAGGAAAACTCAGCTTGCGGCCCGTCTCATAGCATTGGGGGGACTGCTCCGATGAGACCATCCGAAGCCGCCGCAACCTTACCCACGCGGCAACAGCCGAACCGACACGATCTGCCCAAGATCCTCGACATTCTCCAGGCGCTGGAGTACGGCACGCGGAAAGAAGAGCGGGATCTTCTCGACATCGTCTTGCCGAGCCTCAGCCTTGAGAGGCGATGGCGTGCTCCGGCCCTCGCCGAGGCAGTCCTCGCTGGCCCGGGCTTCGAGCGCTTCCTCCTAGCGGTGCTCAAGGAGGTAAGGCCGTTCGCCCTGATGCTGCGGGAGATCTACGGCTTCCTGAACGAGCACGAAGCGCTGGCCGGCCGGAGGGCCAGCCTGTTCCGGGTGTCGCTGGCCGGAGCGCGCGAGCATCTGGACTTCTCCCTCGAGAACTTCCCGCGAGAGCTCCTGGCGACTCTCGCGGAGGTCGACCTCGTGGAGCGCCAGATCGAGCTTCGGTTCCCCGGCCTGAAGGCCGAGAACGGCTGGGCTGAGTGGGAAAACTCGCAGGCCCAGTCCGCTTGGCGGGCGATCGATCCTGGGTGGGACAACGACTTCTACGACGACGGTTTCCACCGCGCACTCTCGTACGCCCACACCGTCCTCGGCGACCGCGGGGACGGAGCTTGGCAGCGCTTGGAGGAGATCGTTGGCGCAATCGTCGAGCGGCTGGAGGCGATCCTCGGCTGCATGGCCACGGCCCGGCCCCTGGAGCTGCGCGAGGCTGGGTTCTACCTGGGAGGGGACCAGCAGGTTCGCTTCGTCCCTCGGCTGCCGAACTCCCTCCGTAGCATCTCGATCGACGGTCCCCTTCGGTCGATCCTCGAAGCACGGGTCAAGTCCTCCTGGCGTAACAATGAACACGCCACCGTTCGGGGCGAGCTTGAGTGGCTGCTGTACGGGATCACGATCTCTCTCCACCTGCTTCGGCACGAGCGATTCCAGCGCGGGGATCGCGACCGGTGGTGGGAGAAGCGGTTCGGCGTTCCCTGGGAGCGAGTCCCCCCAGAACACTACCTGCGAGCGATGGAGGATCTGGCGGCCGAGTACCGGGCCAAGCTCGACGTGGTGGCGCCGGTGGTCGGTGAGGAGCGGCGGCGTGGCCTCGAGGAACGACTGCTGGAGTTCTTGCTGCTACCGTTTTGGAAGAATCGCTGGTTTCTCTACGAGCTGTGGACCCTGGTGCTGGTGCTGCGTACGGCGAAGGACGTGGCGCCGGTGGAGCTGCTCGGGGTCGTCGAGACCGAAGCAGGGCATCTCGACTGGCAGCTGCCTGGAGGCAAGGCCCAGGCGGCCGTGGCTGCGATAGGCAGCCTGGA
>JBIOYC010000122.1:0-5720 GCA_044869955.1 Thermoanaerobaculia bacterium | reverse complement strand
CGGTGGTCCCCTGCGGGGCGTTGAGACGAGTCGCGAGACATCCCGAGGTGCCAGCCACTTCGGGAGGCACTTCCCCGAAACGGCTGGCACCTCGGGGAGGAAGCCTCAGAACCGGAAACCCAACCCGAGGTGGCCGCCGAAGGCGAGGTAGTCGTCCACCGCGCCGCGGGCGCCGGAGACCCGGTCCACGAGCTGCCAGTCTGCGAAGTGCTGGTCCGCCCGCAGGGAAAACTCCAGGAACCAGTGGCTGCCGAAGCGGCGTTGGAAGCCGCCGAGGAGGGAGGCGATGATCTCGGTGTCCGCCTCGGTCTGGACGTCGAAGGTGCCCGGGCCCGCCAGGGGTCCCTGGGCGTCCGGCACGTCGATCGACGCTGCCCCCAGGCCCGCCCCCAGGAACCAGACCCAGCGCCCACCGGGGCGGTCGAAGGCGCGCCGAAGCTCGAGCTGGAAGACCGTGGCCTCGGCCACCACGTCGATGGGGTCCAGGTTCGGGTCCTGGCTCAGGCCGAGCAGACGCGCCGGTTGCTCGAAATCGTATTCGGTCTGATCCACCGAGAATCCCAGCGACCAGCGATCGCTCAGCTGGTAGCTGGCGAAGGCGCCGAAGCCCGGGATGTCGTTGGCGGGCTCGCCGTCCGAGGCGGTGATCATGCCGCGGACACCGAGCGAGAAGCGACCGCCCTCCGCGGCCGCAGCGGAGGGCAGAGAGAGGAGAACGGTTGCCAGGGCGGCGGAAAGGCTCACTCCGAGGGGGTTCTTCAAGAGTCGATCTCCTTGGAATCGGCTACGGACAGGTCTCGAAGGCGGCGGTGTCGAGGATGGGCTCGAAGGCATGGCCGCTGGCGTTGGTGTAGGTCTTGGTCTGGTCGTGCTCGGTGTCGGTGACGGTGAGCACCACCTCGACGCTGGTCAGACCGGCGGCGAAGACCCAGTAAGCGCCATTCGTCGGGGCGCCGCAGCCGTCGAGCACCTTGACCACCAGCTCGGTGTTGCCCGCGTTGAAGAACCAGAATTCGCCGCTGTCTGCCGAGGGCAGGATGGCGTGTCCCGAGCCCTGGTTGCCCTGGAAGTCCTCCCAGGAGGCGCGCACCCGGAAGCGGCCGTTGTTGAGGCAGAGGGTGGTGTCGTCCGGCTGGCAGGGCGGGGGCGTGATCTCGGTCAGCTCCAGGACCTCGTCGACGATCAGCCCCACCCCGTAGGCGTAGAGCTTGACGTCACCGGGACTGCCGGGCGAGAGGGAGCTGGTGTCGAGCGTGCTCAGCACCCGCTGGAAGGTGCCCGCCGGCACGGTGACCTCCTGGTCGAGGGCCTCGATCTCGCCGCGGTCCTCGGCCACGCCCGGGGCCAGCTCCTGGTAGTAGCGGGCGCCCACCATCGGCGAGCCCGGCATGATCACCCCCGGCTGGGCGCCGTCCACGCCCGTCCGCCAGGCGCCGCCGTGGCCGACGATCACCCCGTCCTCGTAGTCGTCCACGTCCTCGCCGAAGTACCAGACGTCCCCCGTCTCGCGGCACACCGCCATGAAGTTGCGGGAGACCTCCACCAACTCGCCGTCCTCCGACTCTCGCTCCTCGAGCACCCGGGTGAGCACGCCGTCCACCAGCTCGGTGTCGGCCAGGACCGTGACGATGACCTCCAGCTCGACGAGCTCCCCGCCGTCGTCCTCCTCCCCTTCCAGGGTCAGCGAGTAGCCGGGCCAGAGGGGAAAGTAGGGGTTGCTGCCGACCGAGGTGAAATTGCAGCCGGCCCGGTCGAAGCTCTGGGTGAAGTCCGGCTCGTGGGCGGCGACCCGGAGCGGGAGGGCGAGGGCCGGCACCAGGGTCAAGAGCGAAATCAAGCGGATCATGGGTCTCCTCCTTGTGGGTCGGCGGGGCCTGCCTTCGAGGCCAGGCGCCCTGTTACCTGCCTCGATGCCGGGAGATCGGGAATCCTTCGCCCTCCGCTGCTATCCTGACGACAGCCATGCACCGCAGCGCACGCACCTTCGTGGTGTGGGTCCTCGCAGCCTCGTCGCTGTTCGGAGGCGCCGGCGCGAACGGCGGGGAGGACCCCCCCTGGGTCGGGCTCACCCTGACCGAAGCCCTGCTGCGACTCGAGGCGCAGGGACTGCCGATCGTCTTCACCAGCCAGCTGGTGGGGCCGGACCTGAAAGTGGCGGCCGAGCCGGTCGCGAGCGAGCCCCGCCAGGTGCTCGACGAGCTGCTCTCTCCCCACGGCCTCGCCGTCGAGCCGGCCCTGGGCGGCACCCTGGTCGTGGTCCGCCGGGCGACCCCGGCGGTGCCCTCGATCGTCGGCACGGTCGCCTCCCAGGAGGCCCTCGCGCCCCTCGCCGGGGTGACGATCCGGATCGCCGGGAGGGCCGTCGAGGTGGCGAGCGACGCCCAGGGCCGCTTCGAGATCGCCGGCCTCGAGCCAGGCATCTACGCCCTCGAAGCCGAGTCACGGAACTTCCTGATCCTCGAGGTCCCGGAGGTCGCCGTGGGCCCTGCCGGCCCGGCCCGGGTGGCCCTGACCCTCCATCCGATGCCCTTCGTGCACGAGGAGATCGTGGTGCGGCCGAGCCAGCTGTCCCTCCTCGACGCCGAGCCGGAGGCCCCCCTCTCCCTCTCCCGCAGCGACATCGACGCCCTCCCCCACCTCGCCGGGGACCTCTTCCGCGCCCTGCCCATCCTGCCCGGCACCACCGCCAACGACGCCACCGCCCAATTCCACGTCCACGGCGGCCGCCGCGACGAGGTCCAGATCCTCCTCGACGGCCAGGAGCTCTACGAGGCCTATCACCTGCCCGACTTCGACCGCGCCGTCTCGGTGGTGGAGCCGGGTGGGCTCGCCAGCGCCACCTTCTCGACCGGGGTCTTCGCGGCCACCTACGGCGACCGCATGAGCGGCGTGCTGGACATGACCACCAGCCTCCCCGCGGGCGAGCGGCGGAGCTACCTGAGCCTCGGCCTGGTCAGCGCCGCGGCCGGCAGCGGTGGCGCTTTCGACGCCGACCGCGGCAGTTGGCTGGTCTCGGCACGCCGGGGCTCGATCGACCTCGCCAGCCGTCTGCTGGGCGACGAGGACCCCAGCTTCTGGGACGTCTTCGCCAAGGTCGGCTACCGCCCGCGCGAGGGCCATGAGCTGCGCGCTCATCTGCTCCACGCCGCCGACAGCCTCGACTTCCGGGAGAGCAAGGACGGCGAGAGCAAGGCCTTCGAGACCGACTACGACAACACCTACGGCTGGCTGACTCATCAGGCGGTGGTGCGGGAGCGCTTCCTGGTCGCCACCAGCGCCTCCTGGAGCGAGCTCCACCGCGACCGCCTCGGCGCCGAGGACGAGGAGGACCAGGACTTCGAGATCGCCGACCGCCGGGCCTCCGAGATCCTCGGCCTCTCCCACGCCTGGAGCTTCGAGGCGGGCACCCGCCACTCCCTGCGCTGGGGGCTCGAGGCCCGGCGCTACGAGACCGAGTACGACTACACGAGCGAGATCGAGCCCGACCTGGTGCTGTTCTCGGAGCTGACCGAGCCTCGGGTGGGCCTCACCCGCTTCGTGGACGAGGTCAGCGGCGACCACCTCGGCCTCTACGCCAGCGATCGCTTTTCGCCCCTCTCCCGCCTGACCCTGGAGCTCGGGCTGCGCTGGGACCGCCACACCTTGACCGCGGAGAGCCTGCTGAGCCCGCGGGCCAGCCTCGCTTGGCGCCTCTCGGACTCCGCCGTGCTGCGGACCTCCTGGGGTCACTTCCACCAGACCCAGCGGCCTTACGAGCTGTTGGTGGAGGACGGCGAAACGCGCTTCTTCCCGGCCGAGCGTTCCGAGCACTGGCTGGTCGGCTACGAGCAGCTGCTCGGTCGGCGCGACCGGGCCCCCCTCTCGGCCCTGCGCATCGAGGCCTACCGCCGGGAGGTGCGGGACCCGAGACCGCGCTACGAGAATCTGCTCGAAGCGGTCAACCTCTTCCCCGAGGCCGAGCCAGACCGGGTGCGCATCACTCCCGAGAGCAGCCAGGCCGAGGGCGTCGAGCTGGTGCTGCGCGGTGCCGCCGGATCCCGCACCGACTGGTGGCTCGCCTACGCCTGGGCCAAGGCCACGGACCACATCCGCGGTCGCGAGGTCCGGCGGCAGATCGATCAACGCCACACCGTCAACCTCCTGGTCAACGCCCGGCTGGGCCAGCGCTGGAGCGTCAGCCTGGCCTGGCGCTACCACACCGGCTGGCCCACCACGCCGGTCTCCCTCGAGAGCCGCGAGAACGGGGAGGGGGAGGTCGAGCGGGTGCCCGTGCTCGGCTCCCTCTACAGCGAGCGGCTGCCGAGCTACCATCGGCTGGACCTGCGCGCGAGCCGTGACTGGCAGTTGCCCGCGAGCAAGCTGGTCTTCTTCGTGGACCTGCAGAACGTCTACAACCGCCTGAACCGCGCCGGATTCGACCTCGCCATCGACGAGGAGGCGGGCGTGCTGCAGACCGAAGAGGAGAGCTGGCCCGGCTTCTTCCCCTCGCTGGGGATCCGCTGGGAGTGGTGAGGTCCCCGATCAGGGCACGGCGCGAGAGATCACCAGGGCGCCGTCCACGACCTCGCCCGCGAGCCCGGCTCCCGCCAGCACCACGTCCGGCACCTGGTCGGGACGCAGCGTGCCGAGATCTCCGTGGACCACGATCGAGCCGGCCGAGGTCTCGAGGCCCTCGTCCGCATAGACGATCCGCCACCCGGTCTCCCGCGCCACGGCCTCGAGCAGCTGCCCCAACGTCCGGCCCTGGTTGGCGAAGGGAGGCGCCGCCGCCAGCACCCAATCCCAGAGCGGTCCGTGGCCCGCCACCCCGCCTCGGGCCACCGCACCGTCGGCGCGTATCGTCAGCTCCTCCCCGGCCCGCGCCGACTCGGGCCCCGGCTGGGACCCGACGCGTCCCTCCAGCCGCACCTCGCCTTCCCGCACCCGCACCCGAACCCCCGCCTCGCCTTCGAGCAGCCGCACCTCGAATTGGGTGCCGACCTCACGCACCTCACCCAGGGCGGTCGCGACCACCACTCCGGTCCCGCCCGGAGCGCCTCCCGAGTCCACGTACACGGCACCGCGGGCGAGCTCGACCCGGGTCGCCGTCTCCAGGCGCACCCGGCTGCCGGCATCGAGCCGCAGCGAGGAGCCTCCGGCGAGCCGCAAGGCCGCCACGCCGGGCCCTTCGGCTCCATCCGAGGAGGTCTCGAGCCAGGCACCGGCGTGGACCTCCGACCCGATCCCGAAATGGCTGGCACCTCGGGCGGCGGCCGTGGAGAGCCCGCCGCGCAGGCTCTCCACCTTCGCCACCACCCTCGGTGAGGGATCCACGTCTCCCCGCCTCAGCCACCACGCGGCGCCGAGGGCCAGCAGCACGGTCGCCGCCAAAGCCAGGAGGGGCCGCGGAAACCGTGCCGTACGAAGCGCAGCCGGAGGCCGAGCCTGCCCCCCCACCTGCTCCTGCCAGGCGGTGCGGAAGGCGGCCTTGATCTCCGCCAGGTCCTCGGCGGGGACCTCGTCGCGGGGACCGGCTCCGGCCAGCAGGCGATCGACCTCCCGCTCCTCTTCGGACTCTGCGGCCGATCTTGCCGCCCGTGGCCCTTCGGGCTCGCTCATGACGTCTCCCCCCTCATGACCTGGAGCGCGGGTGCCGCGGCACTTCGGCTCAGACGTTGGTATCCCTCCCGGAAGGCCCGTCGCGCCCGGCTGAGCAGCGACTCGGCGGCCTTGCCCCCCAG
>JBIOYC010000121.1:0-6713 GCA_044869955.1 Thermoanaerobaculia bacterium | reverse complement strand
GGCGGCACGATCTTGCCCGGCCGGCCGGTGGCCCTGGTGCTCGAAAAGCGCATCGCTCCCACCGACCCGATCGCCTTCTGCTTCGAGGACGAGATCCAGATCCAGGGCACCTGCCGGGCGGACCGAGTGCCCGAGATCTGGATCGATCAGGACTGGGGCACCGTCAGCGGACCTCACGCCGGGATTACCTTCCGCAAGCTCGCCAAGGATGCCGGCCTGGTGATCTGGGAGGACGCCGAGGTGGCGCAGTTCTGAGGGGGGCTGATCCTCCGTCCCTCGTGTGACAGTGGCGAGGCCACGCGCCCGCCCACCCGCACAGGGAACGGAAGAGCCCACAAAACTTCCATGCTTTGAGCGGCTCGCTACCTGCGGCAGAGGCGATGATAAAGACCACTGAATGCTCGTGCAGCCTGGAGCCGCTACGGTCTCCTCTTGTCGTCACGGTCATCGGGTGGTGGTGGCAGACTCATAGTGATCAGCTCTTGAGGAGACGGCAATCGACGCACGGCATCGCCGTCAGCGCGGTAGATCTCGAGCTCGTGGAGGAGTCCTTCCACGACGTGCAGCAAGAGATGGACCGGCACACCATCTGTATCCGATCCCGTAGCCTCCACCGGGACTCGACTCTTTACAGCAGTAGCAGGGGGAGCCCGAACGATGAACTCCAGGCTCCCGTTTTCGTCGATCGGCTTGACAAGGGCAGTTGAGAGTTGGTTGGAAAGCTCCTCACTTCCTTCAAATTCCTCCTGGAAGAGCCTATTTAGAAGCGCCTGCTCGCGAGCGGTCAGCGGTCTAACGCGCTTACTCATGAGCTTCCACCGCCTATTGACGTGACATATAGTACGTACCGACGTGAATGCGGTCCTTGAGGACAGTATACGCTCGATAGATAATGATCCTCCCCTCGACTGCTACCTTTCCCCAGAACGCGCCAGTGGTCGACGCGCCAGCGGCCTCGGCAGTGATCTGTGTGCTGATCGCTGTCTCCACCGCCTCTTGACTCAACCCTGTGCCAGTGAGGTGCCTCGCGCCGTGTCCGAACGTGACAGCCAGACCGGAGCTTGGCCTCATGGCCATTGGCCCTACGCCAAAGAACATGGGCGCAGGTATCGAGTCATCTCTGCATGGTGCAGTTGCGTCGGTCACGGCCCGAATGCAAAGAAGGTTGTCGATGCGCCGCGTGTTCTCAGCACGGAAGGCAGCGATGCTCTCGACCGTACTTCTTGCTAGGTCTCGCAGCCCTCCCAACAGGCCAGCTCCCTGGACGAGCTCGGACAGCCCGGCGAGGCCTGAGGTAGAGGAGCTACTGCTAGTGGAAGCTTTGACTGTGATCGTCTCGTCCGAGCAAAGGCCTCGGGAGTAGCAGAGATCAAAGAGGATGAGAGGGAAGGTCGTGCTAAACAGCCCGAAGGGGTCTACTAGGGTGATCGGGTTTCCCGTCACGTAGGAGTATCGGTTCCACTCCTGAGGTCGAGCTGCATAGGGGGGGAAAGAGTCAACACTCAAGAACCTCCCCACCACCGGGCTATGAAAGCGTGCATGCATGTAGTCCAAGTCATCCCCGATCCCCCCGATGCTGTTCAAGTCCCGCTCATGCCCGGTGAACTTCATCGGCTCGTAGTCTTGGTTCTGTGGGGTGGCTTCGCCGCCGTAGGGGAAGTAGGTGTGGAAGGCGACCTGGTTGCCACTGGCGTCGGTGACCAGCCGGGGGGAGCCGAGGTGGTCGAGGTGGTAGTGGCGCACTCCCTCCGGAGTGATGGCCGAGATCAGCTGGCTGCCGTGGTAGAAGTAGCGCGCCTCGGTAAACCAGACGGTCTGGCCGGGTGCGGGCTCTTCCTCGCGGAAGGCGGAGAGGACCTTGTTGTCCACACCTCGGATCGTCCATCGGTTGACCGGAAAGCCAGCCGCCTTCCTCGCGACCACACGCTCGTCGTCGGCGGTGTAGAGATAGATCCAATCCTCAGTGCTTGTCCTCATCCGCGCCATCAGGTTGAACGGATCCCAGCGGTATTCGGCGCCGCCCCAACCGGTCAGGTTTCCCCGGCTGTCATAGGCCGCCATCGGGGCGGAAAGGCGATTCGTCGCCGAGTTTGTGGGCGTGGCCAGGCCCTGGGCGCCCTGGATCTCTTGCAGGTTGCCGAAACCGTCATAGACGAAGCGCTGCTGCTGGCCGCCGTCCGTGCCGAGGGGCGTGGTGCGGACGTTGGCGAGCGTCAAGCGGCTCTGAGGGTCGTAGCGGAAAGTGGAGCCGCCGATGGCGGTGACGTTGCCTGCCCCGTCATAACCGTAGGTGCCGGAGGTCCACTTGGTGGTGGGCCCCAGCTTGGTGAGGAAGGACTGGGGCCGGGTGGGGTTGGTGGGATCGAGGGCGAAGGTGTCCACCGTCTGGTTGGAGCGGAGGATCTCCGCCAGTCCCCCGGTGGGGTGGAAGCGGAACTGCTCGGTCCAGGACTCGATGGTCTCGGGACTGCCCGGGAAGGGGAAGGCCACGGCGAAGGCGGTGGCGAACATCCCCTGCTCGTAGCCCACGCCCAGGGAGCAGCCGCCGCCACAGCGGGGGTAGTAGGTCAGCTGCACGCGGCCCGTGGGCTCGTAGACGTAGCCCACGTCGAAGGGCTCGAGGATCGGTGCTCCAGACATGGTGCCCTCGGTGCGGCGGTTGGAGAGCCGGCCGCCGAGGCCGAAGTAGCTGAAGCGCTCCACCACCGAGAAGGTCTCTTCGTTGGGAGCGGCAGGGGGGATGGCGGTGTCCACGTAGTGATATCTCGTGGCCGTCACCAGCTTGCCGCGGGGGTAGTTGCCGCTGCCGTTGGCCGTGCCGAATTCGAACTGCTTGAGCAGGCGGCCGGAGAGGGTTCCCTCCCGCACCTCGGTCAGCCGGCCGCCGCGATCCCATTTGTAAGCCAGGGTCACCCCGCCGTCCGTCTTGGTGCCCACCCGTCCGAGCGCATCGTAGCCGCCGTAGGTCACCGTTCCACCCTTCTCGGGATGGCTCTCCGAGAGCAGGAAGCCGAGGGAATTGTAGGTGAAGCTGCGCGGCGTTTGCGTGCCGCTCACGGTCTGCTGGGTCACGCTCACCAAGCGTCCGCCGACGTCGTAGCGGTAGGTGGTGGTGGCCGTGGCCTGGTTGCCGGTGGTGACGTTCTCGCGCACCATCACCAGCCGCCCTTCGCTGTCGTATAGCTCTTCGTCGGTCACCGGCGTTTCCACCAGAGCCCCGCCGGTACCGACCTCCAGGCCCACGATCCGCGTGCGGCGGATCCTCCGCTGGCCCCAGTACGAGATCGTGGCCGCGTGGGCGCTCCCCTCGGGCGGCACGATCTTGCCCGGCCGGCCGAAGGGGTCGAAGTCCTGGTAGGTGGTGTCCTTCCTGGGATCCCCGGCCCAGCGGGGCGCCGACTGCTTGGTGACCCAGCCCAGGGTGTTGGTATCGGTGTTGACCACCGAGTACTCCGTGCCTCCCGCGCCCCGCGGCATCAGCCGGCGACGAGAGAACACCCGGCCGAAGCGGTCGATCTCCTGCCTCGAGGTCTCGAGGTCGACCCCGTCGTGCTGGCGCACGGTCTCGATGCCCGGGTTCTGGGGCGGGGAAACGCTGCCGATCTCGTAGCGGACGAGCGTGCGGGCCTCGCCGGCCGCCGGCACCACCTCGCGCAACCGGCCGAAGGCGTCGTAGTGATAGGTGGTCGAGATGCCGGCGACGTCCTTCGACGAGGTCGCGAGGCCGCTCAGCGGGTCGATGGTGCGCTCCACGATGCGATAGGGCAGGGCATTGCCGTTGGCCTCGTGCTCGGTGGTGGTGGCCAGGGCGCCGGCGGTGTAGGTGTGGCGCCGCTCGTAGGTGTTGGTGCCCGGCAGGCCGGTCAGGGCACAGGTGGCTGGGTCGGTGACCAGGCCGGTGAGCGGGTTGGCCGACGCTCCGTAGTACTGCTCCTTGGTGACGAAGCTCCCGATGCTGCGCTCATAGCTCACCAACACGTCGTTCGCCCCGGCGCTCGACCCCGAGGCGTAGTCCCGCCGCCAGCGGAGAAACCCATCGGGGTCGTAGCAGGCCTCGCTCTTCTGGCTGCTGCCGCCTTCCGTCACCTTCACCGAGCGCATGCGGGAGAGGATCCAGGGCTGGTTCGCGGCGGGTCGGGGGTAGTACTCGCTCTCGCTGATCCGGGAGGCCGCGGCGGCCAGGCCGGCCGGCAGGCTGCCCAGCTCGGCCAGCAGTTGGTTGGTGAAGTTGTTGCCCGTGCTGGAAAAGCGGAAATGGCCCAGGCCGTCCGGATCGCCCCAGGACTGCTCGCGGTAGGACGGTTCCCCGCCCACTTTGTCGTCCTCGAAAACCTCGCGCTGGTAGGCGAGCAGGGGGTTGCCGGGCTCGTTGCCCACTCCATTCTGGTAGACGTAGGCGGTGTAGACCGAGCGGCGCGGACTGTCGGCACCGTCCTTGACCGTGGAAGAGAGCATCCCCTGGCCCGCGGAGACGTCGTGGCGGCCGGGCAGGCCGTAGCCGGCGTCGAGCCTCAGCTCGAAGAAGTGCTCGCTGTCGCGCATCACCAACAGCTGGCCGCCGCTCTTGGTCCTCTCGATCACCCGCGTCGAGCTCCAGTCCGGAGGGATGGGGCCGGGCGGTGTGGGGTCGCAGCTCCAGGTGTCCTGCCAGGCTCGCCGGTACTCGGTCTCCCCATCCGGGACGGTGGGGTTGGTCTCCGGGTAGGCCACCAGCCGCCGCTTGGCCACGGCCGCCGTGGCGTAGGCATAGTCCTGGCAGCGCGTGGGATCTTGCGCCACCCAGCTGACCACGCCCCAATCCCATTGGATCTCGCCATAGGTCGGCAGGGTCATCTTGCGCACCAAGCCGGAGTGGAGGGTACACGTCGCAGCCTGGGAGGTCTGGTAGGCGCCGGCGGCCAGGTCCCACTTCCAGGCGGTGCCGTCCGGCTGGGTGACCTGAGTCAGGAAGGGCGCGTTGACCAGCAACGGGTATTGGCTGGTGCCGACGTGGGGGCAGCCCCGAGTGGTCAGCGCCCGCTGGTAGTCGAAGGTCCAGTGGTCGTCCGCGCCAGTGCCGTTGGACAGGCGAAGGTCCTTGAGCACGCCGTGGAGGCCGTAGAAGCCGCCTTCCCACGCGCCGGTGTTGAAGCTCATCACGTGCAGCCGACCTTGGTAGTCGAAGACCGTGACCTGACCGAGGGCGGCGAGCTGGCTGTAGTCGAGCGTCACCCGGTAGCCGAACGCGTCCTCGATCCACAGCAGCCGGTAGCCCTGCGAGAGACCATCGAACTGGTACTTCATGCCATCCGGCGTCTCCACCTGCCGGAGGTCGACGTTGAAGCGCACGTAGGAGCCGTTGAAGCTGTACTGGACGCCCGGCTCGGGCGTGTCGAGGTCGTTGAGCCGGTCTCGGAACTTGTGCTGGGAGCCGTCCGGGCCGATGAACACCCAGCCGGCAAAGCCCGTGGCACGGTCGTTGGCGGGCAGCAGGGTGCCGAGCGACACCCGCCAGCCCAGCCCGGCATTGAACAGCTTGCTGGGCTCGATCAGCCACTGGTTCTGGGTGCCTTCCCGGCCGCCGTCCCAGAGTTGGGAGCTGTAGATCAGGGTGAAGCCGTACGAGCTACCCGGTCCCAAGGGAAAACGTGGCCCCAGCGGGATGGTCATCGACAGGCCGCCATTGAACAGGTTGACCTGATCCACGCCCATGTAGTTCATCGCCGGCGCCGCCTCCAGGCCGCGGGCGTTGTTGGCCGGGGGCGCCGCCCAGACGGCCAGGCTGGCGAGGGAGCCCAGAGCCCAGCTCAGGGCCAGCAGCGCAGCGGCGCGGGAGAGGTTGCGCGGGGCTCTCATGGCGCCTCCGTGGGCTGCCACTCGGCGGCCAGGGTCTGGAAGTAGTGCTCCATGGTGTCGAGGTCGAGGGCGAAGAGGCGATCCCCGGCGGTCAATACCTCCGGCGTCGGGGGGTCGGTCGGTGTCAGCGGCTCGAGCTTGGCGAGGTCCAGCTCCATCTGGCCGTTCATCTCGAGGTCGTCGTCCCCGGCAGCCCCATCGCCCGCCCCCAGGTGCCAGATGCCCACGTCCCCGCGGATCCACAGGACTTCGAGAGCCCGACGGCGGAAGTGGATCGTCTGGCCATGGGGCCGGATGCCCTCGGCCGGCTCGAGCCCCGCGGCTCCCTGCCACACGGCCGGCTGGAAGGCCGAGGTCAGATCCGGCAGGGCCGGCGGCGCCGCCAGGGCCACGGCGCCGCTGCGCCGATCGACTACCAGCCAGAGCGAGAAGCTCGGCACGCCGCCAGCCGGCAAGTGGACGACCGTGCCCGCGGCGTCCGCCGCCAGCACTTCGAGCCCCGTCGAGGCCACCACGCTGTGGTCCTCCACCCGCTTGGCCGCGCTCCACAGCACCACCTCCCCGGAGGCGGTGGCGCCGGTGACGGTGACGGTCTGGCTGTCGAGGGTGAGGGAGAGCTGGGCGGAGGCGGTGGCGGGCGAGAACAGGGTGAGGGCGAGGAGCACTGTGGGACTCCTCCAGAGGCTCGGTCTCATGGTCTCTCCTTCGTGATCCTTCTAGTACGAGAGTCGGCGGTAGCGCATCACGGCGAGTAAGGCTAGCGGATCTCGCAAGGCGGATGTAGATCTGAGAAGGCTCCTATCAGGGTTGAGGCGGGACAGCCAGGGAGCCGGTGAAGCGTCAGCCCGCTCCGGTCGGCTCCGGGGCGGCGGCCCGCT
>JBIOYC010000120.1:0-10734 GCA_044869955.1 Thermoanaerobaculia bacterium | reverse complement strand
GTCGGGATGACATCGGGGCTGAGAGGCGCTCGAGAGCGCCGAGCCCCAGCTCGGCGTAGCTCCTGCAGCCCCCTCACTCCTCGGCTATCATCCATGGGCAAAGCGAGGAGGAAGTCGCCATGTCCATCCCCAGCCCCTTGGTGAGCCGCTCCGAGGAGGTCATGAGCGGCGCGGTGGTGTTCGCCGGTACTCGCGTCCCCGTCCAGACGCTCTTGGACTACATCGAGGAAGGCGCCACCCTGGGCGAGTTCCTCGAGGACTTCCCCACCGTCAGCCGAGAGCACGCCGTCGCCTTCCTGGAGCAAGCCAAGGAGTCGCTGGTTGCGAGTGCTGCTTGACGAGCGCGTCCCCAAGCGACTCGGCAGAGCGCTCTTCCCGCACGAGGTTCAGACCGTCCCGGGGGCCGGTTGGGCGTCCAAGAAGAATGGTGAGCTGCTGGCGCTGGCGGCCGGGCGATTCGACGTCCTCGTCACCACCGATCAGCGCTTGAGCTACCAACAGACCGTCGCGCGGCACGAGATCGCCGTGGTGATCCTGATTGCCCGCCGCAACAAGCTCGAGTTCCTCCTACCGCTCGTCCCGGCGCTCCTGCTGGTCCTCGAGGAGATCGCCCCGGGAGAGGTGAGGCGACTGGGGCCCAGCTCGGCGTAGCTCGCGGTAGACTTGTCGCATCATGCACCCACTGCACCGGCTCGAGGTGGAGAACTTCCTGTCGCTCCAGGACGTCAAAGTGGACTTCGGCCCGCTCAACGTCCTGGCCGGGCCGAATGGCGCCGGGAAGTCGAATCTGCTGAAGGTACTCGGGTTTCTGGGAGACGTCGTACGCCTGGACCTCTGGCAAGCGATTCAGTCGCACGGCGGCTTCAGTGCCCTGCGGTTCCGAGGCGAGCGCAGAACTGGCAATACTATCAGGATTCGACTTACCGGTCAGTTCTCCAAGGACTCAGCAAGTGCGTCGTTGGACAGCTATTCGCTCGAGTGCGCCGTCGAAGACCTCATCAGACCTGATCCTACTTCCGAGCCATGGCCGGATGACAAGCTGTCTCCTGTCTCTCTGGCTAGGTTCCGCACGATCGAACTCGACGACAACAAGCTGCAGCGAACAGAGCAGTTCAGTTTCGCGAGACCGCAGGGCGGTGTACGCAACATCACGCTCTCCGGCGAGGCCATCGAGTTTGTCAATAGCGCTGGCGTTCCTGATCGCCGCGAGCTCGATGCCGAATCCTCCGGTCTGTCGACGTTACCTAGACTCGGGAAGGCCGAGGGTGCCGACGAAGTGGCAGCCTTGGCAGCGCTCCTGCGGACCTTCCGCGTCTTCGAGATCGACGCCGACGCAGCGCGTCAGCCTTCTGCAAACGGCAAGAGTACCCAACTCCAGCCAAACGCTTCGAATTTGGCGAGCTTCCTCACCTATCTCTCAGAGAAACACCCCGAGACCTTCGCTGACCTAGAGGACGATCTTGCTCGCATGATCCCTGGAGTCAAGAAGATCCATCTCCGGCCGGTCGGTGGTGCCATAGCCGGGTCGGTGATCGAGCTCGGAGAGGCAGGCCTGAGCGGCCGGACTCCTCTCGGCGCAGCCTCCCTCGGCACCATCCGGGCCTTGGCACTGCTCGCCATGCTCCACGATCCCAGCCCGCCGAAGCTCACCTGCGTCGAGGAGATCGACCACGGCCTCCACCCCTATGCCTTCGACCTGCTCGTCGAGCGCCTGAGGGAGGCTTCGGAGCGCACCCAACTTCTGGTGGTGACGCACTCACCCGTCCTCGTGAACCGCCTGGAGCCCGAAGAGCTCATCGTCTGCGAGCGGGACCCGGAAACGGGCGCCTCCGACATCCCGGCCATCGACTCCGAATCCGTCCGGAAGATGGAGCAGGCCGGCGGGGACTTCCGGCTCGGGGAGCTCTGGTTCAGCGGCATGCTCCGGGGAGTTCCGGCCTGAGGGCGGGGCGACCGCCCGAGATCCTGGTTCTAGGCGAGGATCCCACCGACACCGAAGCCATCAGGGAGCTGCTCCACGCGCTGCGAAGCGATCTCCCTCGCGTCCGGCTCGTGCGCGAGCCCCTCGTGTTCCGCAAGGACGCTGCCGTCACCAAGACCCGACCTGCCACCCTCAAGCTCGCGCGGATCCTCGAGAACACGCAGCGAGGTCGCGAGGTGGTGCTGGTGATCACCCACCAGGACTGCGACGCGATCGAGCCGGCCCACGAGGCACTGGCGCTGCAGATCGAGGAAGCGCTGCGGCCGATCGGTGTCGCGGTGATCGCCGCCACCCCGGCCTGGGAGACCGAAGCCTGGTGGTTCCTCTGGCCGGATGCGGTTGTCGCGGCCTTCCCCAGCTGGCGCAAGCCCAAGGCGCCTCAGGACCGCGTTGGCCTCATCCGTGATGCGAAGGAGGTCTTCCGTCTGGCGGTTCGCCCCGAGGCAAACTCGGCGGGGAACCGGGACTACAAAGAGTCCGACTCCCCCAAGATCGCCGCGAAGGTCCGGGAGCTGGGCATCATCGACCAGAAGGCAGCTCGGAGCGACTCCTTCGACGACTTCGCGAAGAAGGTCCGGGCTCTTCAGCTCCAGTGAGCTTTTCCCTCGGGTCCGCCTCTCTCTTGGTTAGGAGAGGGAGGACCCGATGCACCACTACTTCCGCTTCCTCGTCCGCATCCAGAGAGCCGCCGGCCTGGTTCGCGGAGAGATCCTGCACGTGGGCGAGAACGCAGCCGCGGGCGCACGAGGAATGGGGGTCGAGGCGTGAGCGGAGAAGGCCGCCTGGGCGGGAGAGCCTCTGCTAGACTCCCCATTCATAGATTCTTGCCGATCATCTTGAGGCTGCGGAGCGCCACTTCGCGGCCTCTCGACTCCAAGGAGAGGTCCATGAGGAAGCTCCGAGGCATCCCAGCGTTGCTGGCGTTCCTGACCCTGACCCTGGCCATGGTCACCCCGGGCTCGCTCGTCGCCCAGTCCCAGGCGGCCGGCGGCACCATCGAGGGCATCGTGACGGACGAGTCCGGGGCGGTGCTCCCCGGCGTCAGCATCACCATCAAGAACCCGGCCACCGGCTTCGTCCGCGACACCACCACCGACGAGCGGGGCCGCTATCGGGCCCCCTTGCTGCCGGTCGGCGGCTACGAGGTCACCGGCACCCTCGATGGCTTCGCGACCGTCCGGCGGGAGAGCCTGGTGCTCACCGTCGGCGGCATCCTGGTGGTCGACCTGACGCTCGGTGTCGCCGCCACCGAGGAGTCGATCGTGGTGGCCGGAGAGGCGCCGGTGATCGAAGCGACGCGCACCGCCCAGGCCTCGACTGTGGGCTCCGAGGCGGTGGCCAACCTGCCGGTCAACGGCCGCAACTTCATCGATTTCGTCCTCACCACGCCCGGTGTGACCCGCGACGCTCGCCTCGGTGACATCAGCTTCGCCGGCCAGCGCGGCACCCTCAACAGCCTGGTCGTCGACGGCGCCGACAACAACAACACCTTCTTCGGCCAGACTCTCGGCCGCACCGGCTCCGGGCGTGCGCCCTACCAGTTCAGCCAGGACGCCGTGCAGGAGTTCCAGGTCAACCGCAACGCCTACTCCGCCGAGTACGGCCGAGCCGGCGGCGCCGTGATCAACGTGGTGACCAAGTCCGGCACCAACGCCTTCGACGGCTCGGTCTTCTGGTTCTACCGCGATGAGAGCCTGAACGAGAACAGCTTCGCCAACCGCACCGCCGGCCGTCCCAAGTCGCCCTACCACTTCGATCAGTACGGGGCCTCGCTGGGCGGACCGATCCGCCGCGACCGTGCCTTTTTCTTCTTCTCCTACGACGCGCAACGAAACGACATCCCGAACGACGTCAACGTCGATCAGAACCTCGCCGGCCTGACGCTCTCGAACGACCCCACCACCCAGGCCGGGCTCGTCCGCCTGCGCGAGCTGGGCACCTCGTGGCAGAGGGGTCAGGACCAGGACGTCTACCTGCTCAAGACCGATTGGCAGGTGAGCGATCGCCATCGCCTGACCGGCCGTTACAACCACCAGGATTTCACCGGCACCAACTTCGAGAACGGCGGCGCCACCAACGCCGAGCAGCACACCGGCGACAGCCTGGTGAAGACCGATACCGTCAACCTCTCGCTGACCTCCGTGTTCGGCACCTCCCTGTTCAACGAGGCGCGGGGCCAATATGGGCGGGACAAGGAGCCCGGCGAGGCCAATTCCGACCTGCCCGAGGCCACGGTGCGCGAACAGGGCCGCACCATCCTCGTCGTGGGTCGCAACTTCTTCAGCCCCCGCGAGACCACGATCGATCGCTACCAGGTCGCCGACACCCTGACCTGGCTCGAGGGCAATCACACGATCAAGGCGGGATTCGACTATCTCCAGGACGAGATCACCAACTTCTTCCCCGGCAACTTCTCCGGCTCCTACACCTTCAACTCGATCGCCAGCTTCCAGCGCGGCGTGCCCAGCGCCCCCGGCGAGCGCTACGTCCAGGCCTTCGCCGGCCCCGGCACGACCGGCGCCACAACCCATCCCGACAGTAAGGAGTACGCCCTCTTCCTGCAGGACGATTGGAAAGTGACCGAGAGCGTGTCGGTGATGCTCGGCCTGCGCTACGACCTCCAGGACTTCGCCCAGCCACCGGTGCGCAACCCCGATCCGCAGCTCGCCGCCGCGGGCATCGACACCAGCTTCCTCAACACCGACGAGGACAACGTGGCGCCGCGCGTCGGCGTGGCGTGGAGCGTCACTCCCAAGGCCGTGGTGCGCTTCGGCTACGGTCTCTTCTATGGCCGCACCCCGGCGATCATGGTCGGCACGGCACACTCGAACAACGGCATCAACGTCCAGACGGCGACCTTCACGGGCAGCCAGGTGCCAACCTACCCCAACATCTTCACCTCGATCCCGAGCGGGGCCGCCCTGCCCAAGCCGACGATCTTCTTCTTCGACTCCGACTACGAGAATCCGGAGATCCACCAGGCCAGCCTGGGCGCCGAGTACGCCCTGACCGACGACCTCGCCCTCGGCCTCTCCTATCTCTACGTGCGGGGTGAGAAGCTGCAGCGCTCACGGGACTTCAACGTCGGCACGCCGGTGCCGACGCAGATCCCGGTGCAAGGGGGCGGCTCGGAGACCATCCTGCGCTACCCCACGACCCGCCCGTTCACCAACTTCGATCGCATCATCCGCTTCGAGAGCACGGCCGAGTCCGAGTACAACGGCCTCACCCTCGAGCTGCGCAAACGCTTCCGCGGCAACCTCCAGGGCAACCTCGCCTACACCTACGGCGAGGTGACCGATACCGCGCCGGATGCCACGGCCGTGGTGCCGAACAGCGGCGACGACGCCAAGTTCCCGCCCGATCCCGCCAACTTCGGCCTCGCCGATGGCCCGGGCATCAACGACCAGCGCCATCGCCTGGTGGTCTCCGGCCTGTGGAGCCTCGACTACTGGCAGGGCACCGGCGGCTGGCTTGGCCAGCTGATCGACGGCTGGTCGCTGTCATGGATCGCGGTGTATCAGAGCGGGCAGCCCTACTCGAAGACGATCACCAACGACGTCAACCGCGACGGCAACACCCGCAACGACATCGTGCCCGGCAGCCGCAACGAAGACAACCTGCCCTCGAGCACCACCGTCGATCTGCGCATCGCCAAGCGCTTCCGGCTCGGCGACCGTGTCAACTTCGAGGTCATCGCCGAGGCTTTCAACCTGTTCGATCGGGACAACATCAACAGCCAGCGCACGGTGTTCTACAACTACAACGTGGCGAGCAACGTGCTCATCCCGGTCACCAACTACGGTGCCGACGTCACCGCGGCCGACAACCGCATCGTCCAGCTGGCGGCGAAGATCACGTTCTGAGCCTTCACCGCCGCAACAGCTCCAGGGCCTTGAGCACCCGCAGCGTGTTGCGCGAGACGTGGGCGCCCAGGGCGATCAGGCCGAAGGCGAGGATGCTGTACGCGGCGACCGTGGAGACCACCAGCAGTAGGTGGGTACGGTCGCCGAAGTCGGCGAGCTTGAGCACGGCGAGCAGGAACGCGGCTTCCAGGGCGGCGGCGACGAAGATTGCCGCCTTGTAGCCGCGCTCGCTCTGGGCAATCTCGTCGAGAGCGGTGCCCAGGGCCTTGTCGATGTCGGGAGTGGGGGTCATGAGGTCAATCCTCCGCGAGGAAGAGGTTTCGGTGGAGCTCAGCGCAGGATGCGCACGATCAGGGGGACCAGGACCAGCAGCTCGATCACGGCGAAGACGATCACCGCGAATCGCAGGCGGCGAGACGCCTTCAGGCCCTGGAACAGGCTGGGATCGACTTCGATGCGGCGGCGGACGATCATCCGGAATTCCTTTCTGAAGGACCCCGCCCCAGACGCTGGCGGAGCCGGGCGAGGCCGTAGGCCAAACGGGACTTGACGGTACCCTCGGGGATGCCGAGCACTCCCGCCACCTCGGCCAGGGTCATCTCCTCCTGGAAGTGGAGGGCGAGCACCGAACGGCTGGCGGGGGAAAGCTCGGCGACCAGCCGCGGTAAGGCGGCGAGCACCTCCGGCGTGCCCGGCTCCGGCGCGTCGGGGGCCGGCAGCCGCTCGAGGGCGGAGTCGTCGTCCTCGTGCCGCGAGAGCCGCCGGCGCTCCCGCCGGAGCCGCTTCCAGGCCAGGCGGGAGGCGAGGCGGAAGGCCCAGGGCCGGAAGAGCCGGGGGTCCTCGAGCCAGCCGAGTTTGCGGTAAATCTGGAGCAGGGCTTCTTGCAGCAGGTCCTCCCCCAGGGCCGGCTCCCCCGCCATCCGCGCGAGGTAGCTGCCCAAGGGACCGGCGACGCACTCGAGTAGCTGCTCGAGCGCCTCGCGATCTCCAGCCTGGGCGCGCAGCACCCACCAGGATTCGCGGTCGTCGGGTTCGAGGGGCCGGTTCATCGGGGTCTCGCTCTTCCTACCTTGAGAGAGGCCCCGTGGGGAAGAAGGGTTCGGTTGCCGCCTGCTAGACTCCTCCGCCACAACTCGGTCAAAGGAGTCCTGCATGAACCTGCGCGTACTCGCTGTCTGGACCCTGGTAGGGAGCCTGATCGCTTCGCCGGTGTGGGCCACTTGTGGCGGCGGGGGGGGCGGCGGGACGGGCGGCATGGGAGCGGGCAGCAGCCTCTCGGCCCAGGCGAACGTCTACCAGGTGCCGTGGACCGTGCTCACCACCGGCAAGGCCTTGCCGGCCGACTCCCAGCTCACCCTCTACTGGTTCCCAGCCTCCGCGGAGGAGGCGCGCTCCTCGGCGCTCCAGAAGTCTCGCGGCCTGACCCTGGCCTCGGCCCGCTGCGTCGGCATGGGCCTGGTGCCCACCGATCACTCGGAGCTCTACACACGCTTCTCGGCCCCTGGCCAGACCCCTCTGGTCGTGCTGGTCGACGCCGGCGGCGCCGAGCTGGGCCGCCTCGCGGGGGCCGGCAAGGAACCCGGCGTGAGCGCCATCGAGAAGCTGGTCACCCACCAGCTCGAGGCCCGGGAGGAAGCGCTCGAAGGGCAGCTCGGAGCCGCCAAGGCCAAGGAGAAGGCGGGCGACCAGGCCGCTGCCGTCAGCCTCTACCAGCAGGTCTGGGCAGAGCGTTGCCTGGTGCCTTCGGCCGGCAAGAAGGCCGCCAAGGCGCTCAAGAAACTTGGCCAACCGGTCGACGAGAAGGAGTCCGCCCGGCTCGAGCGGATGCCCTCTCTCGACCCGCGGCGGAGCGCCCAGATCGAGCGGGTGATGGACGACGGCGTGGTGGCCGAGAACGCCGCCGAGTACGAGCAGGCCCGGCGGCTCTACGAACGGGCCCACGAGCTCGACCCGGCCGATCCGGTGCCGCTGCGCTACCTGGCCGAGCTGGAGCGCCACCACACCGGCGAATGGCGGGCCGCCGAGGGGCACTTCCGGGCTCTCCTGTCGCGTCCGGCCGATCCGATTTCCCGGGCCGTGGCCCTCCACGGCCTGGGCAAGATGACCCTCCATGGCGACCGCTTCCCCGAGGGTCTGGCGCTGCTCGAGGAGTCCGTGGCCACCTTCCCGCTCCCCATCGCCTATCGCAACCTGGCCGTCTACTGGTTCTCCGAGGGCGCGCAGGGAAAGGCCCTCGACTACGCTCGCCAGGCCCTGGCCCTGGGCCCGGACGACCCCTACAACCGGGTCTTCATGGCCGTCTTCGCCGCCGACGCCGGCCAGCGGGAGGAGGCCCTGGCCGCGGCCCATGCGCACGAGAGCCTGCTCGAAGCCTCGTACAACCTGGCGGTGATCCACACCCTGACGGGCGACTCCGAGAAGGCCCTGGCCCTGCTCGAACGCCACTTCTACCAGTACGAGCGCTACGACGCCGTGCGCGCCATGGAGATGCAGGAGGCCCGCGAGGACGCCGGCTTCGCCAAGCTCCACAAGGACCCCCGCTTCCTCACGCTGACCGCGAGGGCGGACGGGGCCCATCCGGGCATGCGGTAGGGGAGGCGCCCAGAGGCCACCTCAGCCGGCGCGACGGGGCGCAGCCCCGCTCGCCGATCTTCGTCTAAGTCGTTGGTGGCCTGGGCCCGCTCGAGCCGGAGGTTCCAGCAGGCGGTCAGCTCTTTCCCGGTGAGGTTCTTGAGGTCGAGGTCTTCTTCGCTCGAGAATTCGTCGCGGAGGGTCCTGACCCTGCCTCTGCGGAGGGCGCCAGCGCCGAGAGCGCCCGCTCCACCAGGTCCGGCCGGTGGAGGATCTTCCACAGCCCGCCCATGGGCAGCACGCGGTAGGCGGTCCCCGCTTCGGAGCGGGAGGTCTCGACCCAGAGGGAGAGAGAGCGCAGGGCACTGAGGTTGGAGCCCCTGCTCATTCGGGACCACCCACCCTCGATCCAGGCCAGGCCCATCTGGCCCGTTCCCGCCAGCGCTGCAGCGTGCCGGCCCTCGGCCACGTCCCAAAGGTGGACCAGGCCATCCGAGCTCCCCGAAGCGAGGAAACGACCGTCCGGCGAGTACGACACCGACCAGACACTACCCCCCGAGCCCGACAGCACCGACACCGACTCCCCCGTGCCCACCTCCCACACCCGAACCGAGCCATCCTCGCTCCCCGAAGCGAGGAAACGACCGTCCGGCGAGTACGACACCGACCAGACACGACCCCCCGAGCCCGACAGCACCGACACTGACTCCCCCGTGCCCACCTCCCACACCCGAACCGAGCCATCGTCGCTCCCCGAAGCGAGGAAACGACCGTCCGGCGCCCAGGCTACGACCCGCACCAAGCTGGTGTGCCCATGGTGCGGCGAGGGTCGGACCCTTTGGTCCTGGAGACGGACGGGCTCGAGGCCGGTCGCGAGCGCCTGTTCCGCTTCGATCAGCCATCCCTCGGTCCTCGCTCCCTCGACGCGGCATTGTTCGAAGGAGCAGCCGGTCCAGACCGACCTCTCGAGATCACACCCCTGCAGGTCGGCGCGGTCGAAGCAGGTGCCGTCGCCCGAGGCGAGCGTCAGACGCGCCTCAGATAGGTCAGAGTCACTCAGGTCGGTGTCATCCAGCACAGCAGCGACCAGGTTGGCCGCCGAGAGCCGGGCCCAGGAGAGCTGGGAGTTGCTGAGATCGCCCCGAACTAGGGACGTGCGCAGCAGCCAGGCCCCGGTCAAGTTGGCCCCGACGAGCGCCGCCTCGTGGAGAGTCGCCTCATCGAGGCGGACGCTCGTCAAGGTAGCGCTGGACAGGACGGCCTGCGCCAGCATCGCCCCGCTCAGGTCGGCCGCGGGGAGGCGTACCCCGAAGAGCTCCTCGCCTCGAAGCTGTGCACCGGCAAGCTGAGCGTTCTCGACCTCGAAGGGCCGGACCAGGTGGCGCTTGCTCCAATGCCCCAGCCGCAACGCGTTCTCGCTCGCCCGGGCTCGGTAAGGCTGCTGTAGGACGCTCTTCAACGCCGCGAGGGCCTGCTCCCCTGCCAGCGCCGGGAGCTGCCAGAAGAACTCTCCGACCTCCCGCGACAGGGCCGGCAGGTCCAGGGCGGCAGCCGGATCCTCCCCGGCCAGGGCCTCGGCCAGGTTCCGGGCCAGGAAGAATTCCAGGAAGCTCTTGTGGGAGAAGCGGTAGTAGCCCTCGGCCGAGCGCACCAGGAAGGCGGCCGTGCGTAGCTCCACGTCCACCCGCTCGTAGTCCAGCCCGGGGAACAGCCCGGAAAGACGGCGCACCTCGGCGAGCAGATCCTGATGATGGATGCGACGATCCTCGCGTTGCCAAAGGCTGGCGGCGAGCAGGGTCAACAACCGATGCCGCAGCGCCGGCGGGGTCTGGAGACTCCTGCCACTGCGGTCCTCCAACCATTCCCTGGTGTAGACCTCGTAAAGCCCCGCCGGGCTCACCTGAGCTTCTCCCGACTGCCAGAGCTTGGGCAGGGACTTGACGATCATCTCCAGCAGCACCGGCCGGGGGGCGAGGCTCTTCAGGTCGTAAGTCCGCTCGATGAAAGCGCTCGCCTCCTTCGCCTTGGCCTGGCCCAGGTGGTTTTCGAGGAACTGGGCGATCTCCTCCCCGTCGAACAGGCAGAGCTCGTCGATCTCCGCCTCGAAGCGCCGGGCGAGCTTGCCCAGGGCCGAGTCCTTGGGGGCCACGAGCCCCTCCAGCCGGCCGTCCGCGGTGTCCTTGACTTGCTGCTGGTCGCGGAAGAAATGGGTGCGGCAGGTGATCAGCACCCGGTTGCCACCGGGGGCCAGCGGTTCCTCGCCGGCCAGCCGCGCCAGCTCCCGGAACTGCTCCTCGACGCTGCGGCCGGCGGCGG
>JBIOYC010000119.1:0-10043 GCA_044869955.1 Thermoanaerobaculia bacterium | reverse complement strand
GCTTCTTCGATCTCGGCGGGCACTCGCTCTCGGCCACCAGGCTGCTGTCACGGATCCGCGAGGGGCTGGGTGTGGAACTGCCCCTGAAGAGCCTCTTCGAAGCGCCGACGGTGGCGGGCCTGGCGCGGGTGATCGAGGGGCTGGGGGGAGAGACGGGGATGGATCCCCGCTTGCGCGGGGATGACGGAGGGGAGGCCGCCGCTTCCAGTCGTCATTCCCGCAAAAGCGGGAATCCAGGGCGGGGGGACGAGGCCGAGCTGGTCATCCCTCTCTCCTTCGCCCAGCGCCGGCTGTGGTTCTTCGACCGCCTCTGGCCCGGCTCGCCCCTCTACAACATCCCGGCCGCCCTCGAGCTGGGCGGACCCCTCGACCGCCTTGCCCTGGCGACGGCCCTGGGCGAGATCGTGCGCCGCCACGGGCCCCTGCGTACCCGGCTGGTCGAGGGGGCCGAAGGGGTCTGGCTGCGGGTGGCGGCGCCGAGCCGTCGACCCTTGCCGGTACCGCTGGTCGACCTCTCGGGGCTCGGGACGGCGGATCGGTGCGCCGCGACCGAGCTGCTGACCCGGGCCGAGGCGGCCCGGCCCTTCGACCTCGAACGGGACCTGCCCCTGCGCGCCCGGCTGCTGGCCCTGGAGGCGGACGGGCACCGCCTGCTCCTGACCCAGCACCACCTGGCGAGCGACGGTTGGTCGGCGGGTCTGCTGCTGCGCGAATTCCTGGTGCTCTACCCGGCAGCCCGGGCCGGCCGGCCCTCGCCCCTGCCCGAGCTGGCCTGGAGCTACGCCGACCACGTCCGCGCCGAGGAGGCGGCCCTGACGCCCGAGGTGGTGGCCGGCGAGCTGACCTTCTGGCGCGCCGAGCTCGGGGTTGGGGGTGAGCTGGCGCCACCTCTCGACCTCCCCACCGACCGCCCCCGCCCGGCCCTTCCCAGCCTGCGCGGGGAGCTCGCCTCCTTCCCCCTGCCGGGGCCCCTGGCCGGCGCCGTCGGCCGGCTCGCCCAGGGCGCCGGTGCCACGCCCTTCATGGCCCTCCTCGCCGGCTTCGAGACCGTGCTCTCCCGCTGGAGCGGCCAGCGACGCTTCGTCGTCGGCACCCCCGTGGCCGGACGCCACCGGGTCGAGACCGAGGGGCTGATCGGCTACTTCATCAACACCCTGCCCCTGCTCGCCGAGCTCGAGGGCGAGCCGTCGTTCACCGAGCTGGTCTCGCGGGTGCGCCGCCGCACCCTCGCGGCCTTCAGCCATCAGCACGTCAGCTTCGATCGGCTGATCGAGGAGCTGCGCCCGGAGCGAGACCTGTCGCGGGCCCCCCTCTTCCAGGTCGTCTTCAGCCTCCAGAGCCGGGGACTCACCCAGGTGACGGGTGAGCTGCCCCGGGATCTGGGCCTGACGGTCGAGGCAGTCGAGACCCACAGCCGCACGGCCAAGCTCGACCTCGCCGTCACCTGCGTCGAGGGCGCGGGGCAGGGGCTGAGCGCCGAGGTGGAGTGGGCGGGAGACCTCTTCGACCGCGCCACGGTGGAGCGGCTGATGGGGCATTGGGCCCGCCTGCTCGAAGGGGCCGTGGCCGAGCCCGGGCGGCCCGTGACCGAGCTGGTGATGATCTCCCCCGAGGAGCGCCGGCAGCTGCTCTGGGGCTGGAACGACACCGCCGCCGTCTACCCCTTCGCTGGCTGGACCCACGAGCTGGTGCTGGCCCAGGCGGCCCGGCGCCCGGATGCCGTGGCGGTGGGCCGGGAAGGGGAGATCTGGACCTACGACCACCTGCTGCGGCGGGCCGCGGCGCTGGCCGCGCGGCTGCGCGCCCTGGGCGTCGGGCCGGACGTGCGGGTCGGCCTGCTCGCCGAGCGCACCCAGCTGGAGAGGCTGGCGGGGTCGCTGGCCGTGCTGCTGGCCGGCGGCGCCTACCTGCCCCTCGACCCCAGCCATCCGCCCGAGCGGCTGGCCTTCCTGCTCTCGGACGCCCGGGCGCCCGTGATCCTGGCCTTCTCGGCGGTCGCCGAGCGCCTCGCCGTGCCCGCCGCCTCCTGCGTCCAACTCGACGGCGAGGATCCCTGGGCCGAGCCCGTGGCGCTCGAAGCCGTGCCGGTCGAGGGGTCGAGCCTGGCCTACGTGGTCTACACCTCGGGCTCGACCGGCAAGCCCAAGGGCGTCGAGATCCCCCACGAGGGTCTGCTGAACATGGTGCGCTGGCATCAGGCCTACTACGGCCTGCGCGAGGACGACCGCGCCACTCAGGTCGCCGCGCCCACCTTCGACGCCTCGATCTGGGAGCTCTGGCCCTACCTCGCGGCTGGCGCCAGCGTCCACGTGCCGGAGGAGGAGGCCCGCCTCTCGGCCGCCGGCACTCTCGACTGGTGGGAGCGCGAGCGCCTCACCCTGGCCTACCTGCCCACCGCCCTGGTCGAGGGAGTGCTGAGAGAGCCGATCGCGCCCGGGCGGGCGATCGGCGTGCGCACGGTGATCATCGGCGGCGACCGCCTGGTCGGCCGCCCGGCGCCGGAGGCTCCCTTCGCGCTCTCCAACACCTACGGTCCAGCCGAGTACACCGTGCTCTCGACCGCCGTGCCGGTGGCCCCCCGCGGCGCGCCCGGGGCCCCGAGCCTGGCGTCCATGGGGCTGCCGTCGATCGGCCTCACCATCGCCAACACCCAGCTCTACGTGGTGGACGGCGCCTTCCAGCCCGCCCCTGTGGGCGTGCCGGGGGAGCTGGTGATCGGCGGCGTGGGTCTCGCCCGCGGCTACCTCGGCCGCCCCGGTCTGACCGCCTGGCGCTTCGTGCCGGATCCCTTCTCGGGCCGCGCCGGAGAGCGCCTCTACCGCAGCGGCGACCGGGTGCGCCGCCGCCCGGACGGCGACTTCGACTTCCTCGGCCGCTCGGACTTCCAGATCAAGCTGCGCGGCTTCCGCATCGAGCCGGGCGAGATCGAGTCCGCCCTGGCCGACCACCCGGCGGTGCGCGACGCCGCCGTGGTGCTGGCCCGGGAGGGTGGGCGCGAGGTGCTGGTGGCCTATCTGACGGCCCGGGAGCTCGGCGGGATCGACGTCGAGGCCCTGCGCCGCCACGCTCGCTCGCGGCTGCCCGAGTACATGGTGCCAGCGGCCTTCATGGCTCTCGAGCGGCTGCCCTTCTCGCCCAACGGCAAGGTGGACCGGGCGGCCCTCGAGCGCCTGCCGCGGCCGGAGCTCGCCTCCGGCCGCCCGGCCGCGGCGCCGGCCAGCGAGCTCGAAGCGCGGATCGCGGCCCTGTGGGCGGACCTGCTCGGCCTCGACCAGGTCGGGGTGGAGGAGAGCTTCTTCGACCTCGGCGGCCACTCGATGCTGGTCGCCCGCATGCATCAGCGCCTGCGCGACGAGCTGGGGGCGAGGCTGCCCCTGGTCGAGCTCTTCCAGCTGCCGACCGTGCGCGCCCTGGCCGAACGTCTGGCCCCGGACGCCGCCTCCACCGCCCGTCGCACGAGCCGGCCAGCAGGCGCCCGGCGCGAGCGCGGGGCCGTGGGCCCGGAAGGCATCGCCCTCATCGGCATGGCCGGCCGTTTCCCGGGGGCTCCCGACGTTGCGACCCTGTGGCGCAACCTCCTCGCCGGCGTCGAGTCGATCTCCTTCTTCACCCGCGAGGAGCTGCTGGCCGCCGGGGTGAGCGCGGCCGAGGTCGACCATCCCCGCTACGTCGCTGCCAACGGCGCCCTCGACGGGGCGGACACCTTCGATGCTGCCTTCTTCGGCTACAGCCCCCGTGAGGCCCAGCTGATGGACCCGCAGCAGCGGTTGTTCCTCGAGACCTGCTGGCAAGCCCTCGAGGACGCCGGCTACGGCGCCGAGCGGGGCCGGGGGGAGGTCGGCTTGTTCGCCGGCGCCTCTTTCAGCTCCTACCTGCTCAACCTGATCTCCCAGCGGGAGCTGGTGGCGTCGGCCGGCGGCCGGGCCGCCTTGATCGGCAACGACAAGGACCACGTGCCCAACCGGGTCTCCTACAAGCTCAACCTGCGGGGCCCCAGCTTTTCGGTACAGAGCGCCTGCTCGACCTCGTTGGTGGCGGCGCACGTGGCCTGCCGCAGCCTGGCCCGGGGTGAGTGCGACCTGGCCCTGGCGGGCGGCGTCTGCGTCTCGGCGCCCCTGCGCCAGGGCTACCTCTTCGAGGAGGGGGGCGTGATGTCCCCCGACGGCCATTGCCGGGCCTTCGACGTCGAGGCCCGGGGCACGGTCGGCGGCCAGGGGGTGGCGGCGGTGGTGCTCAAGCCCCTGGCCCGGGCCGTGGCCGACGGCGACTCGATCTACGCCGTGATCCGCGGCTCGGCGGTCAACAACGACGGCTCGGCCAAGGTGGGCTACACCTCGCCGTCGATCGACGGCCAGGCGGCGGTGATCGCCGACGCCCAGGAGGAGGCGGGCTTCGCCCCGGAGACCCTCGGCTTCATCGAGGCCCATGGCACGGGCACCGCGGTGGGGGACCCGATCGAGGTCACCGCCCTGACGCGGGCCTTCCGCCGGGGCACCGACGAGCGCGGCTATTGCGCCCTGGGCTCGGTCAAGCCGAACCTCGGCCACCTGGACGCCGCGGCCGGCGTCGCCGGGCTGATCAAGGCCACCCTGGCGGTGGCCCACGGCACCGTGCCGCCCTCGCTCCACTTCACGGCCCCCAACCCCGACCTCGAGCTGGACGACAGCCCCTTCTTCGTCAACTCGACGGCGATCCCCTGGCCGCTCCCGGAGGGGCCGCGCCGGGCCGGGGTCAGCTCCCTGGGCATCGGCGGCACCAACGCCCACGTCGTGCTCGAGGAGGCGCCGGCTCCGGCTCCGTTCGCCCCCGGCCTGCCCTGGCAGCTGCTCACCCTCTCGGCCAAGAGCCCGGATGCCCTCGACCGGCTCACCGACGGCCTGGCCGGGCACCTCTCGGCGCTCGCCGGGCCGGCACCGCAGGAGGCGCCGCTGGCCGACGTGGCCTACACCCTGCTCGCCGGCCGCCAGCGCTTGCCCCATCGCCGGGTGGTGGTCGCCCGCGACCTCGGGGACGGCGCCCGGCGGCTCGCCGAGCGGGACCTGCTGGAGCGCCACGAGGAGGCCAGCCGGCGGCCGGTCTGTTTCCTCTTCCCGGGCTTCGGTCCCCAGCACGTGGGCATGAGCCGGGGCCTCTACCGGGCGGAGGCCGGCTACCGGCAGGACGTCGACCGCACCAGCGAGGCGCTCGCCGCGGCCACCGGCCGGGACCCGCGGGCCGTGCTCGATCCCCCGGCGGGCACGGCCGAGGCGGCGGAGAGGGCCTTCGTCGACCCCGCCGTCCACCTGCCGGCGCTGTTCGTCGTCGAGTACTGCCTGGCCCGGCTCTGGATGCGCTGGGGGGTGGCGCCGCGGGCGATGCTCGGCCACTCGAACGGCGAGCTGGTGGCGGCCTGCCTGGCCGGGGTGTTCAGCGAGGCGGACGCCCTGGGGCTGGTGGCGAAGCGGGCGGAGCTGATCGGCGAGCTGCCCGCCACCGGCGGCATGCTCTCCGTGCCCTGTACCCCGGAGCGCGCCGCCGAGCTGCTGGCCGAGCATCCCGAGCTCGACCTGGCAGTGGTCAACGGTCCCGAGCTGGTGGTGCTCACCGGGCCGGCGGCGGCGATGGACCGCCTCGAGGCGCGGCTGGTGGCCGAGGGGCTGGCCCCGCGCCGCCTGCGCATCGAGCGCTCGCCCCACTCGCGGGCCCTGCGGGCGATGGCGCCCCGGCTGGCCGCGGCGGTGGCCGGCCTCGAGCGCCAGGCGCCGCGCCTGCCCTGGGTGTCGAACCTCACCGGCACCTGGATCACCCCCGAACAGGCCACCGACCCCCGCTACTGGGCCGACCACCTCTGCTCGCCGGTGCGCTTCTCGGCCGGCCTCGCCACCCTCGCGGCGGAGGATCCGGCGGCCGCCCTGCTCGAGGTCGGCCCCGGGGGCACCCTCTCGGGCCTCGCCCGCACCCAGCTCCCGGAGCGCCTGGTCCTGAGCTCCCTGCCCGGGGTGAAGGACCCCGAGGAGGACCTGGAAGTCCTGCTGCGCGCTGCCGGCCGGCTGTGGCTGGCGGGGGCGGAGCTGGACGCCGAGGGCATGCAGGGCGGAGTGCGGCGGCGCCGGCTACATCTGCCGGTCTACCCCTTCGCCGGCCCCCGCTTCTGGGTCGAGCCGGGCCGCGCCACCAGCGCCGGCGGCCTCGAGCGTGTGCCCGTCGAGGACTGGACCTGGCTGCCGGGCTGGAAGCTCGGCCGGCCCGCCCGGCTGCTGCCTCCCTTCGCCGGCTCGGCCCCCTGGCTGGTGGGCCTGGACGGCTGCGGTGTCGGCGAGCGCCTGGCCGAGCTGCTGGCCGGGGCCGGCGCCGACGTACTGACCTTTGGCCGCGGGGGCGGGGGCACGCGACACCGGCGGATCCATCCCACGGACACCGAGGCCTATCGCGCCTGGCTCGAGGAGCTGGCCACCGGGGGCCGCTGGCCGCGGGGCATCGTCTACACCGGCGCCCTCACCCACGAGGCCGTGGAGGCGGCGCGGGCGGTCACCGAGCTGCCCACCTTCTTCGCCTTCCACGCCCTGGCCCGCGCCCTGGCCGGCTTCGACGGCCGGCCCGAGACCCTCCTCTTGGTGGCCGCCAACCGCCTCCAGGCCGTGAGCCCCGGCGAGCCCGTCGAGCCGGAGAAGGCCACCGTGCTCGGCCTGCTCAAGGTGCTCACGCAAGAGGTCGAGTGGCTGTGCTGCCGCTCGCTGGACCTGGTGCTCTCTCCCCAGGAAGGGGCTGCCGCGGCCCAGACCCTATTCTCGGAGCTGGGGCTGGCGGCGGGGGACGAGACGGTGGCCGTGCGCGACGGCCAGCGCTGGCTGCGCCACCACGAGGCGGTGCGGCTGCCGACTCCGGCGGCGCCGGCCTGGCGTGAGCAGGGCGTCTACCTCCTGACGGGTGGTCTGAGCCCCCTCGGCCTGGCCCTCGCCGATCGCCTGGCGAGACAGGCGCGGGCACGCCTGGCCCTGGTGGCGCGGCGGCGCCTGCCCCCCCGCGAGGACTGGCCGGCGCTGGTGGCCCTGGGCAGCGACGACCCGGCGAGCGAGGCCGTGCGCGCCGTGCTGGCCCTCGAGGAGCAGGGGGCCGAAGTGCTGGTGCTGGCGGCGGACGCCACTCGCCGGGGCGAGCTGGCCCGTGCCCTCGACGCCGCCCGCCAGGCCTTCGGCCCCCTCAACGGCGTCTTCCACCTGGCCTCGGTGCCCGCCGTCGGCCTGATCCGCCAGCGCAGCGCCGCCGAGGCCGCCGCCGTGCTGGCGCCCAAGCTCGAGGGGGCCTGGCTGCTCGGTGAGCTGCTCGCCGGCTCGAACCTCGACTTCCTGGTGCTCTATTCGTCCCTGGCCGGCACCATCGGCGGCATGGCCCAGGGCGACTACAGCGCGGCGAACGCCTTCCTGGACGCCTTCGCGCCGGCCCTGGCGGCCGAGAGCGGGCTGCCGGTCACGGCCATCGACTGGGGCTACTGGCAGCTCGCCGACCTCGAGGCCGAGCGGCGCCTGCAAGCCGGCCTCTCCGGCGAGCTCAGGGCCCGCCGCGAGTCCGGGATGAGGCCGGCCGAGGCCCTCGACGTGCTGGAGAGGATCGTCGTCGCCGGGGTGCCGCGGGTGCTGGTCTCGACCCGCGACCTCGAGCGTGAGATCCGCACGGTGGAGGAGCTGCGCCAGGCCGGCGAGGCCGAGGCCGGCAGCCGCGGCGGCGGAATCCAGGCCAGGCCCAACCTCGATACCCCCTTCGTGGGGCCCCGCGACCCGCTGGAGGAAAGCCTCTGCGAGCTGTGGGCGGAGCTGATCGGTGTCGCGCCGGTGGGCATCCGCGACAACTTCTACGAGCTCGGCGGCCACTCCCTGCTGGCCACGCAGATCACCTCCCGGATGTGGGACCGCTACCGGGTGGAGCTGCCCCTCGACCGCATGCTGGCCGGGCCCACGGTGGCCGAGCTGGCCGTGGTGGTCACCGAGCTGCGGGCCGAACAGCTCGATGGTGAGCGCCTGGCCGCCCTGCTCTCGGAGATCGAGGCCGAGGGCGCGACCGAGGTGGGGAGGAGCGCGTCATGAGGGGCGGCCTGGCCGAGGTGATGGAGCGCCTGACGCCGGAGCAGCGGCGTCGCCTGCAGGAGAGGCTCGACCGCGAGGCCGCGGTGCCGCCCTCGTCGGGAGCCGAGCGCGCGGACGACGAGGCCATCCGGCCCCGCGAGGACGGCACGCCGCCGCCCCTGTCCTTCGCCCAGCAGCGGCTGTGGTTCCTGGAGCAGCTGTCGCCGGAGCTGCGGGCCTACAACCTCGGCCACGCCCTGGAGCTGGTGGGCCGGGTAGAGCTCGCGGCGATGGCCTCGGTGGTGGCCGAGCTGGTGGCCCGCCACGAGACCCTGCGCACCCGCTTCGTCCTGCCCGCGGCCGGCGGCGAGCCGGTGCAGGAGATCCTGCCCGCCGCGCCCGTGCCCCTGCCCGTGGTCGACCTCTCCGGCTTGCCGGAGGCGGCCGGGGAGGAGCTGGCCCTGGCCCTCGCCGGCCGACTGGCGGCCCGGCCCTACGACCTCGCCCGGGGTGAGCTGCTGCGCCTGGCCCTGCTGCGGCAGGCGCCGCGCCGTCACCTGCTGGCGGTGGCCATGCACCACATCGTCTCGGACGGCTGGTCGTTCGGCATCTTCGTGCGCGAGGTCAGCCAGCTCTACCAGGCTCGCCTCGCCGGCCGGCCCTCGCCGCTGGCGCCCCTGCCGGTGCAGTACGCGGACTTCGCGGTCTGGCAGCGAGGGCGCCTGACCGGGCCCTTGCTCGAGCGGCTGCTCGAGTTCTGGCGCGCCAGCCTCGCCGACGCTCCGGCGGTGATCGACCTGCCCTTCGATCGGCCTCGGCGTCCTCTCGTCTCGCCCCGCGGCGGCCAGGTCCCCCTCGAGCTGCCGGCGCCGCGGGTGGCCGAGGCCGAGGCCTTCGCCCGCGGCAGCGGCGCCAGCCTGTTCATGCTGTTGCTGGCCTCGATGGCGGCCTTCCTGTCGCGCGTCACGGGCCAGACCGACCTGGTGATCGGCACCCCTCTCGCCGGGCGCACCCGCTCGGAGATCGAGGGGCTGATCGGCTTCTTCATCAACTCGCTGCCCCTGCGGGTGCGGGTCCCGCCGTCGGCGAGCTTCGTCGAGCTGCTGGACCAGGTGCGCTCGCGGCTGCCCCAGGCCCTGGCCCACCAGGACCTGCCCTTCGAGCGTTTGGTCGAGGAGCTGCGGCCGGAACGGGACCTCTCCCAGGCGCCGATCTTCCAGGTGGTGCTGTCGGTGCTCACCACGCCGCTCGGCAACCTCGAGCTGCCGGGCCTCGAGCTGGTGCCGCGGGCCCTGGTCAGCGAGCGGGCCCTGGTCGACCTGACCATCGACCTGGCCCCGCGGGAAGGACGCCTGGCCGGCACCCTGGACTACAACCGGGAGCTCTTCGATCCGAGCACGGCCGAGCGCCTGGCCGGAGCCTGGCGCCGCGCCCTGGAAGGGGCCCTGGCCGACCCAACGCGCCTGGTCTCCGAGCTGCCCCTGCTGTCGCCGGGAGAAGAGCGGCAGCTTCTGGTGGAGTGGAACGCCACGGGCCGGGAGTGGCCCTTCGAGGGCTGGAGCCACGAGCTGTGTCTGGCTTGGGCAGCGCGGCGGCCGGACGCGGTGGCGGTGTCCCTGCGCGGCGAGGTGTGGAGCTACGGCTACCTCGCCGGCCGCACGCGGGCCCTGGCGAAGCGGCTGCGGCGGCTAGGGGTGGGGCCGGAGGCGAGGGTGGCGGTGGTCGCCGAGCGCACCCGGCCGGAGCGCATCCTGGGGGGGCTCGCCGCGATGGTGGCCGGCGGCGCCTACGTGCCCCTGGACCCGAGCTACCCGGCCGAGCGCCTGGCCTTCCTCCGCGAGGACGCCGGGGCAGCCGTGGTCCTCACCCAGCGAGATCTGGTCGAACGCCTGCCCAAGACGGCGGCCGAGGTGCTGTGCCTGGAGGAGCTGGGGCTCGGCGCTCCCAGTCTCCCCGAAGTGCCTGGCACCTCGGGGAGCCGCACTTCGGGAAGCCAGGCCCTCT
>JBIOYC010000118.1:0-9104 GCA_044869955.1 Thermoanaerobaculia bacterium | reverse complement strand
ATCCTCTCCTCGACCGGCGGTACCTTCACCGGCACCGTCTCGATCGCTTCCGACGACTCCAACGACAATCCCTACAGCTTCTCCGTGCGGGCCACGGTCGATCCGCCCCCGGCCCCGAACATCGCCGTGGCCCAGAACTGGGACGGCGCCAACGTGGCCAAGGGTGCCACGATCACCTACACCCCCAACGTGCCGGCCGGCCAGGCCGACTCCCGCCGTTTCAACATCACCAACACCGGCAATGCGAACCTCAACATTACCAACGCCGCCTCGCTCGTCTCCGGCACCGGCTGGAGCCTGATCGAGACCCCCGTGACCCCGATCGCCCCGGGGGGCACTTCCTATTTCCGGGTGCGCATCCTCTCCTCGACCGGCGGTACCTTCACCGGCACCGTCTCGATCGCTTCCGACGACTCCAACGACAATCCCTACAGATTCTCCGTGCGGGCCACGGTCGATCCGCCCCCGGCCCCGAACATCGCCGTGGCCCAGAACTGGGACGGTGTCACCGTGCCCAAGAGCGGGCTCGTCACCTACACCCCCAACGTCCCGGCCGGGCAGGCGGACTCGCGGCGCTTCAACATCACCAACACCGGCAATGCCAGCTTGAACATCACCAACGCGGCCTCGCTCGTCTCCGGCACCGGCTGGAGCTTGATCGAGACCCCCGTCACCCCCATCGCCCCCGGGGCCACCAGCTACTTCCGGGTGAGGATCCTCTCCTCGACCGGCGGTACCTTCACCGGCACCGTCTCGATCGCCTCGGACGACCCCAACGACAACCCCTACAGCTTCTCCGTCCGCGCCACAGTCGACGCGCCGCTGATCCCGGCGATCGCCGTCAGTCAGAACTGGGATGGCGCGACGGTCGCGAAGGGGGGCCTCGTGACCTACACCCCCAACGTACCCGCCGGCCAAGCCGACTCGCGACGCTTCAACATCACCAACACTGGCAACACCAACCTCAACATCACCAACCCGACCTCTCTCGTCTCCGGCTCCGGCTGGAGCCTGATCGAGACACCGGTGACACCCATCCCCCCGGGCGGGACCTCCTACTTCCGGGTGCGCATCCAGTCCGCTACCGGCGGCACCTTCAACGGCACCGTCTCGATCGCCTCGGACGACCCCAACGACAACCCCTACTCGTTCTCCGTCCGAGCCACCGTCGATCCGCCCCTCCAGCCCGACATCCGCGTCTTCCAGGACTGGAACAACGTCGAGCTGACCTCCGGCGCGGGCTTCGCCTTCCCCGAGCTGGCTCCCGGCGTGCCGGACTCACGACAGTTCCGCATCGAGAACCAGGGCCAGGGGACCCTCACCATCACCAACCCCGCCGGCCTGGTCAGCGGTGCCTGCTTCAGCCAGATCGGCGATCCACCGGCTGCGAGCCTCGCCCAGGGAGCCAGCACCCTCTTCCGGGTGCGCCTCCAGTGCGCGACCGGTGGGACCTACAACGGAACCGTCTCGATCGCCAGCAACGACGGCGACGAGAACCCCTTCACGATCGCCGTCGCCGGCCGCATCGGGAACTTGCCGCCCGTGCGCATCACCGCGCCGGACGGCTCGCTGCTCGGCTCCGGCAGCACCTACCTCTTCCCCGAGACCGGCATCACCGTCCCCGTGTCCCGGCTGTTCACGATCTGGAACGACGGCGCGACGGACCTCACCCTGGCCGCCCCGACCGGTCTGGTCTCCGGAACCGCCTGGAGCCAGATCGAGCCCTTCCCGGCCACGGTCATCCCGACCGGAGGCAGTACCACCTTCCGGGTCCGCCTGCACAGCAACTCAGCCGGGACCTACGGCGGCCAGGTCGCCGTCGAGACCACCGACCCGGCTCAGCTGCCCTACCGCTTCAGCTTGAGCGGCGAGGTCGGGATCCCGGACTTCACCCTTTCGGTCTCGCCCAGCCAACGCAACCTCCTGCCCGGGGAGAACGTCGGCTACACCCTCTCCGTGGCCGGCCGCTTCGGCTTCGCCGATCCGGTCACCCTCGCCGTCACCGGCCTGCCGAACGCCAGCTCCGCCAGCTGGACGCCGCCCAGCGTCAACCCCGGCAGCTCGTCGGCCCTGCGCGTGTTCACCTCCGGCACCACGCCCGTCGGTCTCCACACCTTGACCCTCACTGGCACCTCGGGCAGCCTGTCGCACTCCCTGCCCGTGAACCTCAACGTACGCACGGCCACCGACTTCACGGTGCAGGTCAATCCCTCGCTGGTCTCCACCTCCCCCGGGGGCACCGCCATCTACCAGGTCTCGGTGTCCGCTGACACCGCCGTGGCCGGTGGCATCGACCTCGACGTGGACGGCCTGCCCAAGGGCTTTGCTGCCAGCTTCGATCCCTGGAACATCCAGGTCGGGGAGGTCTCCACACTGACGGTGACGACCTCCGCCCTCGCCTCGCTCGACACCTACAGCTTCCTCATCCTCGGCTCCGGCGGTGGCATCAGCCGGGAGACCACCGCCCAGCTCCGCGTGGCCAGTGCCGAGAAGCCCGTGCTCAACAGCATCAGCCCCGAGTCCTTCGGCAGCGGCGGGCGCACCCGCGTCACCGTCCAGGGCTCCTTCCTGTCCGGCGCGACGGTATCGATCGCCGAGGAGCAGCCCGATCCGGAGAACCCGGTGACGCGCTTCTTCCCCACCGCCCAGGTGATTTCGATCAATCCGGGCGGCACCTCGATGGAGGTCGAGATCGACGCCACCGACACCCGCATCCTCGACTTCTACAACCTGGTCGTGGACAACGGCTCGGGGATGGAGGCGATCCAGTTCCGGGTGCTGCCCGGTGGACCGCTGGTCGACGCCTGGACTCCCTCTCAGCCTCAGGTGGACCGCATCCACGCCCTCTCGATCGCCGGCCGCAACCTCGCCGGCACCACCGTCACCGCCGGCGTGGGTGGCCGCGTCCTGCTGCACAGCGTCGAGACCTCGGAAAGCGAGATCACGGCCCTGCTCGAGGTGTTGCCCAACGCCCCCGTCGGGTCGATGGACCTCATCGTCTCCGACGCCCAGGGCCGCACGGTCAACGTACCGATCACCATCGTCCTGCCCCAGCAGTCCTCCCTCGCCAGTCGCAACCTGACCGAAAGCAAGAACGGTGAGAAGATGGCCGGTGGCTATAGCCAGCGGCCGGCGATCTGGTTCCAGGAGTTCACCATCCGCGATCCCGATCGCACCGAGGTCGTGCCCGAGGGTCTGCTCATCCAGGGTATCGATCGCGAGACCTATCTCGCTGAACGGGCCAACAAGGCGATCTCCTTCGAGCTCTACATCCGCATCACGATTCCCCTGGTCCGCGTGCAGTGGCAGAAGGTGATCCTCTTCGACCCGATCCTCGGTGTCATCGGCGACGCCGTCCTCCAAGGGCTCGGTGTCGGCGCGCGGGTGCCGATCGGCGCCTTCGTGATCTCGGCCTACTTCCAGATGGACCTGACGATCTACTTCCGGCTGACCAACACCGGCTTCACCTTCCCCCGCTTCTGCATCGAGATCACCTACGGCGTCGAGATCACCGGCTTCGACGGCTTCGCCTACAACCAGAGCTTCTGCGTCGGCGGCGGCTGGCGCGCCTTCGGTACGGGATCGGTGTCCGGTGGCGAGATCACCGGTGGGGAGTGCGCGAGTGTGACCCCCGTCGGGCTCGACGATGGCCTTCTCGAAGGGATGGTGGAGCAGAACGCCTGCTGCGCTCAACCGATCGGAGTGGCCATAAGCGGCCACACCTTCACCGGGCTGTCCTGGGGCAGGAGCTTCAGCGTCAACAACCCGGCTGCGGGGACGACGACGCCCGAAAACCCGGAGTGTAATTGCACGGTCGTACTGGAGTCTGCCGTGCTGGTCCCAGATGTCTCGACTCCGATGAACGCCTACGTCCGGAATGACTCGGACCAGGTGGCCAACTTCACGTGGACACTGCAGCAGACGTCCGGTACGACGCCGATCCAGATCCCGGCCAGCGCCGGCACGATCCAGGTCAACCCGAACAAGGTGGCCGGGCTCGCAATCCCCATCAAGCTGCCGGCCGGTCAGCCTGCGCCGGACGTACCGGAGCTGCGTTTCTCTGTCACCGACGGTACCTGCCAGGCAGCCAAGACCTCGACCGCTTGTGTGGTTCCCACCGGGGAATCTTCTCGGTTCGAGGGCTGGGTCCAGCCCAGCTGGGATGCCGCGAGGTTCTTCGGCGATCTGGCACCGGCAGAGACCAGCTTCGTGGGGAGGCGGGTCACGGAAGGCGGGCCGAATGGCGGCACGGCCAGCTTCGACCACTGCTACTTCGCAGGAGCTCCAGTCAACGCACAGATCAGGAACTACGTGACCGACAATCTGACCGGCGCGAACTGGAACGTGGCCAACAGCAACACCTATCACGAGGCTGATTTGATTGGATTCAAGGCCAACGTCGATGAGTACTATGCCCTGCTCAACCGCGTGCCGTGCACGATGGGAACCACTCAGACCATGTACGTGCATTGCTCGCAGGCGGGTACGGCTCCACTCAAGGACTATGCACAGAACGTCATCCTCATCGAAGTGCTTCCCAATGGAACGCGCATCACCCGTGACGGCGTCACCAGTCCACTGCACTGATCGGCCAGGAGATCATGAACATGAGAGATAGCACCTTGCTTCACCGCTCGTCTTCACGCGTCGGGAGCTTCTTCGCCATCGCCGCTTGCAGCATGCTTTCGCTGGCCAGCGCTGCTGCCGCACAGTCGGCAGGCCTCGACCCGTCGCGACTCTCCGTGGCCGTCGACGACCACCGGCCTCTCTCGGTGCTCGCCGACGAGCTCGAGCAGCGCTATCAGATCGTCATCACCTACGAGGAAGGCCCTTGGGTGGCGGGCACGGACGTCGAGGACGTCACCCTCGCCGTCGCCAAGTCCAACGGCCCCGAGCGGGGGGCGCCGAAGATTCCCGTGATCGTGCCGCGCAAGGCGGCGGTCTCCTTCGAGTACGCGCTCGACCCGGCCAAGGGCCGGCCCACCGACTATGCAGACGTGCTCTCGGCCCTGCTCTTTCAGTACGATGCGGCAGGCGGTCCGGGTCAGTTCAGATTCGAGGGTGGCGACGGCATCTATCACCTCATTCCTGCACGGCTCGAGGACGCCGCGGGCCAGTGGTCGGCCGTTCAGCCGGTGCTCTCCACGCCGGTGCTGCTGGCGGACGAGGAGCGCTCGGTCAATGACACCCTCGACGAGATCGTGGCCCAGCTCAACGAGGCTTCGCCGGTCAAGGTCGGCTGGGGCTACGCACCGCTCAACCTCTTCGTCCAAACCCGCATCCGCCTCGCCGCGGACGGCGTGCCGGCGCGGGAGGTGATGCGGCAGATCCTCGAGCTGCTGCCCCGGCGCGCCACCTGGCGCCTCAACTACGACCCCACCACCAAGCGCTACTACCTCAGCTTCCTGCTCCTTCCCGGCGGTCGCTGACCGCCCCGCCCCTCCCCGAAGTGCCTGGCACCTCGGGGAGGGGGGCTCATCGCGGTAGCATCGGCCCCCGAATCGGGGGCCGACTCACTTCCATGCACCGCCTCGTCTACCTCTGCGACTGGCTGCCGCCGGACTTTGGCGCTGTGGGCCAGTACAGCCTGCTCTTCGCCCGCGAGCGGGCGGCGGCGGGAATGGAGGTGGTGCTCGGCGGGCTCACCTCGGGCCCGGACTCGGTGAGCGAGGAGGTGGTCGGCGCCGGGAGGCTGACCGTGGTGCGCCTCCATGCCGCGAGCTACGACCGCGCCGACTTCCGCGCCCGGGCGCTGTGGACCCTGCGTACCAACAGCCGGCTGCTCTGGCGTCTGCGCGGGGCTCTGGCAGCAGCGGACGAGATCCTCTTCACCGGCAGCCCCCCCTTCCTGCTCCACTTCGTCGCCACGGCCAACGCCCTTCTCGGCAAGAACCTCACCTACCGCATCACCGACTTCCACCCCGAGTGCCTGATGGCCGAGCTGGGCCGTGTGCCGGCGCCCCTCGCGGCCTTCTACCGCTTGACGCTCGCCCTGCGCCAGCGGGTGGACCGCTTCGAGGTCCTGGGCGAGGACCAGCGCCGGCGCCTGCTCGAGGCCGGCATCGCCCCGGAGCGCATCCACCTCCGGCGCGACCCCTCCCCGGTCGCCATCCCTGCCGGAACCCAGCCCCTGCCCCGGCCGGAAAGGCTGGAGAGCGGCGTTTGCCTGCTCTACTCCGGCAACTTCGGCGTCGCCCACGACCACGCCACCTTCGTCGAGGGCTACCGTCGCCACCATCGCGAGGGCTCCGGCCGGGTCCGCCTGTGGCTGAACGCCACGGGCAAGAAGGCGGACCAGGTGGAGGGGGAGATCGCCGCGCTCGGACTGCCCTTGGCGCGCAGCCGGCCGGTGGCACTCGAGTTGCTCCCTCGCCTGCTGGTGACCCCCGACGCCCACCTGATCACCCTGCGCGACGAGTTCGTGGGCTACGTCCTGCCCTCGAAGGTCTACGGCTGCTTGGAGTCCCGCCGGCCGGTGCTCTTCGTCGGCAGCGAGGCCTCGGACGTCGACCTCCTCTGCCGCCAGGGGCTGCCCGCGGGCGCCTACTTCCGCGCCGAGGTGGGCCGGCCGGGGAAGGTGGCCGCGGCCCTCGAAGCTCTCGCGGAGGGCGTGGCCCGCGATCGTGAATTGTCAATGGAGCGTCAAAACACGGCAGTCCCCGTGGCTCCGATGGGGCTAGAATCGCCCCGGAGCCCATGAACTCGCTCTTCTTCTCCGCCGGGCTCGCCGCCCTCATCGCCGGGCTGGTCACCGATCTCTGCGTGCCCCCGGTCGAGCGTCTCGCGCGCTTCCTCCAGGCCCTCGATCAACCCGGCGACCGGAAGAAGCAGGTCTCGGCGATCCCTCGCCTGGGCGGCGTCGCCCTCCTTGCCGGCCTGGCCGTTGCCGCAGTAGGCGTGGTGGTGATGGTCTGGGACCGCGGGCCGATGGCCGGCCGCTCGGAGCTGGTCGCCCTGGCCATCGGCACCCTGATGGTGGGCATGCTCGGGGTGGTCGACGACCTGGCCGGGGCCAGCGTCGCCAAGAAGTTCCTGGTCGAGATCTGCGCCGCCTTCCTGGTGGTCCAGAGCGGCTGGAGCTTCCAGGTCGTCAGCGTGCCCGGCCTCGGCGACCGCCACCTCGGCCTGTGGGGAGACCTGGTCGCGGTCCTGTGGATTGTCGGCGTCACCAACGCCATCAACCTGCTCGACGGCCTGGACGGCCTCGCCAGCGGGGTGGTGGCGATCATGGCGAGCGGCCTCGCGATCTACTCGGCCCTGATCGGCAACACCCTGATGGCGATCGTGATGGGCGCCATCGCCGGCGCCTGCCTCGGCTTCCTGCGCCACAACTGGGCGCCGGCCACGATCTTCATGGGCGACTCCGGCTCGCTCACTCTCGGCTTCCTGCTCGGCAGCCTGAGCGTCTTCTCGTCGCTCAAGGCACCGACCGCGGTGGCCCTGCTGGTACCGATCCTCGCCCTCGGCCTGCCGGTGATGGACACCCTGGTGGTGATGGCGGTGCGCTTCCTGGGGATCTCGCGCACCTCGCTCCCCGAGCGGGTGGCGCGCATGTTCCGGGCCGACCGCAACCATCTCCACCACACGCTCGAAGAGTTCTCCACCAGCCGGCGGCGGGTGGTGGTGCTGCTCTACCTCGCCTCCCTCCTCTTCTGCGCCATGGCCCTGCTGGTGGCCACCACGCACAACGCCCTGCTCGGCACGGCCCTGGTGGCGGTGGAGCTGGCGGCCGTGCTGTTGCTGCGCAACCTGCGGAGGATGGGGGAGGCGTAGGACCCTCACCCCCTCGATCCCCCTCTCCCGACTCGCCCTGGCCTCCCTCCCGGGCGAGGGGGAGGCCGGAGGGGATCTCCTTCTGAACCCCTCTCCCGGGAGGGAGTCGCGGGCGGGTCGGGAGAGGGGCAGGGGTGAGGGGTCCCTATCCCACCACCGCCGACACCGCCTTCGCCAACTCCCCCAGCTCCTCCTCTCCCACGCTCCTCAGGTCGAGCAGCACCTCACCGTCCTCGATGCGCGCCACCACGGCGGGGTCGCCGGTGCGCAGGCGGCGGGCGAGGTCGTCGGCGGAGCGGCCGGCGAGGGCCAGCCGCACACCCCACCCGGCCAGCTCCAGCTGGGGGAGCGAGCCGCTGCCGGCCTGGCCGGTACAGGGAACGGCCTTGGCCTGGAGGGTTCCCGGGCTCGCCAGCCGGCGAGCCAGCCGGCGTGCCCGGGCCTCGAGCAGCGCGGGGGGGGTGAGCAGACGGCAGAGGGCCGGGACCTTCTCCCTCGCGGCTTCCGGACCGGCGGTGTAGAGGCGTAGCGTCGCCTCGAGGGCGGTGTAGACCAGACGGCCGGGGCGCAGGGCGCGGAAGAGGGGGTGACGCCGGCAGCGCCCGATCGCCTCCCGCCGGCCCACCAGCACGCCCGCCTGGGGCCCGCCGAGCAGCTTGTCGCCGGAGAAGCACACGACGTCCGCACCGCTCGCCACCGACCGGCGCACCTGGGGCTCGCCCGGGATGCCCGCCGCGGCGAGGTCGAGCAGGCTGCCGGAGCCGAGATCGTGCACGACGGGGACGTGCCGCTCGCGGCCCAGGGCCACCAGCTCATCGATCGACGCCTCTTCGGTGAAGCCCACGATGCGGTAGTTCGAGGTGTGGACCTTCAAGATCAGGCCGACCTCGTCCGCGAAGGCCCGCTCGTAGTCGGCGAGGCGGGTGCGGTTGGTGGTGCCGACCTCGGTCAGGATCGCCCCGCTCTCGGCCATGACGTCCGGGACGCGATAGGAGCCACCGATCTCGACCATTTCCCCCCGTGACAACAGCACCCGCCGGCCACGGGCGAGAGCAGCGAGCACCAGCAGAGTGGCCCCGGCGTTGTTGTTGACGATCGCCGCGTCCTCGCCACCCACCAGCTCGCGCAGCAGGGTGACGCAGCCTTCCTCCCGGCCCCCCCGCTGGCCGCTCTCGAGATCGAGCTCCACTCGCTGGGCCCCGCCGGCGGTGGCGGCGAGGGCGGCCACCGCCTCCGCGGCCAGGGGGGCCCGGCCGAGGCCAGTGTGGAGGATGACCCCCGTGGCGTTGATCACCCGGCGGTAGGAGCTCTTACCGCGGACGGCGAGCTCC